>JBATEB010000163.1:0-48555 GCA_049663805.1 Burkholderiales bacterium | reverse complement strand
CTTTCGGTGTGGGCCGCGGGCTCGGGCGAAGGCGCGGAGGCCTGCCCGGGCGGCTGCAGCGGCAGGCCCGCGCAGCCCCCGAGCAGCGCCGCGAAGGCCCATGCGAATCGGAGGTTCATCGCCCGCTATTTTCCGCTATTTCCGCCCGCTTTCCGCTCATTTTCCGAACAACCGGTCCCAGAAGCCCTTGGCGCGCTGTTTCACCTGCTCGATCGCGACCCCCGCGACCGTGGCGCAGGGCGCGCGGGCCGCCGGCGCCGAGCCCTGCGCGAACGGCAACTCGAGCGCTCCGGGACAGCCGGCGTCGGCGCGCAATCCGCTCGCCGGATCGATCAGCACGTTCTCGATGCCTTCGGGTTTGGGCAGGAGCAGCGGCTCCGGCGCGAGCGCGGCCATGATCTCGCCCCAGACCGGAAGCGCCGCGGCCGCGCCCGAGAGGCGCGCCGCGCGGTTGTCGTCGTAGCCGATCCACACGATCGCGAGCCGCGCGCCGGTGAATCCCGCGAACCAGGCATCGCGCTGCGAGTCGGTGGTGCCGGTCTTGCCTGCGACCGCGGTCTCCGGGGGCAGCCAGTTCGCGAGCGACTGCGCCGTGCCATCGCGCACCACGCCCTGCATCGCGGCGGTGAGGAGGTACATGGGCTCGGCCGCGAACGCCTGCTCGACCGCGAGCGGATAGCGCCTGAGCGGCTTGCCGTCCTGCGTCGTCACTTCGCGGATGCCTCGGAGCGGTGTGCGGAATCCGCCGCTCGCGATCGTCTGGTACATCTGCGCCACCTCGAGCGGGGAGAGGTCGACCGCGCCGAGCAGGGTGGAGGCGTAGGGCTGCATCTCGCGCTCCACCCCCAGGCGCCTCAGGGTGGCGAGGACGTTCTCGACGCCCAGGTCGGTTCCGAGGCGCGCGGTGGCGGCGTTGTAGGACAGCGCGAGCGCGGTGCGCAGCGGCACCTCGCCGTGGAACTTTCCGTCGTAGTTCGACGGCTGCCAGTCGGGCGCGCCGCGGCTCTTCCACACGAAGGGCCCGTCGTCGATGGGCGTGACCAGGGTGTAGCGCGAGGGCTGGCTGAGCGCGGTGAGATAGATCGCGGGCTTGAGGAGCGACCCCACCGGCCGCAGGGCGTCCAGCGCGCGGTTGAAGCCGCGGTAGCGCGCGTCGCGCGCGCCGACCAGCGCCTGCACTTCGCCCGTCTGGCTGTCGGTAACCACGACCGCGCCTTCCAGCCCCGGCTCGCCGAAGCGCCTGCTCTTGTCGAACTGGGCGAGCCTGCGCTCGAGGATGCGCTCGGCCGCGCCCTGCACGCGGGGGTCGAGCGTGGAGAACACCCGCAGGCCTTCCGTACGCAGGTCGGCTTCGTCGTATTCGCGCCTGAGCTGCCGGTGCACCAGCTCGAGAAAAGCAGGGTGAGGCGAGGTGCCCATCGCGGCCTTCGGGTTCAAGCCCAGACCCGCGGCGCGCGCCTGGGCGACTTGCTGCAGCGTGGCGTAGCCCAGGGCGCGGGTCTCGCGCAGGACCAGGTTGCGCCGCTCGAGGGCCCGCTGCGGGTGACGGTAGGGATCGTAGACGCCCGGGCCCCTGACGATGCCGACCAGCAGCGCGCTTTCACCGAGCGTGAGGTGCTCGACCGGTTTGCCGAAATAATGGAGCGAAGCGAGCCCGACGCCGTGGATGGCGCGGTCGCGGTCCTGGCCGAGGTAGATCTCGTTCAGATAGGTCTCGAGGATCTCGTCCTTGTCGTAGTGCAGCTCGAGCAGCACCGCCATGAAGAGCTCGGTGATTTTCCGCCGCAGCGTGCGCTCGGGGGTGAGGAAGAAGTTCTTCACCAGCTGCTGCGTCAAGGTGCTCCCGCCCTGCAGCCCCCGACCTCGCAGGAAATTCCATGCAGCGCGCGCGATGCCGCGCAGGTCGAAGCCGTGGTGGGAGTAGAAGCTGCGGTCCTCGGTGGCGATCAGCGCCTGCACCAGGTGATGCGGCACTTCGCCGAGACGGACCAGCACCCTGTCCTCGTTCCCCGCGGGATAGATCCCGCCAATCGGCAGCGGCTCCAGGCGCGCGAGCGGCAGCTCCTGGCCCAGCGCGTCGCGCACCGTGGCGACCTTGCCGTCCTCGAAGCCGATGCGGATGCGCCTGGCACCTTGAGTCCCGTCCCAGAAGACGAACGGCCGCAGCGCGATATCGAGCGTATCGTTGTCGCGCACGAACCAGCCCGGCTCCTCGCGCCGGACCTCCCGGTAACCGGCCTCGCGCAACTCGGCGATCACGTCCCCGGGCGCGATGCGCAGTCCCGCGTGGAGCTCCAGCGGGCGGGCGTAGATCCGCGCCGGGAGAGCGAACCGCCTTCCTTCGAACTCCGCGCGCACGCGGAAATCGAGATAGAGCGTGAAACTCGCGGCGAGCAGCGCGAGCGCGAGGAAAGCGTAGCGGAGGGTGCGCCAGAACTTCGAGCGGCGTTTTGTGCGGAACATCGGGCGCATTCTACTTTGACAGGGGCGAGAGGCGGGCGGTTGCCGCGCGTGAGGCGCACAAGGCGCAGCAGCGATACTCGGCTGTCGTCCTGCGGAGACAACCGAGCCTCAACGGCCGGCGTCGCTGAAACCCGCCTCAGGGACGCTGTGAGCGCCAGCGTACATACGAAGGAACATCTTTCCGGTAGTCTTCCCGACGCTGCTCAAGGAGAGACCAATGAAATCGAACAAGCGTGCGGTGGCGGCATTCGCGGTGGCTGCGTTGATGGCCGGGCTGTTCGGCTGCCAGAAAACGGAAGGCCCGATGGAGCGCGCCGGAAAGCAGGTCGACAAGGCCGTCGACAAGACCGGCCAGCAGATCGAAAAAGCCGGCGAAAAGATTCAGGACGCCGCGAAAGGCGACAAGAAGTAGCGCCGCGTTCCGGGGCGGCGCCGGCGGTCACTCCGCCGCCCGGAATCTGATATCGCCGTACTGCGCGCTCGCCTTCGCGCCCGTGTTGCGGGCGTCGGTCATCACGCCCACCGCAACGATGTCCCAGGGCTCCTCGCCGAAAGCACGCCGGTAGTCCTCAAGCACGTTGCGCCGCAGCTCGCGCCACTCGCCGATGTGCCCGCCACCGCTTTCGACGACGATGGTCTGGATCTTCCGGGTCTGATCGTTCGCCGTGACCGTGCCGACCGGCGCGTCGCTCGCCCAGCTGTACATGATGATCGCATACGGCATCTTTTCGCCGGTGAGCGCCTTGTAGAGGGAGAGGGTAAAACGCTCGCCGATGTCGAGCCGGGTCACGTCGCCGTGGAAGGCGACGATTACGCGCGCGGGCGAGTCGTCGCGCGCGGGCACTCTGGGATCGAGCTCGGCCGGCGTCTGCAGCACGCGCCAGCGCCAATCGATCACCGGCTGGCGCGCCGGGTCGATGCGGATGCGCCGGTAGAACCCCGAGGCCGAGCCGTCGGCACTCCCCTCGAGCACCACCCGCGGGCCGTTATCGACCAGGCGATACTCGCTCTTCGAGGCGAAAGGCGAAACGATGAAGCGGCCCCAGTCGCCGGGGGGAGCTTCGCCCGCGCGGCCGGCGGAGAAGCGCGCCGCTTCCACCAGATCACCGCTCTCGCGCGAAAGCTCGGCGACGATGGAGCTCGAAGCGAGCAGCTCTTCGACCGGGGCGCCGACGCAGCCGGCGAGCGCCAGGCCGCAAACGAGCGCAGCCGAATTGCGGAGAAATTTCATCGGGAGGGCCTTTTTTCTCGGGTTCGGGGAAGTCTACCGGTCGCTGGCCCGCCCGGGTCGGCTTCGAGTAGGACTTTCGGGGGCAGGCAGCGCGTCGCGCCGGCCGAGAGCCGGCCCTCCGGGTAGATCCCGCGACTCTTTGCGCGCTGGCGTACATACGGCAAAACAGCTCCGATGTAGGCTGGCCGAGGTTACCGCTCCGGGGCTTTCCCGGCCGCGGCGGCCTTCGTTCAACCCGCCCGGAGACGGTCATGCAAGAACACCAGGTGGTATTTGCCCAGGGCGTGCTGCTGGCGTGCGCCGTGTCCTTCGGGATGACCGGCTGCGAAAACAGCCTGGAAAGTACGGGCGCACCGGTTGCCAAGACGACCGTGGGGACGGAGATCGACGACAGCGTGGTGACGGCGAGAGTGAAGTCCGCGCTGCTCTCGGACCCGGCCGTCAAGAGCCTCGATAGCATCAAGAAGTAAGGAAGAAACGCTGTGCGCCGTGCCGCCATCGGCAAACGCGAAGGCGGGATCGGCGCTCCGAAAGGAGAACGAGATGAGTCTGGGCGCGATACTTCTGGTGGTCCTGGTGCTGATGCTGGTGGGGATCATTCCGACCTGGCCTCACAGCAGGAGGTGGGGTTATGGTCCCAGCGGCGGGGTCGGCTTGATCCTGCTGATCGTGTTGATCCTGTTCCTGCTGGGCAAGATATAGCAGCCATTTTCAATCGCGTCGAGTACGGCGCTTACATTCGGAGCAATCGAACATGAACAAGGATCAGGTGAAGGGCGTGGCGAAGGACGTTGCCGGCAAAGTCCAGGAGCAGGCCGGCAAGCTGGTCGGAAGCAAGGAACAACAGGTCAAGGGCCTCGAAAGGCAGATTTCCGGCAAGGTGCAGAAGACCGTCGGCGACGCCAGGCAGACCGTTGAGGATTTCAAGAAGATCTAGTGCGACAGGCAGTGCGACAGGCGCTGCTGCCCGGCGCGGCGAATCTTGCCGGTGAGCGCCTGCGAGCGGTGCGCCTTTCGGCCACCGCGGCCCGAACCCGGGGAACGGCTCGGCACCGGCACCGTGCCGCGGGGCCGGCGCGCCGGTTGACCTGGGTCAAGATGCACGGCGCGACCCTCGGCTAGGTTGAGGACCAGAGGAAGGTTCGATGAGTTTGCCGCTTTTTTCCGGCGTCTTCGGCCCCCCTGGGTGGGGGGCCGTGGCGATCGCCCTGCTGCTGACGCACATCACCATCATCGCGGTCACGGTGTTCCTGCACCGGCATCAGGCGCACCGCGCGCTCGACCTGCACCCGGCGGTCAGTCATTTCTTCCGGCTGTGGCTGTGGCTCACCACCGGCATGCTGACGAAAGAATGGGCCGCGGTGCACCGCAAGCACCACGCCAAATGCGACACGCCCGAGGATCCGCACAGCCCGCAGATCCTGGGGCTCAATCGCGTGCTGTGGGGCGGGGTGTTTCTCTACGTCAAAGAGGCCCACCGGCCCGAGACCCTCGAGCGCTACGGGCAGGGAACTCCGGACGACTGGATCGAGCGCAAGCTCTACTCGAAGTTCCCGAAATGCGGGGTGATCCTGATGGGCGTCATCGATGTCGCCCTGTTCGGAATTGTCCCGGGCGCGCTGATCTTTGCGACGCAAATGATATGGATCCCGTTCTGGGCGGCAGGCGTAATCAACGGCATCGGTCATTACTGGGGTTATCGCCATTGGTCGACGCCGGACGCGAGCACCAACATCGTGCCCCTGGGCATCCTGATCGGCGGCGAAGAGCTGCACAACAACCACCACGCCTACCCGACTTCCGCGAAGCTCTCGAACAAGTGGTACGAGTTCGATCTCGGCTGGCTGTACATCCGCGTTCTCGAAGCGCTCGGGCTTGCCAGGGTGAAGCACGTAGCGCCGAAGCCGCGTTTCGTCGCGCCCAAACCCGTCGTCGATCCCGATACCCTGATGGCGGTCATCGCCTGCCGCTACGACGTTCTGGCGAAATACGCCCGGTCGCTGAAGCGGATCTATGCCGAGGAGCTTGCGAAGCTGCGCCTGCGCTCGCCCGGGGATGCGCGCGCGCTGCAGGCCCTCGGGCCGTGGCTGGACCGGGACGACAGGATGCTGCGCGAGCGCGAGCGCGCGCGGCTCGCCGAAGTGCTGCCCAAGTCGCGCGTGCTGCAGATCACGGTCTCGATGCGCCGCGAGCTGGCCGCGCTGTGGGAACGCTCCACGGCCTCGCGCGAGCAACTGGTCGGGCAACTGGAGGACTGGTGCCGGCGCGCGGAGGCGAGCGGAATCGGGCCTCTGGTCGAGTTTTCGCGGCGCCTGCGCTCCTACGCCTGACCCGCGCCAGTCGGCGCGAGCGGGGTCGCGTTCTCGCGGTTGACGCGGCTCGACCCCGACCGTACATTTCCTGTGCAGGCGCCTCCAATGAAAATCGCAAGACTCCAAGTCTACATCCTGCGCGCGCCCGACACCGGCCGCCCGCACTGGGTGAGCCATTTCATCGTGCCGAAGGCGAACGAGATCCTGGTGCGGCTGCACACCGACGAGGGAATCGAAGGCATCGGCCTCGCCACCAGCTACACCCCGATCGAAGCCGCGATCCACGCCGTGCGCAGCGGGATCGGCGAGCTCGTCCTCGGCGCCGATGCGCTCGCGCCCGAGGCGCTCTACCGGACGCTGTTCGCGCTCACCTGGCAGCGGCACGCGCACGAAAAAGGCTGGTCGCGCGAGGCGATCGTGCGCATCGCGGCAGCGGTCGACATCGCGCTCTGGGACATCGTCGGCAAGGCCGCCGGCCTGCCGCTGTGGCGCCTCTTCGGCGGCTACCGCAGCGAAGTCCCCTGCTATGTCACCTGCGCCTACTATCGCGACGGCAAGACGCTCTCCGAGCTGCGCGACGAAATGCAGATGCTCAAGGGCCAGGGCCATACCGGCTTCAAGGCCAAGGCCGGGGGCGTCGGCCTCGACGAGGACATGGAGCGCCTCGAGCTGGTGCGCGAAGTCATCGGCGAGGATAGCGATCTCATGATCGACGTCAACCGCGGCTGGGACCTCGCGACCGCGGTCGAGGGCGCGCGCCTGCTGGAGCCCTTGCGACCGCGCTGGCTGGAAGAGCCGGTGCACTGGGCCGACGACCGCCGCGAGCTCAAGCTCCTTTCGCAGAAGACGCGCATCCCGCTTTCGGCGGGCGAGAGCGAGCTGACGAGCTACGGCTGCCGCGCGCTCCTGGAAGAAGGCGCGATCCGGATCCTGCAGTTCGACTGCACCATGATGGGCGGCTTCACCGAGGGCCGGAAACTTTCGGCGCTGTGCGAGCTCAACCACGTCGAGGTCGCGCCGCACCACGACTGCTTCATCCATGCGCACATCGTCGCGGCGAGTCCGGCCGGGGCGATCGTCGAGTCTTTTACCGACCCCGAGCGCGATCCGCTGCAGGCGGAACTCTTCGAGGACCCGCCGAAGATCGCCAAGGGAAGGCTCACGCTCAAGGAACAGCCGGGACTGGGGCTGACCCTGTCGGAGGCGGCGCTCGCGAAATTCGGAGAAAGGATTCTCTAGCGGCGCGCGTCACAAGCGCTCGAGCGTCAGGGAATCCGGCTTCCCCTGGAAGTATTTTTCCAGCGCTTCGGCGAAGACCGGAATCTGCGGGGCGACCCGCGCGAAGAGCGTCATCGAGGATCGGAACTTCATGTCGTCGGGCGAACCGAAGATCTGTGCGATCGACCGTCCCTCGATGAGATTCACCAGGCGCGTGCACTCGATCAGCCTCGGGCCGAGCATCGGGTGCGCGAGATACGCTGCGGCCTCCTCGCGCGAGGTGATGGCGAATCTCCTCGCCATCGCGCTCGAGCCCAGCCCCTCGATCTGGGGGAAGACGAACCACATCCAGTGGCTTTGCTTGCGGCCCGCGCGCAGTTCCGGGCACACCCGCTCGTAGACCGGGGCCTGGGCCTCGACGAAGCGCTGGAGATCGAAAGGGTCGTTCACGCCGCTCAGGCGGTCGTCATCACCACCGGCGCGTGGTCGCTCGAGCCGAAGTCGGCGTGCACGACGCAGCTCGCGGCGGACGCCGCGATCGAGGGAGAAGCGAGCACGTAGTCGATTCGCCAGCCGATGTTGCGCCGGCGCAGGTCGCGCCACGGCGCCCACCAGGTGAACAGGGACGGATTGTCCGGGTCGAGCGCGCGGGCGACGTCGACCAGGTGCGTGCCGAGCACCTTCTCGAAGAGCTCGCGCTCTTCCTCGCGCTGGCCGATGGCGCCGGGCTTGCGCTCCTTCGGGTGCACGTCCAGGTCGCTGCGCGTGACGTTCAGGTCGCCGGCGAGGACCAGCTCGCGCCCTTCACGCCGCAGCTGCCGGGTCCACTCCGACAGCCGGAGCAGGAATTGAAGCTTCGCCTGGTAGTCCTTGCCGCCGTTGGGCACGTAGACCGAGGCGAGCACGAGCCCGCCGAGATCGGCCTGGACGATGCGCGCTTCCATGTCGAACTCGGGATGGCTGAACGCCGGCTCGGTGCCGAACGCGTCCTTGCGGATGTGAAGCGACACGCCCGAATACGCGCGGAGTCCGTGCCAGTACGCGTGGTAGTCCGCGAGCTTCACCTGCTCGGGGATCTGTCCGGCCTCCGCTTTCAGTTCCTGCAGGCAGACGACGTCCGGGCGCTCGCGCTCCAGCCATTCGACGATCTGCGCCGCTCGCGCGCGGATGCCGTTGACGTTCCAGGTGGCGATCTTCATTCGGGAGCAAAGCTTACCACCCTGCCCCTTCGCGGCACCTCTCCTCGATGAGGAGGCGAGGTCGCTGTTACTTCACGACGCGAAGCGAATGATCCAGGGCGCCGGCGCGATCGAGGAGAAGCTTGCGCTCGCGCGTGTTGCGCGTGAGGGAGGCCGCGCGCTTGAGCTCCGCGCGAGCCTCCTCCACGCGGCCGAGCTTCGCGAGGAAGTCGCCGCGGACGGCGGGAAAAAGGTGGTAAGTCCTGAGAAGCGGCTCGGAGGCGAGCGCGTCGACGAGAGCCAGCCCCTCCGCCGGCCCGAAAGCCATGGCGACCGCGACCGCGCGATTGAGATCGACGACGGGAGACGGCGCGACCTGGGCGAGCGCGTCGTAGAGCGCAACGATGCGCGCCCAGTCGGTGTCCGCCGCGGTACGCGAGCGCGCGTGACAGGCGGCGATCTCGGCCTGGAGTGCGTAGGGGCCCAGGGCGCCCGCGGGCGCGCTCCCCGCACCTCCGCTCAGCGTCCCGGCGCGCTCCAGCGCCGCGAGGCCGCGGCGGATGAGGAGGTGGTCCCAGCGCGCGCGGTCCTGGTCCGGCAGGAGCACGGGCTCGCCCGACGGACCGACCCGCGCGCTCGCGCGGGAGGTCCTGGATCTCCATCAGCGCGACCAGGCCGTGGACCTCGGGCTCGTTCGGCAGGAGCCCGGCGAGGATGCGGCCGAGCCGGATCGCATCGTCGCACAGCGCAGGCCGCATCCAGTCCTCGCCGGCGGTCGCCGAGTAGCCCTCGTTGAAGACGAGGTAGAGGACCTCGAGCACCGATGCGAGGCGCGCCGCGAGTTCGTCGGCGCGAGGGACCTCGAAGGGGACGCGAGCCTCGGCGAGCGTCCGCTTCGCCCGCACGATTCGCTGGGCGATCGTCGGCTCGGGGACGAGAAAGGCGCGAGCGATCTCCTCGGTCGTCAGTCCTCCGAGCACGCGCAGCGTGAGCGCGACGCGCGCCCCGGTGGAGAGCACCGGGTGGCAGGCCGTGAACACGAGCCGCAGGAGGTCGTCGCCGATGTCGTCGTCCGCCCCGTCGATCAGTGCGGCTTCCCGATCCCACGCGGCCATCTCCTGGCGGAGCGCCATCTCGCCCGCGAGCTCTTCGTGCTTGCGTTCGAGGAGCTTGTTGCGACGGAAGTGATCCAGGGCGCGGTTCTTCGCGGTCGCCATGAGCCAGGCGCCCGGGTTGTCCGGGACGCCCGTTTCCGGCCAGCGCTCCAGCGCGACGACAAGCGCGTCGTGCGCCAGCTCCTGGGCGAGGCCGACGTCGCGAACCATCCTCGCGAGACCCGCGATGATCTTCGCCGACTCGATCCTCCAGATCGCGTCGATCGCGCGATAGGTATCGGAAGTCGCCACGGCGATCGATCAGCGCCGCGAGCGAAAGGAGCGGCCGGTCACCTTTCCGCGACGGCCTTGAGGTCGGCCAGTCCGGCCTCGAAGTCCCTGCCGATCATGCTGTCCATGCTGACGAAGATTCCGATGAGCCTGGAGACGTAGGGGCTGGGACCGTGAATGGCCCAAGTGACCTGCGTGGATTCGCCCTTGGGTTCCAGCGTGAAGTCGACGAGGTTGTGGGCTTCGAACGGCTTGACGAAATCGAGCTTGATCCTGACCCTGGAAGGCGGGACGGACTCCGCGATTTCCATGCGACCCTGGCCGACGTCCTTGTTGCCCTCCCACGCGTACGAGGCGCCCTTGCCGCTTGTTGCGTCGCCGAAGGTTCTTCTCATCGCGGGATCCTTCTTCTCCCAGGGGGACCAGGATCCCCATCGGCGGAGGTCGTTGACGAGCGCGAAGATCTTCTCCGGAGGCGCCTTGATGCTCGCCGCGCGCTCGACCCGAAACGTATCGGGCCGGGTCGCGGCATAGCTCAGAAGGGCGGCGATCAGGACGAGAACGCCGATGGCGATGGTCTTGAACATGACGGTCTCCTTTCTTTCAGAACCCCACCATGACCTTGAATCCGCCGTAGATCATGCGCTTGGCATCGAAAGGCATGTCCTTCACGTCCCCCATGCCGGTGATGCGCGGGTCTTTCATCACCCTGGAGTTGACGCGGTCGCGGTGCGCGCGCGATTTGTACACGATGTACGAGAACACCACCATCTCTCCGGGTTTCAGCTTCACCGCCCGCGGAAAGGACGTCCACTTGCCCGGCTTCACGTCGTCGGCGACGCTCTCGACCACTCCGAGAGCGCCGTGATCCCGCCAGACCTTGGCGGCCTTCTGCGCCATGCGCCGGTAAGCTTCCAGTTTCCGCTTCGGGACGGGTATCACAAATCCATCTACGTATCGCATGTGAAGTCTCCTTACGTGATGTTGACTGCAACTTTAGTCATGACCCCGCCGCTCGGCGCTCGACCTGCCGCATACGGCCCCAGGGCGGATAGACACGCGCCGTACCTCCAGTGTTACCGGGGCGTCGTGATGATCGCCGCGATGCGGGTAACATTCTTGCCGTCATTTTTGCAGGCGCCCCACCGTTTCCCGGATCGGCCGGATCGGCCGTACCTCGACGCTTCCCACTCGCGCCGGCGGGATCTTGGAGGCGAGCTGGATCGCTTCGTTCAGGTCCTTCGCCTCGACCATGTAGAAGCCGGCGAGCTGCTCCTTGGTCTCGGCGAAGGGCCCGTCGGTAACCGAGACCTTCCCGTTCCTGACCCGCACGGTGCTGGCGGTCTTCACGGACTCGAGTGCTTCCGAGGCGCTGCAGTGGCCGCTCTTCCGGATCGCGGTGTCGAATTCCACGCAATCCTCGTCGGGCACCTCGTTTAGCCGTTTCTCATCGAGGTAGACCAGACACAAATACTTCGTCTTCATCGCTCGCTCCGGATCATGTTGAAAATGGTTGCGGACAACTGTCGTTGCGGCGCAGCGTTCAGGCTTCACCTCGCGGCGGCAAACCCGAGCGCGCGCAGCGTCCGCGCGTCCTCGGCGATCGGCCGCACCTCGACGCTGCCGATCCATCCGCCCGGGATCCTTGCAGCGACCCCTATCGCCTCGGCCAGATCTTTCGCCTCTATGACGTAGTAGCCGCCGAGCTGTTCCTTGGTCTCCGCGTAGGGCCCGTCGGTCGTAAGGATCTTGCCATTGCGCACCCGCACCGTGGTCGCGGCCCCGGGGGGCAGCAGCCGGTTGCAGCCGATGAAGTGGCCGCTGCGCCTGATCGCTTCGGTGAATTCCGTGTAGTCCTGGTAGTGCTTCTCCGCATCGGCTTCGGTCATCTGCTCCATCACCTTCTCGGCACATATCAGGCACAGGAATTTCATCGCGCACCCCTCTCAGCCGCCCATTTTCCGCATCGCCTGTTGCATCTCCTCGGGGCTCACCTCGCGAATGTGCGTGGCGATCGACCAATGATGCCCGAACGGGTCTTCGACCTTGCAGTAACGATCGCCCCAGAACATGTCATCGAGCGGCATCGTTATCTTCGCCCCCGCAGCGACGGCGCGCGCGACGGATGCATCGACATCCCGGACGTAGAGGTGGATGGTGACCGGGGAGCCTTTGAGCGACTTGGGCCCGAACGCGCCCCACTCGGGCATTTCGTCCACCAACATCACCGTCGAATCGCCGATCCTTATCGCGGCATGCATGAGCCTGCCCTTCGGGCCCGGCAAGCGCCCCAGATCCACGGCATCGAAGGCCTTCTTGTAGAACTCGATGGCGTCGGCCGCGCCGGCGCAAATCAGGTGCGGTGTCACGGAGTGCATCCCGTCCGGGATCGGTTTTACGTTCGTCATGACTTTGTACGTTTTTTTCATGGACTGATCTCCAGGAGGTGAACTGCAGGCGCGCCGCGGTTAGTTCTTCGTTCCAATATCCAGCTCGCGAAAACGATCGACCGCCTCGCTCGGACCGAAATCCTCCAGCTCGAAGAGCTGCCGGATCTCGATCTCGCCCTCCCTGCCGTCGACGGCGGGATTGGGAAAACGCCGGGCCCATTCCATCGCCTCTTCCCGCGACTTTACCTGGATCATTGTGTAGCCGGCGATAAGCTCCTTCGTCTCGGTGAAGGGTCCATCGATTACGGTGCGCTTCGCTCCCGCGTACTTGACGCGCCAGCCCTTCGAGCTCGGCTTGAGCCCCGAGGCATCGAGCAGCACTCCCGCTTTCTGCAGCTCCTCATGGTACTTCGCCATTTCGGCGATGAGCTTCTCGGAGGGCATAACGCCAGCCTCCGAGTCCTTCGTGGCCTTGACTATCATCATGAATCGCATCGCAATTTCTCCATTTGGGTGGGAGCCGGACCTTCGGTCGATCTCAACCGGATCGAAAGCCTGGCCCTGACTGTACGACGAACGAGGCTTGGCGAAATCGACAGGTTGAACGAACTCTTGCTAGTCGTCGATCGCCTGTAGGCCGAGGTCCAGAAATGTCGGGTCCGCGCATCACGAAGCGGTACGCGCCCCCGGTGCGGAAGTCCATCTCGCAGCCGGGCAGCGTGAAGCCTTTCGGTCCCCACCATTGCTTCAGATGCCCGGGATCGCTCCAGACCCTGAAGACCAGCTCGCGCGGCGCGTCGAAGACGCGCGATAGGGTCATCTCGTCGACGGGACCGTCCGGTGTCAGTCCGGACGCCGGCGCGGAACCAATTGCTGCTGACCCGGCGCTGGCCGGTGCCGGCCGATCTTGACGAGCGCGACGAATCGCAGGTACACGACCGACCCCGCCGCGGCGAGGAGGGAGCCCGCGACAGCGTCCAGCGCAACGTGCTGCCGGGTCGCGACGGTGGAATAGACGATGCCGAGGCACCACAGCACGTTGCCCGCGAGCAGGACTCGCGGGGCGCGGATGGCCGTCAGGGTCCCGTGAAGCACGACCGAAGTGAACACGGCGAAGGCGGCGTGCAGCGACGGACAGGCATTCCCCGTAACGTCGACCTTCTTGAGAAACGCGAGCGACGGGTAGCGGAGCCAGTCGATCCCCGGATCGGGAATCTTGGTGGGCAGCGCCAGGAATAGGCCCAGGCCGACGATGATCATCGCAACAGACGCCGCTCCCCAGGCGGCGAGCTCGCGGGTGTCCTTGAGGAGCGCGGAGCCCAGGGCGACGTAGAGCCACAGCGATGCGTACAGGAAGAAGGAAGGAGGCCAGAAAGGGATGAGCCCGTCGATCCAAGTCACCGGCATGACGGTCACGGCGAACAGCGGATCGCGCATGACCCGGAAGTACGCATAGAAGAAGATCGCGATCCCGCCCGTGGTCACGAGCATCTTGAGCACCCACAGCGTGCGCAATCTCGCGCTCAGGTCGTGCTTCCAGGTTCCCGGTTCGTGCGCCATTCCCGTAATCTTGCACCGGATTGAAGGGCTGCGGTACCGCCACGGCTTCTTCGCCGCCAGCTGCGCGCTCAGGCGCTCCGCCTCAACCCGGGGGCGCGGCACCGAGGTCCTCCGCCTCACCCGGGTGTCCGGAGGACCCGACCGTCGGCAAACCCGCACTCTACCGCACGACGAATGAGGCCGTCGAAATCGGCGTATGCGCGTACCTGTCCGTCGCTACTCTTGCTACCATGCTCCCTGGAAAGCGAAGTATCACGGAGGGAGCCATGAGCCGACCCGGAGAACGGAAACTCCCGCACCTGTTCAAGCCGGGGCGCATCGGCCGCTTCGCCACGCCGAACACGATCAAGTACGGCGCCTGCTGCGTCTCCAACTACAACACCCGCGACGGCTACATCACCCCGCGCGAGCTGGCGCGCACGCGCGTCATCGCCGGCACCGGCTGCGGCATCATCACCAACCAGGGCGCCTATCCGGATCCGCGGGGCGAGGGCAAGTCCTACTTCCGTCAGGTGGCGCTCTACGACGACAAATTCCTGCCGCAGTTCGAGACCATCGCGCGCTGCATCCACGATGCGGGCGCGGTCGCGATCCAGCAGATACTGCACGCCGGGCGCTACGGCGGCATCGACCTTGGCTACTGCGTGCAGCCCTCGGTGGTGCCGCAGACGCTGCCTCACTTCCGCCCGCCGCGCGAGATGTCGACGGACGATATCCGGCGCTGCATCGCCGAGCATGTCGATGCGGCGAAGCGCGCCATCCGCGCCGGCTTCGACGGCGTCGAGGTCACGAGTTTCATGGGCTATTTGCTCGCCTCGTTCAATTCCAAGTTCACCAACCAGCGCAGCGACGAATACGGCGGTTCGATCGAAAACCGCGGTCGCTTCATGCGCGAGCTGATCGACGGCGTCAAGCAGGCCCTGCCCGAGCATCCGCTGGTGGTGCGCCTGAACGGCGCGGAGCTGATGGACCGCTGGGGCGGCAACACCGAGGACGAGTGTTTCGAACTGATGCAGCAGGCGGCGCAGGCCGGCGTCGACATGCTGAGCGTCACCGTCGGCTGGCAAGAGGCGCCCGAGTCCTCGATCGGGCGCGATGTCGCCCCCGGGCACTGGAACTACCTCGCCGCGCGCGCCAAGCGCACCTGTCCCGGCATTCCGATCGCCTTCGGCAACCGGCTCCCCGGTCCCGTCATGGCGAACGAGTGCATCGGCAAGGGCGAGTTCGACTTCTGGGAAGTGTGCCGTCCGCTGCTCGCCGATCCCGAACTCGTGCACAAGGCGGCCGAGGACCGACTGGACGAGGTGCGGCGCTGCATCGGCTCGCTCAACTGCCTGTCGCGCGTGTTCCGCGACTTGCCCTACACCTGCACCATGAATCCCGCCCTCGGCCACGAGGTCGAACCCGAGTATGCGATCACGCCCGCCGCCGTGAAGAAGAAGATCATGGTGATCGGTGCCGGCCCGGCCGGCATGGAGTTCGCGATCACCGCGGCGCGGCGCGGCCACGCGGTGACGGTGTACGAGAAGAGCGAGCGCATCGGCGGCAACCTCATCGGTTACGCGGCCAACGATCTCGCGCGGCCCGAGGACCTGCAGAGCGTCGTGCGCCACTACGAGGTGATGGCGCCCAAGCTCGGCGTCGAGATGAAGTTCGGCGTCGAGGCGAACGCCAGGTTCATGCGCTCGGTGCTGCACCAGTACGACGTCTGCGTGGTGGCGGCCGGGGCGCGCACCGACCTGGAAGCGTACGCGCACCTGGAGGGGCGCGAGCGCCTGGTCGACGCGCTCGAAGTCGCGCGCGGCCGCGTGCAGCCGGGTCGGCGCGTGGTCGTCATCGGCGCGGGCAAGATCGGACTGGTCGTGGCCGAGTCGCTGCGCAAGAACGGCGCCGAGGTCACCCTGGTCGAGGCCGACAAGCGCATCGGCGCGGACGTGATGCCGACCTTCAAGTGGCGGCACAACGCCTGGGTCGAGGAGCTGGGGATCCGCGTCCTCACCTCGACGCGGCTCGCGCGCGTCACCGCCGAGGGTGCCGTGGTCGCGGACGCGCGCGGCACGCAGACCACGATCCCCGCGGACACGGTGATCGCCGCCGCGCCGCGCCGGTCCAACCAGGAGATGTTCGCCGAGTTCGAGTGGATGATCGACGAGCTTCACGGCTGCGGCGACGCGCTCATGCCGCGCGGGATGGACGCCGCGATCCACGAGGGCTACCGGCTCGGAGCGAGGATCTGAACCATGCGCGTCTCGCGCGCAGTCTGAGGCGCCCTTGAGCCCGCGGGCGCTCGAAGTTTTTTCCGACCTTCAGGCCTGGCAGGCCATGCTCGACCGGCACCAGGGGCTTTTTGCCGAGATGCTGCCCGGATCACGCATCGGCATCCTGCCGCGCTCAGCCACGAATCTGCTGCCGGGCAGGCGCCTGGCGGGTCTCGCAGCAATGGATCTCCCCGAGGGCAGGATGCTCGCCTGGGAGGCAAAGGAGGAAGGCATGCGCGCCGGTGTCCGTTCGTGCCTGCGCTTCGAGGAGGCGCAGGTCGACCTGCTGCTGGTGCCGGACGACGCGGCACTCGAAGCGATCCTCGCTAACCTCGACGGCGAGGCACTCGCCGTGATGAAGAAGATGATCCGACAGGGGAACATGCTGTTCTTCGTGATGAAGGCGAAGCACGAGCTGCAGGAAGCGGGATACGAGGATTTCCTCGATTCGCTGGGCCTCGCTTTCCTCGGGGCGTGCCGGTGATCTTCTTCAATCCCAGCGGCGCGCCCGAGCTTGCCTGCGAGGAGTGCGGCTGCCGCTGGTTCGACCGAATGACCAACCGCTGTTACGAATGCGGGGAGAAGGTGCCCGACCGCGCCCGTGCCGAGTTCGAGCAGGCTCTGGAGAATTTTCGGGCGGGCGGCGGCGGAACGGCCGGTTGCGGATCGAATTCGGGCTGATACGGGATCCCGCAGGGCGGAAGCGCCTGAGGCGAGGCCCCACCAAAGGTCGTTTCCCGCGAAAACGGGACGACTTGCCGCAAGGGCGGATCGCTCATGCTCCTCACCCCGGAAGCGCGGGCAGCGGGACCAGCCGCAATGCCGACAGCCAAGTAGAATTCTTGTCCATGTTCTCCGGAATCATCGCCGCCGTCGGCAAAATCAGCCGGGTCGAACCGGGCAGGGGCGGTCTGCGCCTCGCGATCGAGGCCGGCGTGCTCGGTCTGCGCGATGTTTCTGTCGGCGACAGCATCGCGGTCAACGGCGTGTGCCTCACCGTGGTGAAGCGCGCAAAGAAGACTTTCGGCGTCGAGGTCTCGCGCGAGACGCTCTCTTGCACCACCGGGTTGGACCGGGCGGGAGCAGTGAACCTGGAGAAAGCGCTGCGACTTTCAGACCGGCTCGATGGCCATCTCGTTCTCGGCCATGTCGACGGCGTCGGGAGGGTGACGCGCTTCGAGCCGGCGGGGGCGAACCGGCGGCTGCGCGTGCGCGCCCCGGCGGGGCTGGCGCGCTACATCGCCCGCAAGGGTTCGATCGCGGTGCAGGGCGTGAGCCTCACGGTGAACGCCGTGAGGGGCGCCGAATTCGAGGTCAACCTGATTCCGCACACGCTTGCGGCGACGACGTTCGGACATCTGCGCAAAGGCGACCGCGTCAACCTGGAAGTGGATCCTCTGGCACGCTACGCCGAGCGCCTGCTGCGCCGCAAGTAAGCGGCGACGGCGCCGCGACCGCATTCCTGATGGCATTTTCCCCGGCCGAGATCGAACAGCGCCGCGCGCTCGCCCCGCGCCCGGAATTTCCACCGGAGCTGCCGATCTGCGAGAAGCGCGAGGAGATCGCGAAGGCCGTCTCCGCGCATCAGGTGGTCATCGTCTGCGGGGAGACGGGCTCGGGCAAGACCACGCAGCTGCCGAAGATCTGCCTCGAGCTCGGCCGCGGCATCAACGCTCTTATCGGACACACCCAGCCGCGCCGTATCGCCGCGCGCGCGACCGCGGCGCGCGTGGCGCAGGAGCTCAAGACCGAGCTCGGCGCTGCGGTCGGCTACAAGATCCGCTTCACCGACCGCGTCGGTCCGCGCTCCTACATCAAGATCATGACCGACGGCATCCTGCTCGCGGAGACCCAGCATGACCGCGAGCTTCGCCAGTACGACACGCTGATCATCGACGAGGCACACGAGCGCAACCTCAACATCGATTTCCTGCTCGGCTACGTGAAGCAACTCCTGCAAGACAAGCGGCCCGACCTGAAACTGGTCATCACTTCGGCGACCATCGACGCTGAGCGCTTCTCCAGGCACTTCGACGGCGCTCCCGTGATCGAGGTCTCCGGGCGGCTCTATCCGGTGGAGGTCCGCTACCACTCGCTCGAGCCGGAGGACGAGGATCACGATCTCAACCAGGCGATCGGCGACGCCGCCGACGAGCTGGCGCGCGAGGGCCAGGGCGATATTCTCGTGTTTCTCCCGGGCGAGCGGGAGATCCGCGAGGCCGCGGAGGCGTTGCGCAAGCACCACCCGCCGCACACGGAAATCCTGCCCCTGTTCGCGCGGCTCACCGTCGAGGAGCAGGAGCGCGTGTTCAGACCGCACCTCGGCCGGCGAATCGTGCTCGCCACCAACGTCGCCGAGACCTCGCTCACCGTTCCCGGCGTGCGCTACGTCGTGGATACGGGCCTCGCACGCATCAAGCGCTACAGCTACCGCAACAAGGTCGAGCAGCTGCGCGTCGAAAACATCTCCCAGGCTTCGGCCAGGCAGCGCGCCGGGCGCTGCGGCCGCGTCGCGAGCGGGGTCTGCATCCGCCTCTACACCGAGGCGGAGTTCGGTTCGCGCCCGGCGTTCACCGATCCGGAGGTCCTGCGCTCATCTCTCGCCCACGTCATCCTGCGCATGAAGTCGCTCGGCCTGGGGCCGATAGAGGAATTCCCGTTCATAGATCCGCCGTCCCCGAAAGCCATCCAGGACGGCTATGCGCTGCTTGCGGAGCTGGGCGCGGTGGACGAGTCCAACGAGCTCACGGAGGTCGGAAGGCAACTGGCGAGGCTGCCGGTCGATCCCCGCATCGGCCGCATGGTGCTCGCGGCGAAATCGGAAAATGCACTGGCAGAGGTGCTGGTCATCGCCGCCGGGCTTTCGGTGCAGGATCCCCGCCAAAGGCCGAGCGAGCGCGCGTCCGCCGCAGACGAGGCGCAGAAGCCCTTCGACGACGAAAAGTCCGATTTTCTTTCCTGGCTGAAGCTGTGGAAGTTTTTCGAAGAGGCGCTGGCGCACAAGAAATCGCTGCGCAAGCTGTACGAAGCCTGCCATGTCCATTTCCTGTCGTTCAACCGCATGCGCGAATGGCGCGACGTCCACGCGCAGCTGAAGGAGCTCGTCGCCGAGCTGGGCTGGCGGCTCTCCGAGGCGCCGGCGACCTACGGCCAGATCCATCGCGCACTGCTCGCCGGGCTGCTCGGCAACGTCGGCATGAAGACCGAGGAAGGCAATTACCTGGGCGCGCGCGGCATCCGTTTCTGGGTCCACCCCGGTTCGGGCGTGGGCAGGAAGGCCGGTCGCTGGATCGTGGCGGCGGAGCTGACCGAAACCACGCGCCTGTACGCTCGCTGCGTGGCCGGCATCGAGCCGGAGTGGCTGGAGTCGGTCGGCACGCACCTGGTGAAGCGCCACCGCTACGAGCCGCACTGGGAGAAGCAGCCCGCGCGCGTCGCAGCGTTCGAGCGCGGAACGCTCTACGGGCTGCTGCTCTACGCGAAGCGGCGCGTGCACTACGGCCCGACGGACCCGGCCGAGGCGAGGAAGATCTTCATCCGCCAGGCGCTGGTCGAAGGCGAATACGACACGCGCGCGCCGTTCTTCGCGCACAACCGCAGGTTGGTACGCGAGATCGAGCAGCTCGAGCACAAGTCGCGGCGCCCGGACGTGCTGGTGGACGACGACCTGATTTACGCGTTCTACGACAGCCTCGTCCCGCAAGGTATCCACAACGGTGCGGACTTCGACCGCTGGCGCCGCGAAGCCGAAGGCGCCAATCCGAAGCTGCTGTTCCTGAAGCGCGAGGACCTGATGCGCCACGAGGCGGCCGGCATCACCACTGCGCAGTTTCCGCACGAGCTGCAGATGACCGGGCACCGCTTCGCGCTCGAATATCATCACGAGCCGGGCTCGCCCCGCGACGGGGTGACGCTCACCGTGCCGCTGGTCGCGCTGAACCAGGTCGACGCGGCGCGATGCGACTGGCTGGTCCCGGGGCTGGCGCGCGAAAAGATCACCCGCCTGGCGAAAACGCTGCCGCACAGGCTGCGCCATCCGCTGGGTCCGCTGCCGGAATTCGCGCAAAACCTCATCGCGGCGAACCCGGCCGCCGATGTGCCGATTGCGCAGGCCATCGCGCGCCACGCGCGGCGCGAGCTGAATCTCGCGATTCCCGCCGATGCCTTCCGGACAGAGATGCTGCCGGCGCACCTGTCGATGAATTTCCGCGTCATCGACGAGCACGCTCGCCAGTTCGCGATGGGCCGCAACCTCGCGCAGCTCCGCGCCGAACTGGGCGAGAAGGCCGGCGAGCGATTTTCCGCGATCGCAAAGGCCGACGCGCCGGCCGCACGCTTCACCGCCTGGGACTTCGGCGATCTGGAAGAGGTGATGGAGATCCGGCGCGGCCCGCAGATGCTCATCGGCTATCCGGGTCTGGTCGACCACGGCGACGCGGTCAGCTTCGAGGTATTCGACTCGGTGGACAAGGCGCGCGAGGCGCATCGCGCGGGGCTGAGGCGGCTCTATAGGCTGAAGCTCAAGGAGCAGGCCCGCCACATCGAGAAGCATCTGCCCGAGTTGCAGGCAATGGTCCTGCAGTTCGCGGCCTTCGGCGACGCGGCCGATCTGAAGGAACAGCTGCTTGCGGTCGCGTTCGACCGCGCCTGCATGCAGGACCCTTTGCCGCGGACCCGGGCGGAGTTCGAGCGGCGTCGCGAGGAGGCGCGCTCGCGGGTCACGCTGCTCGCCAACGAGATCGCGCGCCTGGTCGCGATCATCTTCGCTGAGCACGCGGCACTGCAGAAGAAGCTTCAGCCGATGTCCAAGGTATTTCCCGGCCCCTGCCGGGAGATCCAGGATAACCTTGCCCGCCTGATGGCGGGGCGCTTCATCGAGAAGACCCCATACGAGCGGCTGCAGCATTTTCCGCGCTATCTACGGGCGGCGAGCCTGCGGCTGGAAAAACTGCGCGCCGATCCGCAGCGCGACGCGCGCCTGGCAGCGGAGCTCGCGCCGCTGTGTCTGCAGTGGCAGCGCGAGCGGTCGAAGCAGGCGAAGTCCGGCACGGCCGATCCGCGACTGGAGCAGTTCCGCTGGCTGCTCGAAGAGCTGCGGGTGCAGACCTTCGCCCAGGAACTCAAGACGCCGACGCCGGTCTCGGTCAAGCGACTGACGAAGATGTGGCAGACTATGAGCCGGTGAAAAACCGATGGAACGGATCCTTGCCGCGCTGTTGAAGGCGTTCGCCAGCCTGTTGCATCCGAGGATGCTCTGGCTCATGGTGTGGCCGATACTCGTCGCTCTGGTCGTCTGGGTAACGCTGGCGGCGCTTTACTGGGGTGAAGCCGCAAGGTGGATCGAGCTGCAACTGCACCAGTGGACGGTGTACGAGTGGGCGGTTTCGACCTGGCCGATGACGCTGGTCGCCGCCTGGTTCGGCTGGCTGCTGCTGCTGTTCCTGTTGGTGCCGGTCGTTCTGATCACGGCGGTGATGATTATCAGCGTCGTTTCGATGCCCGCCATGGTCAGCCACGTGGCCCGGCGGGACTATCCGGCGCTCGAGCGCAGGAAAGGCGGTACCTTCGCGGGCAGCGTCTGGAACGCGGTGGCTGCGCTCATTGTCTTCTCGCTGCTCTTCGCAGTCACCCTGCCGCTGTGGCTGATCCCGTTGCTGTGGCCGCTGCTGCCGGTCGCCCTGTTCGGGTACTTCAACCAGCGCGTATTCCGCTACGACGCGCTCGCCGAGCATGGAAGTCTCGCCGAGATCGGGGAGGTGATCCGCCGCAGCCAAGGGGAGCTGTTCGTGCTCGGCGTCGCGCTGGCCCTGATCGGGCACATACCGCTGGTGGGACTGGTGATGCCCGTATACGGAGGGCTGGTCTTCATCCACTACGCGCTCGCGCGCCTGGGTGAGCTGCGCGGCGAGCCCATCGAGGGCAGCGCGACGCGCCAATGAGGTTCGGCGCGGTCATCATCGGCGACGAGATCATTCGCGGGAAGCGCGCCGACAAGCATTTCGCCAGGCTTATCGAGATCCTCGCCGCGCGGGGAATGAAACTGGCTTGGTGCGTGTACCTCGGCGACATCCCGGATCTCATCACCGCCACCCTCAGGCGCACGTTCGCGTCGGGGGATGCGGTGTTCAGTTTCGGCGGCATCGGGGCGACGCCGGACGATCATACGCGGCAGTGCGCGGCGGACGCGCTCGGCATCGAGCTCGAATTGCACCCCGATGCGGAGGCCGCAATTCGCTCGCGCACCGACATGGAAATCACCCCGCAGCGGCTCAGGATGGGGGAATTTCCGCGCGGCTCGCGTGTCATTCCCAATCCCTATAACCGCATCCCGGGGTTCTCCGTGGGCGATCATCATTTCCTCCCGGGATTCCCGGTCATGGCCTGGCCGATGGTCGAATGGGTGCTCGATCACCGCTATTCGCATCTGTTCCATCTCGTTCCCGAGGCCGAAGCCTCGATCATCGTCTATGACTTGCCCGAATCAACGATCACGCCGCTCATGCTGGAGGTCGAGGAACGTTATCGGCGCCTGAAGTCGTTCAGCCTTCCGAGCATGGGCGAGGAGGGCGTGCGCCGCCACATCGAGCTCGGGGTACGCGGGGCGCCGGACGAAGTGCTGCCAGCCATCGAGCGGATGAAGTCGGGGGTCGCGGCGCTTGGAGGCCGCTGGGTCGAGAAGCCTTGAGAACCGGGGACAGACCACGGTTTCGTCCTCGCCCGTTGCCGAACGAAAACCGTGGTCTGTCCCCGGTTTTTGCGCAAACAAAAAGCCCTGGCTTTCGCCAGGGCTTTAGGGCGCCCGCAGAGGAGGAGGGAACCGCGGGCGCGAAAAACTCTGTTTCTTAGGCCGCGGCGGCAGCGCGCTTGCGGGGCGCTTCCTTCGCCGCAGAGGTCGCAGCGGCGAAATTCGCTTCGGCGATCTCGGTAGCCTGCTTCGCAACCTTGTTGAAGCTGTCGTAGGCGGTGTTGGCCGCGGCAAGCGCGGACTTCACGGCAGCGACGGCGACGTCGGAGCCTGCGGGAGCGGTGGTCGAGACCTTGTCGAGAAGGCCGACCAGGTTCTTGTTAAACTCGGCCGCTTGCGTTTCGACCAGCTTGGCGAGCTCGCCCTGCGCTTGCGATGCGACTTCATAGACGCTGCGGGAGTAGGCAACGGCCTTTTCCAGCGTGGGCTGGGCGGTCGCTGCGCTCAGGTTGACGTACTCCTGAACATCCTTGGCGCCGAGCAGCGCCTTGGCTTGGCCGACGCTCTCTTCAAAAGCGGCCTTGGCGGCGCTCAGGTTCAGCGCGGACAGGCGCTCCAGAGCGGCAAATTGCGAGTTCGCAAGACCCAGAACGGTCTCGACTCCAGCTTTGTTCGTGACGGCGAATTGTTCGGGTGTAAACATGGTGATCTCCAAAAAACTGCGTTTGACTAAGGTTCCTTACCGTGAATCCGGCAGTGCATACTCACCAGTGAGGTTATTGCACTGCAACAATGTGCATTCTACTGGGTAAACAAGCGATGTCAAGAAATATTGATGCGCCGCAATATTATTCCAGTAATACTATATATAAACAATGCGTTATGAGTTATCTTGCCCAGACTCCTCCACAGAAAGTGAGCGGTCGCGTTTTCTTAACCTATTGTTTTATATATGCATAGAGTTTCTCCGGAGGTCCGGGACCGGTACCGGCATTTTCTTCCCATCGGGACGCGCTGGATGGACAACGACGTCTACCAGCACGTCAACAACGTCGTCTATTACTCCTACTTCGATACCGTCGTGAACCGGTATCTGGTCGACGCGGGCGTCCTCGACCTCGGAGTGGGCCCGGTGATCGGCCTAGTGGTGGAGACCGCCTGCCAGTATTTCAGCCCGATCGCGTTTCCCGACACGGTGCATGCCGGCCTCCGGGTGGGGAAGCTCGGTAGGACCAGCGTTCGCTACGAGGTGGGCATCTTTCGCAACGAGCAGACCGAAGCCTCGGCGCAGGGACACTTCGTGCACGTCTACGTCGACCGCGCCTCGAACCGCCCGGTCCCGTTGCCGCCGGCGCTGCGGGCGGTCCTGGAACCCCTGGTCGTCGCGAAATGAGCCTGAAGGAAATCGCGGGCGCGCCGGGCTACGTGCCGCCGCCGGCCATCCTGGTTCTGGTCGTTCTTCTCGCCCTGGGCTGGGGGTTCAACTGGCCGGTCATGAAGGTAGTGATGACCGAGATGCCGCCTTTGCACTTCCGGACGCTGTGTCTCGTGGTCGGGGCCGCGGGCCTGTTTGGCATCGCGCGGGCAAATGACCTTCCGATCCGCGTTCCTCCGGGGGCCTGGCCGAGGCTCATTGCCATCACGGCGTTCAACGTGGCCGCGTGGAACGTGCTCGCAGTCTACGGCGTCACGCTGATGGATTCGGGCCGCGCCGCCATTCTCGCCTATACCTTTCCGGTGTGGGGCGTGCTGCTCGGCGTGTGGGTGCTGCGCGAGCCCGTGACGGGCAGGCGACTGGCGGGGGTGATCCTGGGTTTTCTGGGAATGCTGTTGCTGCTCGGCGACGAAATCCAGGCCGTCGGCCGCTCGCCCACCGGGGCGCTGCTGCTCATCGGGTCGGCGATCAGCTGGGCGGTGAGCACCGCGATCATGAAGCGCTGGCCGGTCGCTCTCCCCGCGACCTCCTTCACCGGCTGGCAGATGCTGCTTGCGCTGGGGCCGATACTCGGCGGTGCGCTGCTGTTCGAGCGCGGGAGTTTTTCTCCTCTCACGCTCTCCCCCTGGCCCTTCTGGGGGCTTATTTACAACATGTTCATCAGCTCGATCTTCTGCAACTGGGCCTGGATCAAGATCGCGACGCACGCACCGATCAGCGTCTCGTCGTTGTCGACGCTGACGATTCCCGTGGTGGGCGTGATAAGCGGTGCGCTGCTGCTCGGCGAGCGTCCCCACTGGACGGATTTCGCCGCGCTCGGGCTGGTGGTGGCGGCGCTCGCCGCCGTGCTGCTGCCGCGGCGCCAGGGCGCCCAGGAACCGGTTACAAAATGAGCGGCACATCCCCTGATGCTCCCCAAAATCAGGGCCGTTCGGTCATTTTGAAACGGCCGCCGAGATACGGCGCTCAGCCTGCCTCGGCCTCCGGGATGCTTCGCCGCCGCGGAATCCGCTCCGTGCGCCAGCCGGAGAAGGCCCACCCCCAGATCTCCGCAGTGCCGGCCCGCGCCAGGTTTTCGGGCGGAGCCTGACCGAGGAAGCGCAGGGCGCGCCACAGTTGCCTGGGCTCCGCCGGAGTCGCAAGCGGAGGGGCGAGCGTCTGCTTGCTGAGTTTTTCGCCGTTTCGGTCGAGCGCGACGGGAAGATGAAGGTAGCTCAGGGCCGGATATGCGAGCAAGCGCTGAAGCAGGATCTGTCGGGGCGTGGAGGCGAGCAAGTCGGCGCCGCGCACCACGTCGGTAATGCCCTGCTCGAAATCGTCGACGACGACCGCCAGCTGGTAGGCAAAGGGGCCGCCGGCGCGACGCACGACGAAGTCGCCGACCTCTCGAGCGAGGTTCTGCTCGAGGCGGCCCTGCAGCGCGTCGTCGAAACCGATGGCCGCGCCGTCGACCCGCACCCGGAACGTGCGCGCCGTTCGCCCCGGCGGAAGCCCCGTGCGGCAGGTGCCCGGGTAGATCGGCTCGGCCGCCGGGCAAAGAGCTGAATCCGATATCTCCCGCCGGGTGCATCCACACGAGAACACCGCCTTCCTGCGTTCCAGCGCCGCGAGCGCTGCGCGGTAGGCGTCCGCGCGCCGGCTCTGGAACATTACCTCGCCGTCCCACTCGAAACCGTAGGCTTCGAGGGTACGCAGGATCGCATCGGCCGCCCCCGGAGTCTCGCGGGGCGGGTCGAGATCCTCGACGCGCACGAACCACCGACCGCCGCGGCGACGGGCCTCGAGGTAGCTGCCCACCGCCGCGACCAGAGAACCGAAATGCAGCGGACCCGTGGGCGAGGGCGCGTAACGTCCGCGATAGGCCGAGTTCGAGTCATGCATAATCGAAGCTCGCGGACCGTTTAGCCTTTCTGGGAGCGTGAAAGCAGTGATCGAACCGCATCAGCTCATTATCGTCGGCGGCGGCGCAGGGGGGCTCGAGCTCGCGACCCGGGCGGGGGACCGTTACGGTCGCAAGGGGCGAGCCAGCGTCACGCTCGTGGACCAGAACGAAACCCACGTCTGGAAACCCCTCCTTCACGAGGTGGCCGCCGGTAGCATGGACGTTCACGCGCACCAGCTCGACTATCTTGCGCAGGCGCGCTGGCACCACTTCAATTTCTGCTACGGCTCGCTCGAAGGGCTGAATCGCGCCGGGCGGGAGATCATCGTGGCGCCCATCCTGGACGAGCGCGGGGTCGAAGTCATCCCGCGCCGCACGTTGCGCTACGACACCCTGGTGATGGCCATCGGCAGCGTTTCGAACACGTTCGGCGTTGTGGGCGTCGCCGAGCACGCCTTCGCGCTGGATTCCGCGGCCGAGGCAGACCGCTTCCACCGGCGCCTGATCAACGCCTGTTTCCAGGCCAACTACCGGCCGGCGGGCGCACCGGCGCAACTGCGCGTGGTGATCATCGGGGGTGGGGCGACCGGGGTGGAACTCGCCGCCGAGCTGCACAATACGACGCGCGTACTGGCTGCGTACGGCCTGGAAAACATCGATCCGGAGCGATTCCTGCAAATCAGCCTCCTCAATGCCGACCCGCGCATCCTGCCGATGCTTCCCGAGCGCATCGCCAGGGCAGTGACCGCGGCGCTCGAGGACCTCGGCGTTCACGTTTTCTGTCCCGAGCAGGCAGTCGAGATTACCGCGAGCGAGGTGAAAACCAAAAGCGGCAAGTCCTACCCCGCCGACATCGTGGTTTGGGCTGCGGGAATCAAGGGAGCGGAGCTCCTCGGGGCCCTGGACGGACTCGAGGTCAACCGGACCAACCAGCTGCTGGTTCTGCCGACGCTGCAAACGACGCGGGACCCCGGTATTTTTGCCATGGGCGACTGTTCGGCCCTCCCGCGCGAGGGTAAATCGTCCCCGGTGCCGCCCACGGCGCAGGCGGCGCACCAGCAGGCTTCGCACCTCCTTGGCTCCACCGGGCTACGCATGCGGGGGCGCTCGCCGGCGCCGTTTCGCTACCGGGACTTCGGCTCACTCGTGTCGCTCGGCGAATACAGCACCATCGGCTCGCTGATGGGATTTCTCTCGGGTAAGAGCTATCGGGTCGAGGGCTGGTTCGCGCGCCTGATGTACCTGTCGCTGTACAAGATGCATCTCTACGCACTCTACGGACCGGTCGGCGTCGCGCTCGATACGCTGGCGCGCTTCCTCAGGCGAGGCACCGAGCCGAGCGTCAAGCTGCACTGATGATCGGTTCGCTGGTCAAGATCGTTCTCGGCGTCGCCATCGGCGCGCCGGTGTTCGCGTGGCTATTTCAAGAACGGATGCTCTTCTTTCCGCGACCGGTCGAGTCGCGTCCCGCTCCGCGCCCGGACCTCGAGGAGGTCACCGTCGTCGCCACGGACGGCGCAAGACTGCGCGGCTGGATGGTGAAGGGGAAGGAGACTCCGAGCCCGCTCGTCATTTACTTCGGCGGCAACGCGGAGGAAGTCTCCTGGATTGCGGGCCTCTCGGAGCGGTTTGCCGGCTGGTCGCTGCTTCTCCTGAACTTTCGCGGTTACGGCGACAGCGAAGGCAAGCCCGGCGAGAAGGCGTTTCTCGAGGACGCACTTTCGATTCACGACTACGCGAGCAAGCGTGCCGATGTGGATGCCGCGCGCATCGTTGCCATGGGGCGCAGCCTGGGGAGCGGCGTCGCGGTCCACCTCGCGTCGCATCGTCCCCTGCGCGGGGTGATACTGGTGTCCCCTTACGACAGCATCGTCGAGGTGGCCAAACGCCATTACCCGTACCTGCCGGTGTCGCTGCTGCTCCGGCACCGCTTCGATTCGCTCGCGCTCGCCCCGGAAATCGAGGCGCCGCTGCTGTGTCTGGCAGCGACGCACGACAGGATCATCCCGCCTGTTCACTCGCGTGCCCTGTTCGAGGCATGGCGCGGCGAAAAGACCTGGCGCGAGCTGCCTCGCTCCGATCACGACAGCATCGCCGGCGAGCCGGAATACTGGCGATCGATCGCTGATTTTCTGCGGATGCTGGTCTGACTCGCGCGAAAAACCCCCTGCTATACTCGGTTTTCCAGGACTCGCGGAGAACCGGCATGACAACCCAGGTGCTGACCAAGGACAATTTCGAACAGGTCGTGAACGGCAACGACATGGTCCTGGTCGATTTCTGGGCCCCCTGGTGCGGTCCGTGCAAGGGCTTCGCACCCGTGTTCGAAACGGTTTCGGAGGAGCACGGCGAGATCGTTTTCGGAAAAGTGAATACCGACGAGGAGCAGGAACTTGCCGCCTCGTTCAACATCCGCTCGATTCCAACGCTGATGTTCTTCCGCGAAAAAGTGATCCTGTTCTCCCAGGCGGGTGCGCTGCCCCGTTCGGCACTCGAGCAGGTGATCACGCAGGGCAAGGAGCTCGATATGGCCGCGGTGCACAAGGAGATTGCGGAAAGCGCAGCGAAGGCAGCCGATGAGGGCTAGCCGCGGCTCGGCGTTCCGGTCAAGCGGGGATCCGGCGTAAGGGAAATAAAAAAGGCAGGGAGAAATCCCTGCCTTTTGGAGCGGATCGGAAAAACTACTTCTTCATTTCGTCCTTCTTCGCGTCCTTCTTCGCGGCCTTCTTCGACTTCTTGGCTTTCTTTGCTTTCTTGTCGCCGTCCTTCTTCATCTCGCTCTTCTCCATCGGCTTGGCGCCGACATGAGATGCCGCAACGGCAAAACCGCTTGACAAGGCAAAGACCGAGGCGACCAACAGCGATACGAGCTTCTTCATACTATGTCTCCTGAGCGTTATTAGAATGATCCGGTCACCGGAAGCCGGTTACCCGGCGCGTATGCTAGCAGATATCCTCGCCGAGTACCCGAAATCGCTGCCGGGGGCCGGGACTTCACGTCCCTCTCATCGACGCAAACCTCCCAGGCGGAAGACTCTGTCCCCGACCCAGGAAGCACCGGCAAGCATATGAATATCGGCATCTATTCTGCCCTTGGCGGCGCGGCGCTTTTCGGCGCGAGCACCCCCTTCGCCAAGCTCCTGGTCGGAGAGATCCCCCCTATTGTGCTCGCCGGCCTTCTCTATGGCGGATCGGGGCTGGGCCTGGGCTTGTGGCTTATCCTTCGGGACGCGATTGTCCCCGGAGTCCCCCGTTTTGCGCGTGGCGATTACAAGTGGCTGGCCGGTGCTCTTCTCTCGGGCGGGGTCCTGGGACCGGTGCTCCTGCTCTACGGGCTCGCCGCCACGCCGGCGTCGACGGCCGCCCTGCTGCTGAACCTCGAGGGCGTGTTTACCGCCCTGCTGGCGTGGTTCGTGTTCCGCGAGCATTTCGACCGTCGGGTCATGCTCGGGATGTTGCTCATCGTCATCGGCGGGATCGTGCTCGGCTGGCGGCCCGCCGGGCCGGCGCTCGCCTGGCCGGCGCTGGCGATCGCCTGCGCCTGCCTGTGCTGGGCCTTCGACAACAACCTGACCCGAAGGATCTCCACGGGCGACTCGGTCAGGATTGCCGCCGCCAAAGGCCTCATCGCAGGTGCGGTCAACCTGGGTCTGTCGTTCTTGCTCGGTCTTCGCCTTCCCGGGCCGGGCCTTGCGCTCGCCTCAGGGCTCCTTGGAGTGCTCGGCTACGGGGTCAGCCTCGTCCTGTTCGTAGTGGCTCTCCGTCACCTGGGGACCGCTCGCACGGGCGCGTATTTCTCGACGGCGCCGTTCATCGGCGCGGCATGCTCGTTTGCGCTGCTCGGCGAAAACCCGGATAACGCCTTCTGGGTCGCGGCCACGCTGATGGCGGCGGGGGTCGTCCTGCATCTCACCGAACGCCATCGGCACGTACACGACCACGATGCCCTCAGGCACGTCCACTCGCATTCCCACGACGAGCACCATCGCCATCCGCACGAGCCGGGCTGGAGCGGGGCCGAGCCGCATTCACATGAACACGAGCATGCTCCTTTCAGCCACAGCCACACCCACTATCCGGACATCCATCATCGGCACAGCCACTAGCGTGCTGGGCCTGGTCGTGCTCGCTTCGCTCGCGGCGGGCGCGCATGGCGCGGCCTACGTACCCGGGGACGACGCGGTCGTGCTCGAGCGCCTGCCGGTGCGACCGGGAGATCCGGTTGCGCGCGAGTTGCGGCAACTGCGCGCGGACCTGGCGCGCGATCCCGATGATCTCGATACGGCGATCAGGCTCGCCAGGCGCTATTTCGAGCTCGCCAACGCCGAAGGCGACCCGCGCTATGTGGGTTACGCGCAGGCCGCGCTGAAACCCTGGTGGGACCCGCCCGCGCCGCCGCTCGAAGCGACCATCATGCGGGCCATCCTCAAGCAGTACAGCCATGATTTCGCCGGCGCAATGCAGGACCTCGAAGCGGCCACGCGCGAGGACCCCGGGAACGCGCTCGCCTGGTACTGGCGCGCCGCGATCGACATGGTCCAGGCCGACTACGACGGAGCGCGTGCTGCATGCCGGACGCTGGAGACGATCGATCCCGGCCTGGGGGCCGTCGGCTGCGTGGCCTACCTCGACGGCACCACCGGTAAGGCCGCCGCAGCACACCGCGCGCTTTCTGCCGGGCTCGCGCGTGAGTCGAAGCCGTCGCCCGGAGTCAAGGTCTGGGTGCTGACGCGTCTCGCCGAAATGTCGCTTCGCATGGGCGACGCGAAACAGGCCGAGGAACATTTTCGGAGCGCGCTTGCCCTGAATGTGCGCGACCAATTCCTGCTGGCCGCCTGGTCCGATTTCCTGCTGGACCATGGCCGCCCTGCGGAAGTGGTCGCCTTGTTGCGCGACTGGGTGCGCTCGGACATCCTGCTGCTGCGCCTTGCTCTCGCGGAAAAAGCGCTTCTCGCCCCCGCCGCGAAGGAGCATATCGACGCGCTCAAGGCGCGCTTCGATGCCGCGGCGCTGCGCGGCGACAAGCTTCACCAGCAGGAGGAGGCGCGGTTCAATCTTTACCTGCTGGGGCAGAAGGAAAAAGCGCTGACGCTCGCTCAGGAGAATTTTCGGCTGCAGCGAGAGCCGCGCGACGCCCGCATCCTGTTCGAAGCGGCGCTGGCGCTCGGCAAACCGGCGGCGGCGAAGGACGCGTTCGAGTGGCTCCGGCGATCCGGTTACGAGGAGCCGGGCCTGCGCAAGACAGCCCAGGCCCTGAAGGCTCTCGCAAGATGAAGGTTGTCCTGGCGATTGTGCTTGTTCTCGCGGGCTCGCCCGCGCTCGCCCACAAGCCGAGCGACAGCTATCTCGCCCTCCGCGTCGAGGGGGCCAACATCAGCGGCCAGTGGGACATCGCGCTGCGCGACCTGGACTTCGCCATCGGCCTGGACGGCAACGGCGACGGGAGCATTACCTGGGGGGAGCTCAGGGCGCATCACGCCGACATTGCCGCCTACGCGCTGGCCCGGCTGAAGCTGCGCTCAAGCGGTGCCGATTGCCCGACGCGCGCGACCGGGTTTCTGGTCGACGATCACAGCGATGGAGCCTATTCGGTGATGCGCTTCGCCGCGGACTGCCCGGCCGAGGTGACGGTGCTCGAAGCGTCCTACAGTCTGTTCGCCGATCTCGATCCCCAGCACAAGGGATTGCTGCGACTGGAGTACGGCCCGGGAACGCGCACGGCGATCTTCAGTCCGGAACGCGCGACCCAGCGGTTCGAACTCGCCAAGTTCACGCGGCTGGCGCAGTTCCTCGACTACGCGCGCGAAGGGGTCTGGCACATCTGGATCGGCTTCGACCACATCCTGTTCCTACTTTCGCTGCTGCTGCCGGCGGTGCTCGCGTTGGAGGGGCGCGGCTGGCGGGCGGTCGGGCGTTTTCCCCCGGCGTTCTGGGACGTATTCAAGATCGTCACCTCGTTTACCGTGGCACACTCGGTCACGCTGAGCCTGGCGGCGCTTGGTGTGATCTCGCTGCCCTCGCGACTGGTGGAGTCGGCGATCGCCGCGTCGGTCGTGCTCGCCGCACTCAATAACGTTGTCCCGCTGGTTCACGAGCGGCGATGGATGGTCGCCTTCGCGTTCGGGCTTATTCACGGTTTCGGTTTTGCGAGCGTCCTTCGGGATCTCGGATTGCCACAGGATGCCCTGCTCCTCGCTCTCGTCGGATTCAACCTCGGAGTCGAGGTCGGGCAGCTCGCGATTGTGAGCGCTTTCCTCCCGATCGCCTATGGATTGCGCGAGACGGCGTTCTACCGGCGCCTGGTGTTCACCGGAGGGTCTTTGGCGATCGTCGTGGTCGCAGGGATCTGGCTCATCGAGCGGGCCTTCAACCTGAAGATCATCACGGCTTGAGGAACCACCGGGGCATTCCCATATTGCCCGGAACGGAGGCGAAAATGATCGAAATCCGAAAGGGCGAGGATCGCGGTTACGCCGACCACGGCTGGCTGCGCTCTTTCCATAGCTTCTCGTTCGCCGATTACCACGACCCGGACCACATGGGCTTTGGTCACTTGAGGGTGATCAACGAGGACCGCATCCGGCCCGGGACCGGGTTCGGCACCCACGGCCATCGGGACATGGAAATCATCAGCTACGTGCTGGAGGGCGCGCTCGCCCACAAGGACAGCATGGGCAACGGCTCGACCATCGTGCCGGGCGACGTGCAGCGCATGAGCGCGGGGAAGGGCGTTCAGCACAGCGAGTTCAACCACTCGGCCGACGCCGCGACTCACTTTCTCCAGATCTGGATCGAACCGAACGTCACCGGAATAGCGCCGGGTTACGAGCAGAAACACTTCGACAGCGCCTCGAAAAAGGGGAAGCTGCGGCTGGTCGCCTCACCCGACGGGCGCGAGGGCTCGGTCACGATCCATCAGGACGCCTTCCTGTACGCCGGGCTGCTGGATGGGGCGGAGCGGGCGATTCACGCCCTGACGCCGGGCAGGCGCGCCTACGTCCACGTCGCGCGCGGCGGCCTTGCCGCAAACGGCAAAGCGCTGCAAGCGGGTGACGCACTCAAAGCCGTCGGTGTCGCGGAAATAATCCTGGAAAAAGGCGAGCAGGCTGAAGTCCTGCTTTTCGATCTCTCATGAACGCCGGGAAGCGGCACGACGGTTCCAGCATGCCGGCGGTGTTCTTCGGTCACGGCAGCCCGATGAATACACTCGAGCGAAACCAATACACGGAGACCTGGCGACGGCTCGGCGAGTCCACCCCGAGACCCAGAGCGGTTCTGTGTGTGTCGGCTCACTGGTTTACGCGGGGCACTGCGGTCACCGCCATGGAGAATCCGAGGACCATCCACGATTTTTACGGCTTCCCGCAAACGCTGTTCGAGGTGCAGTACCCGGCTCCGGGCGATCCGCAACTCGCCGCGCGGGTCCGCGATTTGCTGGCGCCGATTGAAGTAGGCCTGGACCCATCCTGGGGCCTGGATCACGGCACCTGGTCGGTCCTGAAGCACGTCTATCCCGACGCCCGCATCCCCGTGGTCCAGCTCAGCATCGATGCAACGCAGCCGCCGGAGTTCCACTACCAGGTCGGCAAGCGGCTTGCGCCCCTGCGCGACGAGGGCGTGCTCGTCGCGGGCAGCGGGAACGTGGTCCACAACCTGCGGTTGATGAAGCGGGACGGCGGCGCCGCATTCGACTGGGCGGTGCGGTTCAACCAGAGGATTCGCGAAGCGCTGGCATCCGGCGACCATCGGGCGCTCGTCGAATTCGAGCGCTTCGGCGGGGATGCGCACCTGTCGGTGCCGACGCCCGAACACTATCTGCCGCTTCTCTATGTGGCGGCCCTGCAGGAAGAAGGGGAAGACCTGTCCTTTGCGGTGGACGGGTACGAAATGGGCTCGCTCGGCATGCTCACCGCCGTGGTAGGCGCAGTGTCGAACTGAAGCGCGGCGCCGCCGTCCGGTTCCGCGCGCCGTGTCCTGCGCGCATAATGCGGCGATTCCAAGCCAATCCGGGTCTTTGCCATGCATTTCCTCGAACAGGCAGCGGTTTTTCTCCTCACCGCGGTGCTCCTCGTTCCGTTGTTCCAGCGGCTCAAGCTCGGTGCGGTTCTCGGCTACCTCGGCGCGGGAATTCTGATCGGACCCTGGGGCCTGCGCATGATAGGGGACGTGCAGGCCACGATGCAGTTTGCCGAGTTCGGCGTGGTGCTGCTGCTGTTCCTCGTCGGGCTCGAGTTGCAGCCGAGCCGACTTTGGGTTCTGCGCCGGCCGGTGTTCGGACTCGGCGGCGCGCAGGTGGCGGCGACGGGCTCCGCGCTTTGCGCGCTGGCCCTCGCCTTCGGATTGTCATGGCAGGCGTCACTGGTGGTCGGATTCGGGCTTGCGATGTCCTCGACGGCGCTCGTGCTCGCCTCGCTTGCCGAGCGCAAACAGCTTGCCACGCGCCACGGGCGAGAGACGTTCGCGGTGCTGTTGTTCCAGGACTTGTCCGTGATCCCCATGCTCGCGCTGCTGCCTCTACTGGGCGATGCCGGGGCAGGTGCGACAGGCGGATGGGTCGTGGCGGCAAAGGCGCTGGCGGTGATCGCCGTGGTGATCGTCGCGAGCCGGGTGCTGGTGCGTCCCGCGCTCAAGGCGGTGGCGAGCTACGGCGGGCGCGAGGTGTTTACCGCCGCGGCGCTGCTGCTCGTCGTTGGTGCCGCGCTCATCATGGAAAAGATCGGCCTTTCGGCGTCGCTTGGCGCATTTCTCGCCGGCGTCCTGCTCGCCGACTCGGAATTCCGTCACGAACTCGAGGCGGATATCGAACCGTTCAAGGGCCTGTTGCTCGGTCTGTTCTTCATCGCGGTCGGGATGAACGCCAATCTGGCTCTGATTTGGAATCAGCCGTTCGCGGTCCTTGGACTCGCCGCGGGCCTGATGATCGTCAAGTCTGGCCTGATGTACGCGATCGCGAGAGTCTCCGGGGCGTCGAACGAAACGGCGCAGCGGCTTTCGCTCGCACTCGCGCAAGGGGGCGAGTTCGCGTTCGTGCTGTTCGCCGCGGCGGGAGCGTTCGGCCTGTTCGACCCCCAGGTCGCGCAGCTCCTGGTCGTCGTCGTGACCCTGTCGATGCTGCTCTCGCCCCCCGCGTTCGAACTGCACGAGCGTTTCCTGTCGCACTGGGCCGAGCGGCACGCTGAGCCCGAGTTCGACTCGATCGTGGGACCCGGGAATCCGGTCATCATCGCGGGTTACGGGCGAGTCGGGCAGATCGTCTCCCGCATCCTCCGAATGTGCGGTGTGCCCTTCACGGCGCTCGAAGCGAACTACCAGCAGGTCGATTTCGTGAGACGCTTCGGCAACAAGGTCTATTACGGCGACGCGTCCCGACTCGAGCTGCTCGAGGCCGCAAAGACGGGAGAAGCCAGGCTTTTCGTGCTCGCCATAGACGATGTGGAGGCATCGGTGAAAACGGCCGCGATCGTACGCAAGCATTTTCCCCATGTTCCGATTCTCGCGCGCGCACACAACCGCGTGCACGTGTTCCGCCTGCGGGATCTCGGGGTCAAACTGATCTGGCGCGAGACCTTTCCGGCGAGCCTGGACATGGCTCGGCGCGCCCTGCTTTCGCTCGGATTTGGCATTGCGGCATCGGAGCGTGCCGTCACGTTGTTCAGGCAGCACGACGAAGAACGGCTGGATGCGCAGTACGCGGTGCAGCACGATGAAGCTCAGCTGATCCAGACCTCCAAGCAGGCCGCGGCACAGCTTCAGGATCTGTTCGAAGCCGACGGTCTTCGGCCGCTTCCCGGGTTCCCGAGGGCGCGGCCTTGACGAAACAGGATTAGGGCACGGGTCGAGAACGGTAGAATAGCCGAGTGAAAAAAATCGTCATCCTCATTTCCGGCCGCGGGAGCAACATGGAGGCGATTGTCCGCGCCGGGCTGCCGGCAACCATCTCCGCCGTGATCAGCAACCGCGCCGACGCCGCGGGCCTCGCTTTATCGGCGCAGGCAGGTGTCCCGACCGGAGTCATCGATGAAAGGCGGTTCGCTTCGCGGGAGGCATTCGACTCCGCACTCGCCGATGCGGTCGACGAGCATTCTCCGGATATTGTTGCGCTCGCCGGCTTCATGAGAATCCTCGGCGAAGGTTTCGTCAGGCGCTATTCCGGCAGGCTCGTCAATATCCATCCTTCGCTGCTTCCAGCGTTTTCCGGTCTGCACACGCACCGACGCGCGCTCATGGAGGGAGTGAAGTTGCATGGATGCACCGTGCATTTCGTGACGCCGCAGGTCGACCATGGCCCGATCATCGCGCAGGCGGCGGTTCCCGTTCGGCCCGGCGACACGGAAGGGGCGCTGGCGGCGCGCGTGCTCGTGCAGGAACACCTGCTCTATCCGCTTGTCCTGCGCTGGTGCGTCGAGGGGCGACTCGTCGTCCATGACGGCCTGGTCCGCCTCCGGGGCGCGGACGTCCGTCAGGTATTCTTCGCCGAGGAATGAGTCCGATTTCCGCCGCCCGCCTCGCCGCCTTCGCCGCGCTCGTTCTCTGGAGTGCCCAGGCGCCGGCGACGCCGCCCGGGCACGTGACGCTGGGTTACGAGATGCTGCGCAACGGCTCCGTTCTGGGCGATGTCGTGGAAACCCTCGAGCATGACGGCAGCACCTACTCGATCACCTCCGAACTGAAAGGCAGGGGATTCCTGGCGCTTTTCCCGGCCCTGAGACGCACCAGCCGCGGTCGGATTACGCCGCACGGGCTCAAGCCCGACGAGTTCCGCGATCAGCGCGGTCCGGGCTGGGTGGTATCGGCGAAGTTCGACTGGGACGCTCTGTCGCTGACGCAGGAGCGAAAAGGAAAGTCGGAGACCCTCAAGATGCCTTCGAATGCGCAGGACCCCTTGAGTCTGGCCTACAGTTTCGCGTTCGCGCCGCCTGCGGTGAAGGAGTTCGAGGTGATGCGGGCGGACGGGCGCGGCCTTACGCCTTTCCGCTTCAGGGTGGTGGGGACCGAAAAACTCAAGACCGTCCTGGGGGAGATGCCGACGCTGCATGTCGAGAAAGTGCGCGACGGTCCGGACGACAAGGCTACCGACATCTGGTTCGCCTCGGAGCGCGATTTCCTGCCGGTGCGCGTCCTGGTCGTGGACAGCGACGGCACGCGCGCCGACCAGATCATTACCCGCATCGGAAATTGATGCACTATTCGCGTCCGTTGCTCGACGCGTGCACCGCGGCGTTCGCCGCCGTGCTGCCGCTCGAGCAGCCCGCCGACGCGGTTCTATCGGCGTTTTTCCGGGACCATCCCAAGATCGGTCGGCGCGACCGGGCCACAGTCGCAGACTCGGTGTACGCCGCGATCAAGCATCGTCGCCTGCTCGAGCGCGTCGCGCCGACCGGAAGTCCCCGCCGGCTCCTGCTGGCGACCTGGGCCGGGCTGTTGCGGGCGAACCTGCGCGAGCTCGACCCCTGGCTGCGCGGCGACGAGGCCGAATGGATCGCGAGGGTCAAGACCGAGGCCCAGGCGGCCCAGCCGTTCGAGATTGAGTGCGAGCTTCCGGATTGGGTGATCGAGCGCCTGCGCAAACGCTTTGAAGCCGTCGAGCTGCTCGAGCTCGCCAAGGGTCTGCTGCAAACCGCGCCGCTGGATCTGCGCGTCAACACCGTCAAGATTTCGCGCGAAGCGGCGATCGGGCGCCTCGCTTCGGCGGGTTGGCGCGCGATACCGACGCCCTACTCGCCCGAGGGTCTGCGCCTGGAAGGCAAGCCGGCAATCAATCGCAGCGAGCCGTTTCTCGAGGGATGTGTCGAGATCCAGGATGAAGGAAGTCAGTTGCTGTGCCACCTCGTTGCGCCGAAGCGCGGCGAGATGGTCGTGGATTTCTGTGCGGGTGCGGGCGGCAAGACGCTTGCTCTCGGCGCTCTCATGAGATCGACCGGGCGCCTCTACGCATTCGATATCTCCCCGAAGCGGCTTGCCGCGCTCAGGCCGCGGCTCGCCCGGTCGGGATTGACGAACGTGCACCCGCAGCGCATCGAAGGTATCCGCGACGCGCGCGTCAAGCGCCTCGCCGGGAAGATAGATCGCGTACTGGTGGACGCGCCCTGCAGCGGCCTGGGAACGCTGCGCCGCAACCCCGACATGAAATGGCGGCAATCAGCCGAGGATGTCGAGGAACTCCGGGAAAAGCAGCAGAACATCCTTGCCTGCGCGGCACGGCTGGTGAAGCCCGGCGGCCGGCTCGTCTATGCGACCTGCAGCATCCTGGAGGATGAGAACCGGGTAGTCTCCGAGAATTTTCTCGCCCACCATCCCGGCTTCGCCCTGAAGCCTGCCGGCGAAGCGCTCCGTCAGGAGCGCATCCCGATCGAGATGGGGGAGTATTTCGAGCTGTGGCCGCATCGGCACGGCACCGACGGCTTCTTCGCGGCGGTTTTTGAACGCAGCGAATCGCCCCAGGGAACGTCTGAAGAAGAATGAGTTGTGTCGCGAGGCAGCGAAGCCAGGCGGGGCGGGGCTTTGGCGCCTGTTTCGCTATGCGGGATTGGGCAAATCCGGCGGCGCCGAGCGGTTACAAGGGTATGAAAAAGATCGGTAAATTCCCGATATCGGCCACCGGAACTTGTCACTTGCCCTTTGCCCGGATTCACGTAGAATCCGCGGGAATCTTACGGGGGGGCTAATGGAGCCTAATGTGCTGTTTTTTGGGGTTTTTGATCTTCCCTGGTGGGGCCTTGTTCTGGCGGCGCTGGGGCTGACGCACGTCACCATCGTCAGCGTCACCGTGTTCCTGCACCGGTGCCAGGCACACCGCGCGCTCGACCTGCACCCCATCGCGAGCCATTTCTTCCGCTTGTGGCTTTGGATGACGACCGGAATGGTAACGAAGGAATGGGCCGCCATCCACCGCAAGCATCACGCCAAGTGCGAGACCAGCGAAGACCCGCACAGCCCGCAGCATTTCGGCATCAACCGGGTCCTCTGGGGCGGCGTGTTCCTCTATGTCAAGGAATCGTACAACCGGGAAACGATGGAGCGGTACGGCCATGGCACTCCGGACGACTGGCTCGAGCGCAATGTCTATACGCGCTTTTCGGTGCTCGGCCTCACTCTCATGGGCGTCATCAATGTCGTGCTGTTCGGCATCGTGCCGGGGGTGATCATTCTCGTGACGCAGATCGTCTGGATCCCGTTCTGGGCGGCGGGCGTCATCAACGGCATCGGCCATTATTGGGGATATCGCAACTGGATCACCGAGGACGCAAGCACCAACATCGTTCCGTGGGGCATCATCATCGGCGGGGAAGAGCTGCACAACAACCATCACGCCTATGCGACCTCGGCAAAGCTGTCGAACAAATGGTACGAAGTCGACATCGGATGGATGTACATCCGCATGCTCGAATCGCTCGGACTGGCGAAGGTGAAGAAAGTCGCGCCGACGCCGCGCTTTACCGAGGCCAAGGCGGTTGACTCGGAAACGTTGCAGGCGGTCATCACGCACCGCTACGACGTGCTCGCAAAGTACGCCAAGTCGCTCAAGCGGACCTACGCCGAGGAGCTCGGAAAGCTCCGCCGTTTCGCGCCGCACGACGCGCATGTCCTCCAGAACCTGAAGCGCTGGATTCACCGCGACGAGAAGTCCCTGGGCGAGGCCGAGCGCGCGCATCTGGAAAACGGACTGTCGAAGTCGCGCGCCCTGCATACCGTCTACTCGATGCGCGCAGAGCTCGTTTCGCTGTGGGAGCGCTCGAGCGCTTCGCGCGAGCAGCTCGTACGACAATTGCAGGACTGGTGCCACCGCGCCGAGGCGAGCGACATCCGTCCGCTCGCGGAATTCTCGCGCCGGCTGCGGTGCTACGCGTGATTTCCTTTGCCGGAGCTTCGAGTCACGGATTTTCCGGCGCTTTTGACAGGGGAGGCAGCCAAAGAGGGGGTATGAGATGAAAAGCCTTATTGCAGTCGTTGCATCGTTGTTGATTGCTGCGCCGGCACTGGCGCAGGTGAAGCCCTGCGAGGAGCTCAAATCCGAGATCGACGCCAAGATCAAGGCAAACGGGGTCAAGGTGTTCACCCTGGAGGTCGTGCCGAACGCGGACGTGAAAGAGGGCGAAGGAAAAGTCGTCGGAAGCTGCGACGGCAGCACGCAAAAGATCGTCTACAAGCGCGGTGTCGCCGAGGCCCCGGCCGCGACCGGCGGGGGATCCCAGGCGCAGCCGAAGTAGGGACTCGCGGAAAGGCCTCGCTGCCGCGCGCCGGCAGGGACGCCAAACAAAAAGCCCGCTTCGCGGGCTTTTTTGATCCCGTGCGTTGAACGGCACCTAGCGTCCGTTCCAACGCGCGGAAGTAAACCGGCGCGGCTTGCCGCGTCCGGCTTTACTTGATTTTGGTTTCCTTGTAGACGACGTGTCTGCGCGCCTTGGGATCGTATTTCCTGATTTCCATCTTGTCGGGCGTGGTGCGCTTGTTCTTCGTGGTCGTGTAGAAGTGGCCGGTCCCGGCGGTGGATTCGAGCTTGATCTTTTCGCGCATCGTGGAGACTCCTGGAAACTAGATCTCGCCGCGCTCTCGCAGCTCGGAAAGCACCGCCTCGATGCCTTTCTTGTCGATCAGGCGAAGACCCGCGTTGGAAATGCGCAGCCTGACCCAGCGCTTCTCGCCTTCCACCCAAAACCGGTGGTACTGCAGGTTCGGATAGAACCGGCGCTTGGTCTTGTTGTTCGCATGCGAGACATGGTGTCCCGTCTGCGGTTTCTTGCCCGTAATTTGGCAGACGCGTGCCATGCGGCACTCCCAATTGGGAAAGGGGCGCATTATAGGCGAGAAAGCGGCAGGACATCAACCTGAAACTCCTGCTTGCCGGTCACAGGAGACCGCGCTCGGCGAAGGACATCGTGCGGGTCCCGGCGACGATGAAGTGATCCAGCACCTGGATGTCGACCAGGGCCAGCGCCGCCTTCAAGGAGCGGGTCAGGATCTCGTCGGCGTGGCTCGGCTCGGCGATACCGGAAGGATGGTTGTGCGCAAAAATGACCGCGGCGGCATTGTGTTTGAGGGCGCATTTCACGACCTCGCGGGGGTAGACGCTGGTCTGTGTCAGGGTGCCCCGGAAGAGCTCCTCGAAAGCCGTTGCGCGGTGCTGCGCGTCGAGCAGCAGCACCACGAATACTTCGTGATCTCGGCCGGCGAGCGACAGCCGCAGGTAGTCGCGCACCGCGCGCGGTGAGGAAAGCGCGTCCCGCGTCGAGAGCTCCTCTTTCAGCGCGCGTCGCGCCAGTTCGAGCGCCGCCTGGAGGTGGGCGAGCTTCGCGTTTCCCAGACCGGGCGTGCCCGCTAGCTTGGCGGGTTCGGCCTCGAGCAGCGCGGTAACCGAGCCGAAACGCCCCAGCAGCTCCCGGGCCACGTCCACCGCGCTCTTGCCCCTGGCACCGGTGCGCAGCAGGATCGCCAGCAGCTCGGCGTCGGCGAGCGAAACCGCCCCAAGCGCGAGCAGACGCTCTCTCGGCCGCTCCTTGAGCGGCCAGTCGGTGATGGCCATGGAATTCGCTTAGAATCGCCGTTTTGCGGTTTAACGCACCACCTTCATCGGCCGATGACCGACGTTTCCGGGAAGAAGATCCTGCTGGGGGTTACCGGCGGAATCGCCGCCTACAAGGCGGCCGAACTCACTCGCCTGTTCGTCAAAGCGGGCGCCGAGGTGCGTGTCGTCATGACCGAGGCGGCGTGCCGCTTCATCACGCCGACGTCCCTTCAGGCGCTCTCCGGCAAGCCCGTTTTCACCGATATGTGGGACCCGCGCGTGCCCGACGGCATGGGTCATATCGAGCTTTCGCGCGACCGCGACATGATCGTCGTCGCGCCCGCGACGACGGATTTTCTGGCCAAGGTGGCGAATGGTCTCGGTGACGATCTGCTCTCGACCTTGTGCCTGGCGCGCCGCTGCCCGCTCGTGGTCGCGCCGGCGATGAACGTCGAGATGTGGCAGAACGCGGCAACCCGGCGAAACGTCGATCGTCTGCGGGCCGACGGCATCGGTGTCCTCGGGCCTACGGAGGGCGACCATGCCGACCGGGAGGGGGGCATGGGGCGCATGCTCGAGGCGACGGAAATCTTCGACGAAGTCTCGGCGATGCTCGGACCGAAGGTCCTCTCTAAAAAAAAAGTGCTGGTCACGGCGGGGCCGACCTATGAGCCCATCGACACGGTTCGCGGGATCACCAACCGGAGTTCGGGCAAGATGGGCTACGCGGTCGCGCAGGCCGCCGCGGAGGCCGGGGCCGAGGTGACGCTGGTTTCCGGGGCCACCGCGCTCCCCGCCCCGGCGGGCGTGGAGCGCGTGGATGTGACGACCGCACGCGAAATGCATCAGGCGGTGATGGCGCGGGCGAAGAAGGCCGACGTGTTCGTCTCGGTCGCGGCGGTCGCCGACTACCATCCCGTCGATCCCAAGCAGCACAAGATCAAGCGCGACGACGGCAACCTCAAGCTGGAGCTTGCGCCCAACCCCGACATCCTCGGTGAGGTCGCGGCGCTGCCGAAAGGCCCGTTTTGCGTCGGCTTCGCCGCAGAGACCGAGGATCTCGAGGCGAACGCCGAGCTCAAGCGCAAGAAAAAAAGAATCCCCCTACTGGCCGCGAACCTGGCGCACGAGACCTTCGGCAAGGACACCAATGCGCTCACGCTATTCGACGAGGACGGCGTGCACGAGCTGCCCCTCGCGCCCAAGATCGTGCTCGCGCGCCAACTGGTGGCACATATCGCGAAGATGCTGCCGGGGCGTTAGGCGGGTCTTCGTTTGAACACCCTCGACGTCAAGATCCTCGACCCGCGGCTCCGCGAAGCGATGCCGCACTACGCCACGGGCGGCGCCGCCGGACTGGACCTTCGAGCCTGCATCGACAAGCCGCTCTCCCTCGCCCCGGGCGCCGCAGAGCTCGTTCCCAGCGGAATCGCCATCCACCTCGCCGATCCCGGTCTCGCCGCGATGGTGCTGCCGCGCTCGGGGCTCGGGCACAGGCACGGCATCGTTCTGGGCAACCTCGTGGGCCTCATCGACTCCGACTACCAGGGCGAGGTCATGATCTCGGTCTGGAACCGCTCCGGTGCGACCTTTACCATCAATCCCATGGATCGCATCGCGCAGCTCATCGTCGTCCCGGTCGTGCAGGTCAGGCTCAACGCGGTCGAGGAATTCACCTCCAGCGGGCGTGGCGCCGGAGGGTTCGGAAGCACGGGAAATTCCTGAGAACCTGCCGCAAAGGGAGGGACCCCTCCTCCCGTACTCCCCTGAATCGGGTCCGTACGGACTCCAGGAAAAGGCACGAGTGATGGGCGGGAAACGACGCGTACCCCTCCCGGTTGTCTTGCGGCGTCCCTAAGCTGTATAGTTGAACAGTAGGCTTGCGGCATGCTTCCCCAATACTTCCATCCCATCCTCCGGCGCTGGTGGGAAACGCGTTTTCGCGGTCCCGGCGGCTCTGGCGTATCGCCGCCGACCGAGGCGCAGCTCGAGGGGTGGCGAGCGATCCGGTCGGGCGGACACGCCCTGATTGCGGCGCCGACCGGCTCGGGCAAGACGCTCGCCGCCTTCCTCACTTCGATCGACGAACTAGTGTGCGAGAGCCTCGCGTATCTCAGACAAGGCGGCGAACTGCCCGACGAGGTGCGGGTCATCTACGTGTCGCCGCTCAAGGCCTTGTCGGCGGATATCCACAAGAACCTCGCGGAGCCCAGGCGCGAAATGCGCCGGATCGCCGAGGAAATGGGGTATCCGCCGGTTCGAATCACCGCTGCCGTAAGGAGCGGCGACACGCCGCAAGCCGAGCGCGCAGCCATGCTGCGCACACCGCCGCATATCCTGGTGACGACGCCCGAGTCCTTGTATCTGCTTCTCACCGCCGCGCGCGCGCGCGAAATGCTGAAGACCGCGCGCGTGGTGATCGTCGACGAGATCCACGCGGTGCTCGAATCGCGTCGGGGGGCGCACCTCGCACTGTCGCTCGAGCGTCTCGACCATGTCTGCGGTCGGCACCTGCAGCGCGTGGGGCTCTCGGCCACGCAGAACCCGATCGAGGAGGTCGCGCGGTTCCTGGTCGGTTCGGGGAAATCGGACTGCACCGTCATCGATCGCGGCCACAAGCGCAATATCGACCTCGAGATCGAGGTTCCCGGTTCGCCGCTCGAGGCGGTGATGTCCGGCGAAGTCTGGCTGGAGACCTACAAACGCCTGGTCGATCTCGTCGAGTCGCACCGCACCACCCTGATTTTCGTCAATACGCGCCGGCTCTCCGAGCGCATGGCATTCCAGCTGAGCGAGCGCCTCGGCGCCGAGCACGTCGCCGCGCACCACGGCAGCCTGGCCAAGGAAGCGCGGCTGGAGGCGGAAGCGAAGCTGCGTGAGGGCCGGCTCAAGGTGCTGGTGGCAACGGCTTCGCTCGAGTTGGGTATCGATATCGGCCACGTCGATCTCGTCTGCCAGATCTCCTCGCCGCACCGCATCGCGACGCTCGTGCAGCGTGTCGGCCGCTCGGGCCACACCGTGAGCGGCCTGCCCAAGGGCCGCGTGTTCCCGCTCACGCGCGACGACCTGGTCGAGTGCGCGGCGATGGTGCGCGCGGTGAAGGACGGAGAACTCGATCGCGTGCTGATCCCGGACAAGCCGCTGGATGTGCTCGCGCAGCAGATCGTCGCCGAGTCCGCCGCAGAGGAATGGGACGAGGAGGCGCTGTTCGAGCGCTTTCGCGGCGCCTACCCGTATCGTGGCTTGGAAAAGGCAGAGTTCGACGATGTCGTCGCCATGCTCGCGCACGGTTATGCGACCAAGCGCGGTCAGCGCGCGGCGCTGGTTCACTACGACGCCGTGTACCGCAAGCTCCGCGAGCGGCGCGGCTCGCGCATGATCGCGATCATGTCGGGAGGTGCGATCCCGGAGGTGTTCGACTACCGCGTGAAGCTCGAGCCGGAGGGCACATTTATCGGCACGCTCAACGAGGATTTCGCGATCGAATCGCTGCCCGGCGATATCTTCCAGCTTGGCAATACCTCCTGGCGCATCCTGCAGATCGGCAACGGCGTGGTGCGCGTCGCCGACGCGCAGGGGCAGCCGCCCTCGATGCCGTTCTGGCTCGGCGAGGCGCCTTCGCGCAGCGACGAGATGAGCGCGGCGGTTTCCAAGCTGCGCGCCGAAGCCGATACCAAGCTTCCCCGACCCGATCAGCCGCGCAAGCCCGATGAGCTTGATGCCGCGGTTTCGTGGCTGGTGCAGGACTATTCGCTTCCGCGTTCCGCCGCCGGGCAGATCGCCGCCTATCTCGCCGAAGGCAAGCGCGCCCTGGGCGTGGTGCCGACCGCGGAGACGCTCGTTCTCGAACGCTTCTTCGACGAAGCGGGCGGTATGCAGCTCGTGCTGCATGCGCCGCTCGGCAGCCGCATCAACAAGGCCTGGGGCCTGGCGCTTAGAAAGAAGTTCTGCCAGAGCTTCAACTTTGAGCTTCAGGCGGCGGCGACCGAGGAAGCGCTCGTTCTGTCGCTCGGGCCGATGCATTCCTTCGCGCTCGAGGAAGTGTTCCGCTACCTGAATCCCAAGAGCGTGCGCGAGACGCTGGTACAGGCGGTGCTCGATTCGCCGATCTTCGAGACGCGCTGGCGCTGGACGACGACGCTTGCGCTTGCCGTGCCGAGGAACCGCAACGGCGCACGACTGCCCGCCCAGATCCAGCGCATGATCGCCGACGAACTGCTTGCCGCGATCTTCCCCGACGCGACGGCATGCCTGGAGAACATCCAGGGCGCGCGCGAGCTTCCCCGACATCCGCTCGTCGATCAGGCGATCCGCGACTGCCTCGATCAGGCGATGGACCTGCCGAAGCTCGTGCGTACCCTCGAGCGCGTGTTCGCAGGCGAGGTCAAGTGCCTTGCGAAGGACACGCCCGAGCCCTCCGTATTCTGCAACGAGATCCTGAATTCCGCCGTGTACACGTTCCTCGACGACGCGCCGCTGGAGGAGCGGCGCACGCGCGCGGTTTACACGCGGCGTACGACTGAGCCCGGGAGCGCCGACGACCTCGGGGCCCTCGATCCCGCCGCGATCGAGCGCGTGCGCGATGAAACCCGGCCCGTGGCCAATACCGCCGACGAGCTGCACGACGCCTTGCTGCTCGCCGGGTTCATTCGCGCGGAGGAAGCGTCGCCCGGCTGGCGCGCGCTCTTCGACGAGCTGGTTGCCGCGGGGCGCGCCTTCGATGCTCAGGGCTTCTGGATTTCAGTCGAGCGCTTCGACGAGTTGAACGCTATCGTTCCTCAAGCCACGATACCGGTGATACCGGAGCGCCTGCGCAAGTCATGGACACGCGAAGACGCTGCGCGCGAGCTGGTTCGCGGGCGAACCGAGGTGCTCGGGCCGGTGACCGCGCGGCAGCTTGCCGATTCGCTCGGGCTTCCCGACGCTGCGCTGATCGACGGGGCGCTGCTTGCCCTCGAAGTCGAAGGTAAGCTGCTGCGTGGCCGGTTTACTCCGGGCGCAACCCCGCTCGAATGGTGCGACCGCAGGCTCCTGGCGCGTATTCATCGCTATACGCTCAACCGACTGCGTGCGGAGATCGAGCCTGTCAGCGCCGCCGGCTTCATGCGTTTCCTGCTGCACTGGCAGCACGCCACAGGCGAATCCCAGGTGAAGGGCGCCGAGGGCCTTGCCGCGGTGATCGAACAACTCGACGGCTTCGAAGTCCCGGCCGGTGCCTGGGAGCACGAGGTGCTGGCCGCGCGCGTGCAGGACTATGAGCCTGATCTTATCGACAGGCTGTGCCTCTCGGGTCGGGTGGCCTGGGGACGGACTTCACCCGCAAACGGATCGGGCCGGGCGCCGCTGCGCAGCTCGCCGATCGCCTTGATGCTGCGCGAGCACGCGGGATTGTGGCGTGCCGCTGCCGAAGGGGAGGCGGGCGAGCTGAGCTCGGAGGCGAGCGCTGTCTACGAAGCGCTGTGCTCGCGAGGAGCGTCGTTCTTCCACGAGCTCGTATCCGCGACGGGGCAGCTGCGGACGCAGCTCGAGCGCGCGCTCGGCGAGCTCGCGAGCTCGGGTCTCGTCACCGCGGACAGCTTCGGGGGCTTGCGCGCGCTGCTTGCGCCATCTGACAAGCATAAGCGCCGCTCTCGCCGCAGGCGCCCCGCCTGCGAGGTGGACACCGCCGGGCGCTGGGCGCTGCTCCGGGGCGATACGACGGTCGAGGACGGCAAGCGCGTCGAAGAAATCGCGCGTACCTTGCTCCGCCGCTACGGTGTGGTGTTCCGCGCGCTACTCGCGCGCGAGTCGCGCCTGCCGACCTGGCGCGAGCTCGCGGCCGTGTGCCGGCGTCTGGAGGCGCGCGGCGAGATCCGCGGCGGTCGCTTCGTCTCGGGATTCGGCGGCGAACAGTTCGCGCTGCCCGATGCGGTAGGCCGCCTCCGCCTGGTTCGAAAACTGGACAAGAGCGGGGAGTTCGTCGCGCTCTCCGGCGCGGACCCGCTCAATCTCGTCGGCATCGTGACCCCGGAAGCGCGCGTCGCGGCAATTGCGCCCAATCGGATTCTGTTTCGCGACGGACTGGCGATTGCGGCACTCGAAGGGGGAAAAGTGCGCCGCCTCGCAAGCTCGGATTTCGACGACGCCATGCTGAAATCGCTTTTCTGGCCCCGTTCGGGGTCGGAGATCGCGCCGCGCCCGCTTTCCGCGGTATCGCGCAGGCAATGGCTCGAGCGCAGGGTGCGCGTGCCGCTCCCCGGTTGAATATTCGAGAATCTTGTGGATGCGTGGGGCGCAGGGGGTAACGGAGAGTGCCCCCTCTTGCCTCGTTCGCGACTTGCGCTCGTGGAGCGATATGCCGGGCCTTAGCCCAGCATATCGCTCCAGATGTTCTGCGCCCACGCCCAGCCGTAAACCCCTTCGAGTTCGCTGCGAGCCGGCGAGACACCGCCAGTACCGGGAACGATCAACAGCGTTTTCTTGCCGGCATCGTAGGCGTGCACCGAGGCGACATGAATCACCTCGCGGTCACTCACGAAGCTGTAGCAGGTGTTGGCGATGACGGGACGCGGATTGGGCTCGCGATCGTTCATGAGTTCGATAATCGCTGCGGCGGCGAGCTTGCCGTGATTGTTCGCCATGTGGCCGGACTTCGGCATCGCCGGCGCCGACAGCGTCGCGTCACCGAGTACGTGGATACCCTTGTGCACCGTCGATTCCATCGTGAGCCAGTCGACGCCGCACCAGCGCGTGTTCTGGGTGAGGAGGCCGGCGCTTCGCGCGATATCGCCAGCGCGCATCGGCGGCAGGATATTGAGCACGTCACCCTTGATTGTGTCGAAATCGGTCTTGACCGTCTTTGCGCGCGCATCGACCGCCTTGACCTCGCTGTTGCCGCGGTACTCGATCATGCCCTTGTAAAGATCGTTCCAGGCGGCCTTGAAGAGCGCGCCCTTGGAGGTGACGTCCTCGTTGGCGTCGAGGAGAAGCACCTTGCAGCGCGGCTTCGCCTGCTTGAAGTAGAACGCGACCTGGCAGGCGCGTTCGTAGGGCCCCGGCGGGCAGCGGTAGGGCGCG
>JBATEB010000162.1:0-49509 GCA_049663805.1 Burkholderiales bacterium | reverse complement strand
GCACGGGACCGGTCGCGACCCCCGGCCACGCCGGCGGCGCGGGCCTGCTCGTCGCGCGCGCCGTCATCGAGCGCTTCGGCGGAAGCGTGCAGAAGCTCCCCGGAGAGAACGGCGGAAACTGCGTGCGGATCGAATTGCCCCTATCCAGTTCCAATCAGGAGAAAAACGATGGATACCGCGAGCCCAGAATCGCCCCCGGGTAGACCGAGGCTGCTGATCGTCGACGACAGCGAGTCTTTCTGTTCGACGATGGAGCGCGTGTTCGGCCGGCGCGGCTACGAAGTGCGGTTTGCCCATGCCGTGCGCGAGGCCGAGGCCCTGCTCGGTGCCTGGTCGCCGGAGTTCGCGCTCCTCGACCTGCGCCTTCCCGGCCCGGCCGGACTGGCGCTGATCCCCATGGTCAAGGCGGCGAACCCGGACTGCCGCGTGGTGATGCTGACTGGATTTGCGAGCATCGCCACCGCAGTCGAGGCGATCAAGCTGGGCGCCGTCCAGTACCTCCCGAAGCCGGTCGATGCGGAGACGGTTGAGGCCGCGTTCGGACGCTCGGCGGGCAGGCTCGCGGCGCCGCAGAGCGAGGAGCTGCTTTCGGTCCACCGGCTCGAATGGGAACACATCCAGCGCGTGCTGACCGAAAACCGGGGAAACATCTCGGCCACCGCGCGGGCCCTGCGCATGCACCGCAGGACACTGCAGCGCAAACTCGGCAAGCATCCCGCGCCGAGCTGAGGGAAGGTCTGAGCAAGCGTCCCCACCCGCAGGCGCGGACCTCGAACCGGGCCGAGCGCGCCGGCTTCCCTCCGCGTCGCCTGTATACGTTACGTCCGGGGCAAGGATCGCCCGCCGTCGGGCCGGGTCGGATCCCGTGCTGATCTGGGCGAGGCCCGTGCCCGGGGGCTGGATGCTGACCGTCCACGTGCAACCGAACGCCAAGCGCAGCGAAATCGGCGGCTTGCACGGCGACGCGCTGAAGGTCCGCGTCGCAGCGCCGCCCACGGAGGGTCGCGCCAACGAGGCGCTCGTTGCGGTCCTGGCCGAAGGGCTCGGCGTGCCCAGGCACCGCGTGAGCGTCGTCAAGGGCACGGCGTCGCGGCGCAAGACCGTGCTGGTCGCTGCTCCGCAGGCCGACCCGGAGTCATTGCTGCGCCCCGGGCCCCGGACCTCGCAGGACTAGGCCTCGTACACGACCTGCCCGCCAACCAGGGTGTAGTGCACCCGGCCGGGAAGCTCGTAGCCGATAAAGGGCGTGTTCTTCCCCTGGCTCTTGAGCGAGTCCAGGGTCAGCCTGGCGTGGGCCTTCGGGTCGAACACGCACAGATCGGCAGCGCGGCCGACCGCCAGATCTCCCGCCTCGATGCCGAGGATCGCCGCGGGCCTGGAGGTCACGGCGGCAACAACGTCGGCAAGGGGGACCCGCATCTCTTCGCCCCATTTGAGCGCGAGCGGCAGCAGCAGCTCCAGGCCCGTCGCCCCCGGCTCCGATTCGGCGAAGGGCAGCTGCTTGGCGTCCTCGTCGACCGGCGCATGATCCGAACACATCGCGTCGATGGTCCCGTCGGCCAGACCCGAGCGCAGGGCGTCACGGTCGCGAAGGCTGCGGAACGGCGGGATCACGTTGCAGTGGGCGTCGAAGTAGCCGAGATCGACTTCACAGAGATGGGCGTGATGCGCGCTCACATCGCAGCTGACCGGCAGCCCTTCGCGCTTCGCCGCGCGCACCATCGCGACGCCTTCCGCGGTCGAGAGACGGCACAGGTGGAGGCGCGTGCGCGTCGCGCGCACCAGTTGCAGTATCGTCGAGAGCGCGATGGTTTCGGACATCGAAGGAATCCCCGGCAGGCCGAGCCGCGTGGCGACCTCGCCGTCGTGCGCCACGCCACCGCGCGCAAGGTACCCGTCCTGCGGCCGCAGCCACACGGCGATGCCGAAAGTCGCGGCGTACTGCAGCGCGCGCCACAGCACCTGCGTGTCGGGAAGCGGCGTGTCGGCGTGGGAAAACGCCACGCACCCGGCGTCGCGCAGCAGGACCATTTCGGTAAGCCGCTCCCCCGCGAGCTTCCAGGTGAGCGCCCCCAGCGGGTAGACGTGCGCGAGGTTGAGGTTCCTGGCGCGATACTTGAGCATCTCGACCAGGCCGGGCTCGTCGAGCGGCGGGTCGGTGTCGGGCGGGCAGGCGAGGCTGGTGACGCCGCCCGCGACCGCGGCCTTCATCTCGGACTGGAGCGTCGCCTTGTACTCGAAGCCCGGTTCCCGCAGGCGCGCCGAGAGGTCGATCAGGCCCGGGCAGACCACGAGGTCCGACGCGTCCAGGGTGCGCGCGGCGCGGAAACCCGCGGGAGGCTTTCCGAGCGCGGCGATTTTTCCGTCGGCGACGAATACCTCCTGCCGGGTGTCGATGCCGTTCTTCGGGTCGACGAGGCGGCCGCCCTTGATGTGGACGTTCATCATCGGTGCGGGCTGCCGTCCCGGGCGGGCGGGAGGAGTTTGGTCACGATCAGTTCCCCGCGAGAATGCTCATCACCGCCATGCGCACGGCGATGCCGAAAGTGACCTGCGGCAGGATCACCGAGTGCGGTCCGTCGGCGACCGACGAATCGATTTCGACGCCCCGGTTCATCGGCCCCGGGTGCATGACAATGGCGTCGGGCCGGGCGAGCGCGAGTTTTTCCGGGGTCAGTCCGTAGGACTTGAAGTACTCCTGGGCGCTGGGCAGGAGCGGCCCCTTCATGCGCTCGTTCTGCAGCCGCAGCATCACCACCACGTCGCAGCCGGCGATGCCCTCGCGCATGTCGTGATGGACCGAAACCCCGAGTTGCTCCACCCCCGCCGGCAGCAGCGTCTTCGGGCCCACGATGCGCACGTCGGGCGTGCCGAGCGTGGTCAGCGCGTGGATCAGCGAACGCGCCACCCGCGAATGCATCACGTCTCCGACGATCGCGACCGAGAGCGCGGAGAAATCCTTCTTGTAATGGCGGATCGTATAGATATCGAGCAAGCCCTGGGTCGGATGCGCGTGACGGCCGTCGCCGGCGTTGATCACGTGAACGTGCGATGCGACGTGGCTCGCGATGAGATGGGGCGCGCCGCTGGAGGAATGCCTGACGACGAACATGTCGGCATTCATCGCCGAGAGATTGTCCACCGTGTCGAGCAGGGTCTCGCCCTTGGTCTGCGACGAGACGGTGATATTGAGATTGATCACGTCGGCCGAGAGGCGCTTCGCGGCGATCTCGAAAGTCGTGCGGGTTCGGGTCGAGGGCTCGAAGAACAGATTGAAGACGGATTTTCCGCGAAGCAGCGGCACTTTCTTGACTTCGCGCTCGGTCACGCCGATGAAGGAACCGGCGGTGTCGAGAATGCGCGTGAGGACGTCGCGGGGCAAACCCTCTATGGTCAGCAGGTGCTGCAGGCTGCCGTCGGCGTTAAGCTGCGGGTTTCGCATCGGAGAGCTTCAGCGAGAATCCGCCCTGGTCGTCGCGCACCAGACGCAGCAGCTTGCCCCTGGGCACCGCAAGCGTCGTCCCCACGTACTGTGCGGCGATCGGCAGCTGGCGCTCGCCCCGGTCCACCAGGGCCGCGAGCTCGATCTTTCCGGGGCGCCCGTAGTCGAACAGCTCGTTCATCGCCGCGCGAACGGTGCGCCCGGTATAGAGCACGTCGTCGACGAGCACGATGTGCCGGCCGCCGACGTCGAACGGTACCTGGGAGGGCTTGACGTGGTGACGCAGCCCGGCCGCGTCGAAATCGTCACGGTAAAAGGAAATGTCGAGCGTTCCCAGGGGCGTCGCGAGCCCGAGCTCTCGGTGGAGCCGCTCGGCGAGCCAGGCGCCGCCGGTGCGAATCCCGACCAGACCGGTGGTAGCGGTGACGCCGGCGCCGAGCTTGCGCGCGAGTTCCCGGCAGAGCGCCTCAGCGTCCGGAAGATTCATCGAGGTAGCTCTGCAGGATGATTTTGGCGGCGAGCGCGTGCACCGCCTGCTTGTGTTTTCGGCCGCCGCGGCCGATTTCGCGAAGCGTGGATTCGGCCGCAACCGAGGAGAGGCGCTCGTCGGCGAGGTCCACCGGAAGCCGGAAACGCGCCTCGAGCTGCCGCGCAAAACGTCGCGCCCGCCGCGTCATCTCGTGCTCGCCCCCGTCCAGGGCGAGCGGCAGGCCGACCAGCAGCCGCCCGGGCTTCCATTCGCGCACCAAACTCTCGACTTCCGCCAGGCACCGGCCGCCGCCCCCGACTTCGAACATTCCGATGGGGCTCGCGAGCCCGGTCTCGGTATCGCCTACGGCCACGCCGATCCAGCGAATGCCGAAATCGAAAGCAAGTACGGTGTGGCCGGAGACCTTGGACGGGGCCACTGCCGCCTCGCTCACGCGTGTCCTGCCTCCTCGGAGAGCTTTGCGAAGTCCACACCGAGCAGTTTCATCGCCGCCGGGAGACGCTCCTCGGAGGGGGTGTCGAAGATGATCGCTTCGTTGGCCTCGACCGTGAGCCAGGCGTTTTGGCCGATCTCGCTCTCGAGCTGGCCGGCCGCCCAGCCGGAATACCCGAGCGTGACCAGCATGCGTTGCGGGCCGGCGCCCTGCCCGGCCGCTTCGAGGATGTCCTTGGAAGTCGTGAGTCCCACACTGTCGTGCACCGAAAGCGTGGCTTGCCACTTTCCGAGGGGCCGGTGGAGAACGAATCCGCGGTCGGTCTGCACGGGCCCGCCGAAATAGACCGGCTCGTTCAGGAGTATCTGGGAGGTGAGCGGCAGGCTGAGACGATCGTAGAGCGCGCCCAGAGTCATCTCGATCGGCCGATTGACGACCACGCCGAGCGCACCCTGATCGTCATGCTCGCAGATGAAAGTGAGGGTGCGGGCGAAATACGGATCGGCCATGTTGGGCATGGCGATCAGGAAATGATTGGTGAGGTCGACTTTGGCCATCGCGGATAAGGCTCCATTGTAGACCCGGGTGGGGTCCCGCACAATTTCACGCTCCCGCGGGCGGACGCGAGGGAATTCAGGCCGCGGCCCGGCGGTCCCCGAGGTAGCCGGCGATCTTCTCCAGAAGATCGTCCTCCTGGTAGGGTTTGCCCAGGAAGTGGTCCACGCCGATCTCCCTTGCGTAATTCTGGTGCTTGTCGGCGGTGCGCGAGGTGATCATGATGACCGGCACTCTGGACAGGCGTGCGTCCGCGCGTACATTGCGCGTCAAGTCAAAACCGTCCATCCGGGGCATCTCGATATCGACCAGCATCACATCGGGCACGAGGGTTTGCAGCTTCTCCATCGCCTCGACTCCGTCCCGGGCGGTGACAACCAGGTAGCCCTGGCGCTCGAGCAGCCTGCCGGTGACTTTGCGCACGGTGAGCGAATCGTCGACCACCATGATCGTGGGTTGCGTTGTCGCCATCACCGGCTTGGGTGCCTCGCGAGCCACCGTCGGGGCGAGGCCGGCTTCCTTCAGCGCAAGCTGAACCGGATTCAGGATGAGGACGATTTCCCCGGTGCCGAGCACCGTGGCGCCGGTGATGCCCGCGATGCGCTGGAGCTGCGGGCCGATCGACTTGACGACGATTTCCTGGTTGCTGCCGACCATTTCGTCCACGTGCAGGGCTATGGCGTTGGTGCCGCTGCGCAGATACAGCGTCGGCGAAAAGCGTTTCTGTTCGGCCACCGCCTCGGATACGCCGAGCAGGTGCGGCAGGTAATGGAACGGGTAGCGCCGCCCCTGCCATTCCGTGTGACCGGATGCGTAGGCCGATTCGAGCTGCTCCTGTCTCAACTGCAGGACCTGCTCCACCATGACCGAGGGAATGGCATAGCTCTTGTTGCCCGCGCGCACCAGCACCGTCTGGGTCACGGCAAGTGTCAGCGGCAGGTAGATGACGAAGCGCGTACCCTGCCCGCGCGTGAAATTCATCTCGACGCGGCCACCCAGCGCGGCGACCTCGCTGCGGACAACGTCCATGCCGACGCCGCGCCCGGCAACCTGGGTGACTTCCGTGGCGGTGGAGAATCCCGCATCGAAGATGAAATCGGCTACCTCCGCGTCCGAGAACTCGGCCCCCGGCTCGATCAAACCCTTGTCTATAGCCGTCTTCCGGATTGCCTCGATGTCCAGCCCCGCCCCGTCGTCGGAGAGGGCCAACTGGACTTCGTTGCCTTCCTGGGAAAGATCGAGGCGGATCTCGCCGATTTCGGGCTTGCCGGCCGCGCGCCGCGCCTCCGGCGCCTCGATCCCGTGCGTGATCGCGTTGCGCAACAAGTGCTCGAACGGTGCGGTGATGCGTTCCAGCACCGAGCGGTCGAGCTCGACCTGGATGCCTTTGATGTCCAGGTTGGCGCGCTTTCCGACTTCCTTTGCCGTCTGGCGCACGATGCGGTAAAGACGCTCCTGCAGACTGCCGAAGGTCACCATCCGCACGCGCATCAGGCCCTGCTGAAGGTCACGATTCAGGCGCGCCTGGGCGAGCAGCGCCTTCTCGGTTTCGTCGACCGTGTTGACCAGATTCTGGTGGACGGTCTGCACGTCGCTCACGCTCTCGGCCATGAGTCGCGTCACCTCCTGGAACCGGGTGAAGCGATCGAATTCGAGCGGATCGAACTCCCGCTTTGCCTCTCGCGCGAGCTCCAGCCTCGATTGCATCTGTGACTCGGCCTGAATCTCGATCTCGCGAAGCTGGGCACGCAGCCGCACGACGTTATCGGTGAGTTCCTGCATCGCACCCTTGAGCGCGCGCATCTCGCCCTCTATCCGGCTGCGCGCAATCGCGACTTCGCCGGCCTCGTTGACCAGGCGGTCGATGACGTCCGCGCGCACCCGAAGCAGCGCCTTCGGCTGTATCTCCCGCTCGGTGGGGGAAACGGCTTTGGGTAGCGGAACGGGTGCGCGGCCGATTTCCGCTTCCCGCACCGGAACCGGCGCAACCTCGTCCGGCTGCGCCTCCGGTGCGGCGGGATTTTGCAGTTGCTCGAACAGCACGCCCATGCGGTCCCAGGAGGTCTGCAGTTCCTCGAACAGCATGGTGGGCAGGGACTTGACCGACAGAGCGTTCTCGACGCGCGATTCCATGTGGTGGGTGAGCTCGCCGATCGCCATGGCACCGGCCATGCGCGCGCTCCCCTTCAGGGTATGCAGCACCCGTGCCATCGCCTGACCGAGTACCGGGTTGCCCGGACTGTCCTGCCAGTCGCGCAACGTCGAGCCCACCGAGGGAATGAGCTCGTGGGCCTCGTCCAGGAAGATCTGCAGCAACTCCGGGTCGAGATCGTCGTCCAGGCGCCGCTGACGCCGCTCGAGCGTGAGGTCATCCAGGTCGACCTCGTCGGATTTCTCCTCGGGCATCGCGGCATCCGCCGCGTCGGGCTCTGCGGCGCGCGCGACGCCCTGACTTGCCTCCTCGCCAGGCACCTGCTCCGGCGGGGGCCCTCCCACCCGCTCGAGCCGCTCGACCAGACCGGGAACCGGGGCGGGGACCTTCATTTCGAGGACGCCCGACACCATCGAATCGATGGTGTCCATCGCTTCGCCCACCAGCGATTGCTCCTCTTCGGAGAGTTCGCTTGCCGCCAGTTTGTGCAAGGCGTGCTCGAATGCGTAACCGAGGTCCGAGAGGGCCATTATCTTCAAGGTCCCCGAAGTACCCGCCAGCGTGTGCACCGCGCGCATGAGCGTGTCGGTGACGATGCCGTGCTGCCGCAGGGTTTCGTGTTCTTCCCGGATCGTCGCCACGTGCGCGCGCGCTTCCCCGCTGAATATCGCGAACAGGGTGGTTGAAACCCGGTTCGACCCGAGCTGAATATATTCCTCCGGCGCGGCCGCCGCGGGCTGAATGTGCTCCTGACTTGCGGGGATAGGCTCCAGCACGATCTCGTCGGCTTTCGGAACGACGGCCGCGGCCGGCGCCGATTCTTCCGCCGCCCTCTCCGTCAGTTCGTCGCTGCGCACGCGAGCCGCGGCCGCTACCAGCGCCTGCTCGTCACTCGATGCCTCGCCCGCCTTGAGGCGCGTGACGTTTTGCGCGAAGTACTGGTGCGCCCGCGCGATCAGTTCCAGCAGCGCCGGGGTGGCGGCTTTCTCTTCCTGCAGCCAGTCGTTCAGCGTCTGCTCGACGGCCCACGCCGCCTCGCCGACGCGCGTGAGACCTACCATGCGCCCGCTGCCTTTCAAAGTATGAAAACCGCGGCGGATCGTCGTGAGCGCTTCCTTGCTGGCGTGGTGTTCGCTCAGCAGCGCGAGCTGCTCGTTGACGCTCGCGAGGACTTCCTCGGATTCCTCGAGGTAGACGCCGAGCAGCTCGGCATCGACGGCCTCCGCACTCGCATCGAGGAGCTTGGCCGCTTCCGCGGAGGGGGAGGGCGGTTCGGCCGCGGAGCTGACCTTCTCCATCGCCGCCTTGAGAAACGGCGTAAGCGGCATGGTGCTCCTCTTGTCGAGCGCTTTCAGCGCGTCCTGGGCCGAGGCTTCGAGCTTCTGATCGGCGACGAGCCCCGCATCTTTGTGAATGGCGGCGAGGTTCTTCTGCAGCTCGGCGCGGAGTGCCTTGTCCTGGGGTTTCTTCTTCCATTCCTCGTAAAGGCTCACGGCCTCGCGCTGCTGCTCGGCGATATGATCTTCGACGGTGGCGAGCGGCGGCGCAAGCTCGGAGTCTTCCTTCGTCATCGCGGCTATCGGCTGCATGGCCGCTTCGAAATCGGCCTTTCCGAGCGCCAGGGCCTCGATGTAAAAACCCATCCCGGAGAGCGTTTGGGCGATGCGTTCAAAGTCCTTGGGGTTGGCCGCGTATTCCGGATCGGAGAAGCGGCGCATCTCTTCGGCCGCGGCGACGAGGGTGTCGCGCGGGCGCTGTTCGCCGAGCATCTCCAGCGCGCCGATCAGCTGGCGCATGGACTTGTCGGCCGACGCGAGCTCCTCGCGCTTCGCCGGATTGCGGAAGAAGGCGTCCAGGATCTTCTCTATGGAGGCCAGGTTGGCCTGCATTTCCGAGACCACTTGGCTCATGAGCAGGCGTTCCTGCGCCTTGCGCGACATCTCGTCGAGCAGCGGGATTTCCGGAGCCGTCCGCCTCAGCTTGCCCAGCATGCAGTCTTTGAGCCGCGAACAGACGAGCGTCGACTGCTGCGAAAACTCCCCGGAGAGCTGCCCGAAGCCGCCAACGGCGTTTTCGAGCAGCAGGATTGCCGTGGCGACTTCGAGCGCGACCGCCTCGCTCATTCTTTCGCGATTCGATACCAGCCACGCGGCGACCGCGGCAATCTCCTCCGCGAGCGCCGAAAGGTCGGAATTGCCCAGATGTGCGACGACATCCCTCAACGCGGCGGCACTGTCCCGGCACGTGAGGAGCGACGGAACGTTACCCGAAGCGAATTTGTTCCACGCTTCCTTGACGTGAGCCAGGTATTCGTGCGCCGATTTCAGTCCGGACGCTTCCGCGGAAGTGACCCCGTCTCTTTCGGCGACCGGCAGGGTCTGATCCAGGTGGTACGCTGCCGATACCTCGCGCAGGCGCTGGCTCACGGGCTTTGCGCGGGCGACGTAATAGAGAACCTCGCGCATGAGCCGTTCGGCCACGCTCGGTGTGCCCTCGACCATGCGTTTGATCTGCTGCTCGATCCGGTTGCACAGCTGCTTCGTGTCCAGATCCGCGGGTACCGCCTGGTTCACGAGCGCGTCGAAGAACGCCAGACAGACCCACCAGAACGCGCGTTGCGAAGTCAGACCCTGTGCCCCCTCGATGGCTTCTACCGCATCGCGCATTTCCTCCGCGCCGCTCGCATCGTTCTTCAGCCACTTGAGGAATCCGCGCTGAAAGTGCGCTCTTTGCTCGCGAAGGTATTTGTCCGCGTCGCCCGCCCTGAGCGCGACCGGGGTCTTGTCGCGCTTGGGGGGACGAAAAGAGAGATCCGGAAAGTAGAGGTCGGTCGGATCCGGGCGCCCGCCCCGCGCGATTACGACGTCGCGGTAAAGGGGGAAGAGTCCCAGCGGTTGATTGGGGTTGCCCGTGAGGAGGTGGTCCAGATACCGCCGAATCCCTCCAAATGCGCGCTCGGCGAGCTCGCAAGTCTCGGGCTTTCTGAGAGGGCCCTCCTGCTCCATGGCGGCCAGCAGCCCCTCGAGCTCCTCGGACAGGCGCGTGACCCCCTCCAAGCCGACGATGGAAAGCGCCCCATGCGCCTGGTGCAGGTGTGATTGACTGGACTTGAGCTGCGCGATATCGGCGCTGTCCGATGCGAATGCGCGCAGAGACTCCTGCGCCCGCTGCAGCGCGTGGTCGATCTCTCCCTTCACCCAGGAGAGCGGACCGACGTCGAAGTCAGCGCGCGCCGTCATTGCTGGCGATGCGGTTTTGCTGCGCTACGCAATTTTGAAGCCCGAGACCGAGCCTTTTAGTTCCTTTGCGAGCTCGGCGAGCTGCCCGATCGACACCGCGGTGCGCTTGGTGCCTTCGGTCGTCTGCTGCGTAATGCTGAGGATGTCCTGCATGCTCGTGGCCACATCGTTCGCCGACTTCGCCTGCTGCTGAGTCGTATTCGTGATGCCCTCGATGAGCTGGGCGAGGCGCTGCGACACCGATCCGATCTCCGCGAGCGCCTGGCCCGCTGCGTCCGACAGCCGCGCCCCTTCGACCACACCCTGCGTGCTCTTTTCCATGGCGGACACGGCATCGTGCGTGTCGGTCTGAATGGTCTTCACGATCGCGCCGATCTGCTTGGTCGCTTCGGCCGAGCGCTCCGCCAGTCGCTGCACTTCTTCTGCAACCACCGTGAATCCACGCCCGGCTTCACCCGCGGAAGCCGCCTGAATGGCGGCGTTCAGCGCCAGAACGTTGGTTTGTTCCGTAATGTCGGAAATCAGCTCCACGATCTCGCCGATCTCCTGCGACGATTCCCCGAGACGCTTGATGCGCTTCGAGGTCTCCTGGATCTGCTCCCGGATTTCGTTCATGCCCGAGATCGAGTTCTGCACGGCCTCGGTTCCCTTGTGCGCGGCGGCGAGCGACTGGCGCGCCACGGTGGCGGACTGGGAAGCGCTGGACGACATGTCGTTCATCGCCCTGGCCATGCTCAGGACCGAGGTGCTGGTCTGTCGAATCTCGAGGGATTGTTTCTCGGCGGCGGCGAGCAGCTGCGCGGAAGTCTTCTGCGCCGATTCGCTGGCGGTCGTCACCTGCGCCGCGGCGGTGTTGATCCGGCCCACGAGACCCCTCAGCTCGTCGATGGTGAAGTTGACCGAGTCGGCAATCGCACCGGTTATCTCCTCGGTCACCGTCGCCTTGACCGTCAGATCGCCTTCAGCGAGGTTCCCCATCTCGTTCATCAGCCGCAGAATCGCATCCTGGTTGGAACGGTTGACGCGCTCGATCTCCGCGCGCTGGCGCTCGGCCTCTTCCGCGCGCCGCCGGGAGTCGCCCAGGTACACCATCACCAGCAGCACGACGACGCCGATGCCGAGCAAGATCAGGACCGCGAGCACGAGGAAGTTCGTGGTGCGCTCGCCGAGTTCCCGGTCATACGCATCGGCGAGCTTCTGCGATGCGGACAGGAGTGGCTCGGAATCGTCCACCACCCTGCGACCGGCTTGCTTGGCGTTGACCAGCGCCTGGAGGTTGCCCAGGATCGAGGCCACGGACCCCTGGAATTCCTGGTACGCTTTTTCCAGTTCGGCAAGTTTCCCCCGCTGTTCCGGATCTTTCGCCGCGGCGACGCGCAGCACGTCGCTTCCGCTGGTCAGGCCCTGCATTATTTCGCGAAAACTCGCGGTGTCCTTACCCATGAGGAAGGCGACTTCCGCGTCGATCACGTCGGCGCCCAGCATGGCGTTCGCGTTCTTCGCAAGGCGTTGTGTCAGCATGACCAGCTGTCCGGAAAGGGAAAGTTCCCGGGCGGGCGCCTGGGACTGCAGTTTGAGGGCCTGGATCTGTTCCGCGAGGTCGAGCAGGATCGGATTGTTGTTGTTGATCTGGCGTACTGCGTTGCCCAGGCCGATCAGGTTCTTGCTCTGTGCGAGCACCAGCTGGACGCTCTTGTCGGTCTTATCCCACTCTTTGGTGAGCGCGGCAAGCTGGGGTCGAACCGCGTCGGACGTGGGTGGAAGGGATACGTCGCCCGACTGCCCGCCTCGGGTGAGCAGCGCCAATGAGGCGATGAACTCGTCACGCGACTGCTGCAGTTGCTTGAACGCCTCGGGGCTGCCGATCAGACCGGTCTGCGCCGCCTTGGCGATGCGCTGGGACAGCATCCGCATCTGCGCCGAAGTGGACAGATAGATCGTCCCGTAAGTGGCATCGCGGTTGTCCTTGAACACGTAAAAGGCGGCTGCGACGAAAAGCACCACGAAGATCATGCCGAGGATCGTGTACTGCGTTCCGACTCGCGCCGCACCGACTCCGAGCACGGGTCGCTTGGGTCCCTCGGCGACGGTCTTGGGGCCGGGCGCGGGCTGAGCCGCGACCCTGGCGACGACCCTCGCGGCTACCCTGGGCGCCTGCGGCGCTGCGGCAACGCTCCTGTCGCTCACGGTCTTCTTGGGCAGGTTCAGAAATGCCATAAATCCCTCCTGTGCTACCGTTAGGTTCGATGCGCGCTCAGGCGCCCACCCTCAGAAAATCGTCGTGCGAGACGAGCGCGTCCATGTCCAGTTCGTTCCAAACGCGGCCATCCTTGTCGCGGTACGCGGCTCCGATCCAGGCTCGGTCCCCTGCTCCCTCGACCAACTCCATGTCCTGCACGTTCTTCAATCCGAGCATGCGGCTGATCAGCAGCCCGCTGTACGACTGCAGGCGCTCGGTAATGAGCAACAGACGGCAGTCCGGGGTACGCACCGTCAGATCCCCGTCCATGAAGGCTCCGAAATCCACGACACTCGAAAGCACGCCGCGGATGTTGGCCAGACCCAGGTACCACGGCCTGGTCAGCGGAACGCTCGAAATTTCGGGGAGCGGAAGCATTTCGCCCGCCTCGTCGAGTTTCAGCAGCCAGCCGCGTTTGCCTGCTTCAATGCTGAGGCGCGAGGTCGGTTCGGCTTCGGTCTGCGCCTCGCGCAAGCGCTGCGCGAGTCCCTGCTGGAATTCGCGCAGACTTATTTGCTTGGCCATCGCTCTTTACTTGATCGCCGATATCTTCGCGATCAGATCCTTGGCGTCGATCGGCTTCATCAGGTAATCCTTCGCGCCCTGGCGCATTCCCCAAACCTTGTCGGTTTCCTGGTTCTTGCTCGTAACGACGATCACGGGAATGTGCTTGGTCGCCTCGTCGCGCGTGATCGCCCGCGTCGCCTGAAAGCCGTTGGTTCCCGGCATGACCACATCCATGAGGATGAGATCGGGTTTCTCCGATTTCGCCTTTGCGATCGCCTCATCTCCGGTTTCCGCCGTTACGCATTGGTACCCCTGCTTGGAAAGCGTTTCCATGAAAAACTGCCGGTCGGTCGGCGAATCGTCCACGATCAGAATCTTCTTCACGGGCATGGCAAATCTCCTCAGGTACGAACCGGCGTGTGGGCGCCGATGGTCTTCAAAAGACTGTCTTTGGTAAACGGCTTGGTCAGGTACTCGTCCGACCCGACCATTCGGCCTCGCGCCCGGTCGAACAGTCCGTCTTTCGACGACAGCATGATCACCGGCGTCGTGGCGAAGCGCGCGTTCTTCTTGATCAAAGCGCAAGTCTGATAACCGTCCAGACGGGGCATCATGATGTCCACGAATATGACGTCCGGCTGGTGATCGGTGATCTTGGCAAGCGCATCGAAGCCGTCTTCGGCAAGGATCACCTTGCAGCCGGCCTGCACCAGAAATATCTCTGCGCTTCGGCGAATGGTGTTCGAATCGTCGATCACCATCACCTTTACACCGGCGACACCTGCCGCTTCGCTCACGCTCAGCACCCCCAAAACGACCTCGGTCTTTGTTCCGGCGGCGACGTCGGATGAGCCTTTCGCTCGGACAGCAGCCCCCGGGTCGTGCGCGTCGAACTGCACTATACAGCCATTTTCAGTCAAAACAAAGCCTTGTACGGTATATTTCAGAAATGCTATTAGGGTCGGGCAGTTACCCAGCGTCCCAGGAGCATCGTCGGGTAAGTGGCAAGCAGAACTTGTGCCCGGATCAGATCTCGACCATCTCGAAATCCTCTTTTCGGGCGCCGCATTCTGGGCAGGTCCAGTTCATCGGGATGTCCGCCCACCGGGTACCGGCCGGGATTCCCTCATCGGGAAGACCGGTGGCTTCCTCGTAGATGAAGCCACAGATCAGGCACATCCAGGACTTGAATTCTTGCTTTTCCATCATTGAGTTGGGTTAGGTTACAATGAGCCGCTCCATCTTAACCGACCGGCGAACCTCCTGCCAGCGGCGGGGGCTTTCTCACCCAAATGTCCGCACCCGCCCTGCCCCCGATCGTGCTCGCTTTCTCCGCCACCGATCCGACCGGCGGAGCCGGCTTGCAGGCGGACCTGCTGACCCTTTCCTCAATGGGCTGTCACGCGCTTTCGGTGGTCACCGCGATCACTGTTCAGGACACCGCCGGGGTCGAAAACCTCCAGGCGATCGACTCCGACTGGGTGGTCGACCAGGCGCGACTGGTCCTGGAGGACATGCCGGTCGCCGCCTTCAAGGTCGGGATGGTGGGGAGCATCGAGAACATCGCCGCCATTGCAGAGGTGGTGTCGGACTACCCGGACGTACCGCTGATCTTCGACCCCGTGCTCGCCTCCGGGCGCGGCGACGAGCTTGCGACCGAGGACATGATTGCCGCAATGCGCGAACTGCTGCTGCCCCAGACGACGATCCTCACGCCGAACAGCCGCGAGGCGCGCCGTCTCGCGCAGGGCGAGAGCGAAGACGACGAAGAGTTGCCGCTGGCCGGCGCCGCGGACAAGATTCTCGGCATGGGTTGCGAATACGTGCTCATCACCGGTACCCATGAGAACACGCCGCAGGTCATCAATACGCTTTTCGGGCCGGAGGGGATCGTCCGCTCGGACACCTGGGAGCGCCTTCCGGGAAGCTATCACGGCTCGGGCTGCACGCTGGCCTCCGCGATCGCGGCGACCCTTGCCAACGGCCTCGAGCTGCCCGAAGCGGTGCGGGAAGCCCAGGAATACACCTGGCAGACGCTCAATGCCGGCTTTCGTCCAGGCATGGGGCAGCACATACCGGACAGGTTTTTCTGGGCGCGCGAGATGGATGAGCCCGGAGCCGGCAGGACCTGAGCCGCGGCGCGTGTCCCCCCTGGCGATCGAGGGCCTGTATGCGGTCACGCCCGACGAACCCGATAGCGAAGTACTCCGTTGCAAGGTCCGCAGCGCGCTCGCGGGCGGAGCGCGCCTGCTGCAGTACCGGAACAAGGCCGCCGATGCCCGTCTGCGCCGTGCCCAGGGCGCGGCGCTGCTCGCGCTGTGCCGCGAAGCGGGGGTTCCGCTGGTGGTCAACGACGACGTCGATCTGATGCTTGCGATAGGGGCCGACGGCGTCCATCTTGGCCGCGGCGACGCCGACCTCGCAGGCGCGCGCGCGAAGCTTCCCGAAGGCGCGCTCATCGGCGCTTCGTGCTATGCCAGTCTCGATCTTGCCCGCGCCGCGCGCAGCGCCGGCGCGAGCTACGTCGCCTTCGGCAGCGCCTTCCCCTCCGCGACCAAGCCGGGCGCCTCGCCGGCGCCGCTGTCCCTCTATCGCGGGGCCCGCGAGCGCCTGGACTGCCCCATCGTGGCGATCGGAGGTATCACCCCGGAGAACGGCGCGGCCCTGGTCGAAGCCGGCGTTCACGCCATTGCGGTGATCAGCGCCTTGTTCGACGCACCGGACATCGAACGCCGCGCGAGGGATTTCGCGAAGCTGTTCCCGCGCCGAGATCCCGAGACGCGAGGCAGAATCGCCGCGCCCTGACGGCCGCTGAGTTACATTGGCGTTTTGCGCGCCGCAGAACGCAACCATGACCTCGAAGAACGACAGTTTGTTCGCCCTTGCGCGGAAAACCATCCCGGGTGGCGTGAATTCACCGGTACGGGCCTTTCAGGCCGTCGGCGGAACACCGCGATTCATCGTGCGCGGGAAGGGCAGCCGAATCTGGGACGCCGACGGTTGCGAATTCATCGACTACGTCTGTTCGTGGGGTCCGCTGATTCTCGGCCACGCCGACCCGGATGTCCTCGCCGCGGTTCGGGACGCATCCGGCCGCGGCCTTTCCTTCGGCGCGCCCACCGAACTCGAAACCGAGATGGCCGATCTGCTGGTGCGATCGACTCCAGGACTGGATCTGGTCAGGCTGGTGAGCTCGGGTACGGAGGCGACGATGTCCGCGCTGCGGCTTGCTCGCGGCGCCACCGGGCGAACGCGCGTCGTCAAGTTCGAGGGCTGCTATCACGGCCACGCGGATAGCCTGCTGGTAAAAGCGGGCTCCGGAGCCCTCACCCTCGGCAACCCGAGTTCGGCGGGGGTAACACCCGAAACGGCGGCCCAGACGCTGGTTCTCGAATACAACAACATCGAGCGGCTCGAGGTCGCCTTCGGCGGGCTCGGCGATTCGATCGCCTGCGTTATCGTCGAACCGGTCGCCGGGAACATGAACCTGGTGGCGCCGCAGCCGGGCTTTCTCGAGCGGATTCGGGCGCTGTGCACCCGGCACGGCGCGGTGCTCGTTTTCGACGAGGTGATGACCGGCTTTCGCGTCGGGCCCCAGGGCGCGCAGGGACTCTACGGCGTGCGCGCCGACCTGGTTACGCTGGGAAAGGTGATCGGCGGCGGGATGCCCGTGGGCGCCTTCGGCGGCCGCCGCGACATCATGGAGAGAATCGCGCCGCTCGGCCCCGTGTACCAGGCGGGGACCCTTTCGGGCAATCCTCTCGCGGTCGCCGCCGGCCTGGCAACCCTGAAGAAGGTCCTCGCGCCGGGATTTCATGAACGCCTGGGCGCGAGCACGCGTTCGCTGTGCGAAGGGATCGCATCGGCCGCGCGCAAAGCAGGCGTCGCCTTTTCGGCGCAGTCGGTCGGGGGCATGTTCGGCCTGTATTTTCGCGCCGAGCCCCCGACCACTTACGCCGAGGTCATGCAGTGCGACAAGGAGGCGTTCCGGCGATTTTTTCACGCCATGCTGGGGCGGGGGATCTACCTTGCGCCGTCGGCCTACGAGGCCGGTTTCGTGTCCGCGGCCCACACCGAAGCCGACATTGCCGCCACGGTCGCGGCGGCGGGGGCCGCTTTTCGATCGCTTTGAGGCACTCTTCGAACGCGGGCGCCTTTGCCCGCGCCGGTTCACACCAGAAACAGGGTCGCCAGGCCGAGGAAGATGAAAAACCCGCCGCTGTCGGTGAGCGCCGTGATCATCACGGAGGAGCCCAGCGCCGGGTCGCGCCCCAGACGCAACAGGGTGAGGGGGATGAGCACCCCGGCGATCGCGGACAGCACCAGGTTCAGCGTCATCGCCCCGGTCATGACCAGAGCGAGCGACACCTTTTCGTACAGCCAGTAGGTGATCAGACCGAGCGCGCTGCCCCAGATCAGCCCGTTCAGCAGCGAGACGCCCAGTTCCTTCGTCAGCAGCGCATGGGCGTGTTCTCTTTGCACCTGGCCGAGCGCGATCGAGCGCACGATCATGGTAATCGTCTGGTTGCCCGAGTTGCCGCCGATACCGGCTACGATCGGCATGAGCGCGGCGAGCGCCACGAGTTTCTCGATCGACTGCTCGAACGCGCCGATCACGCGCGAGGCGATAAGCGCCGTGACCAGATTGACCGCGAGCCATGACCAGCGGTTCTTCACGCTCGCCCAGACCGACGAAAAGACGTTTTCCTCCTCGCGCAGGCCGGCCTGAGTGAGCAGTTCGCTCTCGCTCTTGCTGCGAATGAAGTCGAGAACCTTGTCGACGGTCACGCGACCGACCAGTTTGCCCTGATCGTCGATCACCGGCGCCGAGACGAGATCGTAGCGCTCGAATGCCTGCGCCGCGTCCTGCGCCTTGTCGTCCGGCTGCAGCGTCACGACGTGGTCCGTCATGACGCCCGCGACGGCGTGCTCGAGTTCCGAGACGATCAGCCGGGAAAGCGGCAGGCAGCCCTTCAACCGCTCATCGCGGTCGACCACGAAGATCTGGTCGGTGTGGTGCGGCAGCTCATCGAAGCGTCTCAGGTACCGTGTAATCGTGTCGATCCGAGTGTCCTCCCGCACGCTGACGACATCGAAATCCATGAGCGAGCCCACGGCGTCCTCGGGATACGACATCGCCGCCCGCAGCTGCTCGCGTTCCTCGACCGGCAGGGCCTGGAAAACGTCCTGCATGACCTCTTCGGGCAGGTCCGGGGCGAGGTCGGCGATCTCGTCGGCCTCGAGCTGCTCCGCCGCGGCCACGAGTTCCTCGACATCCATGCTGCGGATAAGCGTCTCGCGCACGGCGTCGGAGGCTTCGAGCAGGATTTCGCCGTCGCGCTCGGCCTTGACGAGGTTCCACACGACGATCCGCTCCTCGAGCGGCAGCGACTCCAGCACATAGGCGATATCGGCGGGATGCATGGAGTCGAGCTTGGCGCGCAGCTCGGCGAAATCCTCCCCGCCGATGCGCGATTTCTCCGGCTCGGGTTCGGTCGCCTCCGGGTCGCCGCCGGACCCTTCGACCGGGAGATTCCGGCGCACCAGATCCTGGACCTCGCGCAAATCGCTCTGCAGGTCCTCGAGTTCCTTCTTGGGGCTCAGCGATTCGATCATCTCTTGCTCTTCGCCGTCAATTGCTCCCCGTGCGGCGCCGCGGAACGGCGCCGACGCGCGCGCCGGCGATTCCACCAGCCGGGCTGTATCATGGCAGAAGAAGAATCGAGCGGGAAGGTCGTTCCCCTCCCGATTTCGAGCGCTCGCCTCCCCGGATCCGTGGCCACTTCAAAACATCTTGCCGCCGACGTGCGCACCGGAGAAGTCATCGCCTGGGCGATGTACGACTTTGCCAACTCAGGCTACACGACGGTGGTGATCACCGCGGTGTTCAATGCCTACTTCGTGGCGGTGGTCGCCGGCAACGCGCCCTGGGCGACCTTCGCCTGGACGGCGGCTTTGTCGGTCTCCTACGCTTGCATTCTGCTGACGGGACCGGTCCTCGGCGCTTATGCCGACCTGCGCGCGGCGAAGAAGCGGGTGCTCGTGCTCACGACGGCCGGTTGCGTGGTCGCCACCGCTCTGCTTGCCTGCACCGGACCGGGAACGCTGGTCCTCGCGGTGGCCCTCCTCGTCGTTTCCAACTTCTGCTTCGGATCCGGGGAGAATCTCATCGCCGCGTTCCTGCCGGAACTGGCGACCGGCGAGGCGCTGGGGCGGGTCTCGGGCTGGGGCTGGAGTCTGGGCTACCTGGGAGGGCTGGTGACGCTCGGCCTTTGCCTGGCCTACGTGACCTGGGCCCAGGGCCAGGGCGGGGAGGCGCAGCAGTACGTGCCGGTGACGATGCTGATCACCGCCGCGACGTTCGCGGTGGCGAGCGTTCCGACTTTTCTGCTGCTCAAGGAGCGTGGTCGTCCCACGCCAGCCGTTCCCGGCGAGAAAGTGGTCCGCGCCGCCTGGACGCGACTTGCCCAGACGGTGCGGCACGCGTCGCGCTACCGGGACCTCGCCCGGTTCCTGGTCTGCATCGTCTTCTACCAGGCCGGGATCCAGACCGTGATCGCCCTCGCGGCCATCTACGCGTCTCAGGCGCTGGGCTTCTCGACCCGGGATACGATTACCCTGATCCTGGTGGTCAACCTGACCGCCGCCGTCGGTGCCTTTGCCTTCGGCAACCTGCAGGATCGCATCGGCCATGTACGCGCCATCGGCCTCACGCTTGTCTTGTGGATCGCGACGACGCTCATCGCCTGGGCGGCAACGGGGCCGGGACTGTTCTGGGTCGCCGCGAATCTCGCGGGTCTGTGCCTGGGCTCCTCCCAGGCGGCCGGGCGCGCCCTCGTCGGGTACCTGAGCCCGGCGGACCGGCACGCAGAGTTCTTCGGCCTCTGGGGGCTGGCGGTGAAACTGTCCTCGATTCTCGGTCCGATTACCTACGGCAGCGTAACCTGGATCACGGCCGGCAACCACAGGCTGGCCATGCTGGCGACCGGGACGTACTTCGTTATCGGCCTTTTCGTGCTGGCGGGAATCGACGTCCCTCGGGGAAGGCGCGCGGCGCTCGGACCCTAGTCTGCGCTGCGGCGAGGGGAAAGGGGAGCCGCCCTCAGGGGATCTGCGCGAAGGACATGTGCTCCAGTATGCTTTCGCTGTACCTCGCAAGATAGGCTGAATCGCGGTTACGGTCGTAGTAGCTCGGGCGCGGCAGCATCGCCGCCAGGCGCGCCGCCTGGCCGGGCGTGAGTCCGGAGGCGTTTACTCCGAAATAGTGTCGCGCCGCCGCCTCCGCGCCGAACACGCCCTCGCCCCACTCTGCGACGTTGAGATAGATCTCGAAGATGCGCCGCTTGTCCATTGCCGCTTCGAGCATCGCCGTCAGCATCGCCTCCTGGGCCTTGCGCAACATGCTGCGCTTTCCCGAAAGGAACAGATTCTTCGCCAGTTGTTGCGTGATGGTCGAGCCTCCTGCCACGATCTTTCCGCGTCGCTGATTCTTGTCCATTGCACGCTGGATGCCCTCCCAGTCGAAGCCCTCGTGGTCGACGAACTTGGCGTCTTCGGCGACGATGATCGCCTGCTTCAGGTGTATCGAGATGCGGGCATAGCTCGTCCACTTTCTGTCGAGCACCGCCTTCGGATTCTTGTGCCGCAACGCATCCAGTCGCAGCTCCATGAACCGGGTCGTCTCGGGATTGTGATCGACCCAATACAGGATCTGCGCCAGGTACCAGAACTCGTAGATGGCGAGTCCGATGGCTGCCGTGCCCGCCGCATAACAGAAAAACTTCCACAGGGACACGAGCACCCGCATGGGAAGTTTCTAGCGCTCCTGCGGCCGGCGCAGCGCGGCGAAGCCCGCTTCGGTCGGAGGCCGAATCCCGCGCCAGACGAAATAGGATTCGGCGGCCTGTTCTACCAGCATTCCCGATCCATCGGCTGCGCAACCGACGCCCTCCGAGCGCGCCCGGGCGAGGAAAGGCGTGTCGACCTTCCCATACAGCATGTCGTAGGCGAGCCCGCGTTGCGCGAAGATCCCCCGGGGAACGGGCGGCAACAGGTCTGCGAGACTGGCGGAGGTCGCGTTGATGACGACATCGAAGCTGCGGCCCTCCAGCGCGGCGTAGGCGATTGCTCGCGAACCCGCGCCAAATCGCATCGCCAGCGCTTCGGCCTTTGCCGGATCTCTGTTGGCGATCGCGAGACTTGCCGGACCTTCGGCGAGAAGCGGAGCGAGGACGCCGCGCGCGGCGCCTCCGGCGCCGAGAAGAAGCACTCGCTTTCCCGCGAGGCTGACGCCCAGGTTGCGCGTGATGTCGCGGACGAGGCCGATACCGTCGGTGTTGTCGCCGAAGACTCGTCCGGCGTCGAATCGCAAGGTGTTGACGGCCTCGGCGACGCGTGCCCGATCCGAAAGAGCATCGGCATACCGGAATGCTTCCTCCTTGCAGGGCACGGTGACGTTCAAGCCCCTGCCGCCTTCCTCCCTGAAGCGCTCGACCGAGGGACGGAAACCGGCGGACGTTGCCAGCAGCCTGCCGTACTCGATGTCCTCGCCCAGTGCCTGCGCGAAAGCGGCGTGAATCTGCGGGGACTTGCTGTGCGCCACCGGATTGCCGATCACGGCGTAGCGGTCGGTCATGCCGCCCGGCGCGTTGGAAAGGGAACCACGGATTTCCCTTCCTCAGTCGCTGAAGACCTTGTCACCGCGCGCGAAATGCCAGGTGCGGGTGATGACCAGTATGTCGGTTTCCTTGCGGATGTCGGGCGGAAACTTGGCGTAGGGGGCTCCCAGTCGAACGATTCTCTGGGCGGCGGCATCGAGGATCTTGTGGCCGGAGGAACTTTCCAGATCCAGTCCCGCCACCGTGCCGTCGGAATTGATCGAAACGGACAGGCGCAGTTTCCCATAGATCTTGCCGCGCGCGCCCTCGGGATAGTTGAGGTTTCCGATGCGCTCGATTTTTTGACGCCAGTCCTCGACGTAGAGGGCATAGCGGACCTCGGCGGCCCTCGCCCCCACGAAGGTCTTGCGCGGACGCTTGTTGTATTCCTCGATCTGCCGCGCGATCTGCGCTTCCATGCGGGCGATGATCAAGGCGCTCTCGGCCAGTTCCGTTCCCGAAATCTGCGACCGCGCCTCGAGTCTGGGCTCCGACGAGGCGACCTTCTGCGGGGATCGCGCCTGCGAGAGCAGTTGCCGCTGCTGGGCCTCGAGTTCCCTTACCCGGCGCGCCGTCTGCCTGAGGTCGGTGCCGCGCTCGAAGCGCTGAAGTGCCGGGAGCGGTGATTTCGCCCGTCGTTCGAGCTCGGTGTCACCCCCGCCGTCGAGGTTCGCCTGCGCATGCACTTCGGGCCGGGTGGGCCGGTTGCGGGTCTTCGAGTTCACCAGGACGACTTCGATCTGCGAAGGAGCCAGGCGCCGGAGTTTGTCGGGCAGCTTGAAGTGGATCGACAACACGATCGCGTGCAGCACCACGGAGATCGAAAGCGCCACCGCCAGTGCACGCGAATCGGGATCCATCCCGGCCAACGGCTGCGGCCAGGACCCCATGAGCGCGTTCGATCCCGACTGGGAAAGACTCAAGGGCTATTCCCCTAAAAGCTTTCTGAATCATGAAATTCTAAGCTTCTTTTCGAGTTTTGTCTCATGATGTGAGGGTTGCCGGCGTTGGCAGGACCTCCCGGAGGCGGCGAAAGACGCACTTCAGCTCGGCTTCAAGGAGGTCGATCCCGGTTACGGCAATTTCGACCGCGACCCCGGGGGCGAGATCGGGCATCGACGGCACCCTCGCGTAGAGCGGCAGACCATCGAATTTGACCAGATTTTCGCGCACCACCTCCGCCGCCGCAACCTCGACCGATTCCTGCAACAGCCACCTCAGGCACCAGTAGCGCTCCATATGCCGCTGGAATTCGTCGTAGGCGGCATAGGTGGCCTCGAAATCGTGCACTGCGGAGAGCATGAGATCGGCGTTCCGGGAAAAGGGCGGCGCGCTTCCGGCGAGGAGCGCCAGGAGCTGCCATTGATTCACCAGATCCACGTAGCGGCGCAGGGGCGAGCTCGCCCAGGCGTAGTGACTGATGCCCAGTCCCTGGTGAACGGATGCCGCCGTACTCATCCTGACCTTGCCGCCGGCCTGAACCCGGTAGATGGCGGCGACCTCGTGCTCGTCCAGCAGCCTTCCCCAGGTGCTGTTGACGGTAATCATGAGCTCGGAAACGAGCTTGTCGAGGGGTGTGCCGCGGCGGCGCTCGGCGATATCAACCCGGCCGTTTTCGCCAAGCCCCTGAATGCGAAACACGTACTCGGGGCGTTCACCGCCCGGGGAAGACTTCCCTCGAGCCCGCTCGCGTGCGAGCGCGAATTTCCAGAGCGTATGGAGCTCGCGGGAAAAGGCGACGCTCTCGCAGACATCCCCCGCCAGGAAGGCGGCGTCGAGTTTCTCGACCGCGTCGTGGCGCAGATTGGCGACGATGGGCACGAGCTCGACGCGGGTATGCACGCTCTCGAGCGCGAAGTCGTCGGCGCGAACGTCGAGGTAAAGGGAGACTGCGGGCCGCCTGCCGCCCTCTGTCAATGAGAAACCCTCGATCGCGGCAGGCGGCAGCATGGTGAGCTTGCTGCCAGGCATATAGACCGTCGACAGTCGCTCGCGTGCGATCTCATCGAGCGGCGAGCCCGGCGCAAAGCCGAGCGCCGGGGCGGCGATATGGATTCCCACCCGCACCCGATCGCCCGCGACCGGGGTCAGCGAGAAGGCATCGTCGATTTCGGTCGTTGACGCGTCATCGAGACTGAAAGCCGATACCTCGGCAACCGGCAGGTCCGGGTTGGCCATGACCTCGATCCCCGTGGGGAAATCCACGCCCCGCGGAAAGTGCTCATGCAGAAAGCGGCCGAGGTGGTATCCGTAGATCGAGGGAAGGGCGCCGCAATGTTGCACCAGCCTTGCCGAAGACCTGCCGGTCTTCGCACAGGCTTCCTCCAGTGCCTTGGTCTCGGGTCGGTTCCGGTCGGGTCGATAGAGCAGTTGCGGCAGGATGGGCAGGAATTCCTTGGGGAGATCGCCCTGTTCGAGCTGGCGCGACCAGGCGGCAATCTGGGCTTGCTGCTGCTTTTTTCGCTCGATACCCGCGAGAGCGGCGCGCAGGATGTCGGGCGGGGCAGCCTGGTAACGGCCGCGGCCCTTGCGGTAAAAATACATCGGCGCCGAGTGCAGCTTCAGGAGAACTCCGGCGGCTTCAACCGCGGACGGCGTCTGCCCGCTGTATTCGCGGGCGAGGTCGGCGTAGCCGAACTCCTGGGCTCCACAACATTGCCACAGGAAATCGGCGTCGATGTCCGATGCGAACGCCTCCGCCCTGGGAAGCAGTTCCGCGGCCGAGGGCTCGGCGAAGCGCAGCACTACGTCTTTCGCCTTGATCTTGGCTCGCTTGCCGTGCGGCGCCTCGACCTGCAGCGCCGCGTCGCCGTCGGCGAGGATCGTGGCAACCCTGAACGCGCCGCCTTCTTCGTATAGAACGTTCACTGGTGCGGGATGCAAACCGAGAGAGGACCGCGTCGCGCCGGCCCGATGGATGCCATAATTATAGCTCACGGACTTCGACGCCCTGTCGCAAGGCGCCCACCCTCCATGGCCAAGATCGAATCGATTGCCGTCGCGACGGCGCGGGTGCCTCTGCAAAACGTCACCAGCTTCGCCACGCGCACCGTCTCGGCCAGAGACTACGGCCTGGTCAAGATTCGGGGAGGCGGCCTCGAAGGCATCGGGTTCTGCTACGCCGGATCCTCCGGCGGGACACTGGTCGCCCAGGCCGTCGAGCAGCTGCTCGCGCCGATTCTGCTCGGGCAGGACAGCCTGCTCGTCGAAGGCCTGTGGCAGCGCATGTTTCAGGAGACGCTCCTGCACGGCCGCGCCGGGAGCGTCATGCGGGCGATTTCCATCCTCGACTGCGCGCTTTGGGATCTGAATGCGCGGCTCGCGAAATTGCCGCTCTACCGGTATCTGGGCGCGGCGACCGAGGGCACGGTCCCGGCCTATGCGAGCGGAGGCTATTACCTTCCGGGCAAGACACCGAAGGAGCTCGGCGAGGAGATGGCGGGATACGTGAAAGACGGATTTCGCGCGGTGAAGATGAAGGTGGGGCGGCTTTCTCCGCGGGAAGAGGAAGCGCGGGTCAAGGCCGCCCGGGCGGCGATCGGGCCGGACATCGAACTCATGCTGGATGCGAATAATGCGTGGCTCGATTTGCCGACGGCGATGCGCTACCTGGAGCGTTTCGAGCGCTACGATCCCTACTGGATCGAGGAACCGTTCTTTCCCGACGACATCGAAAACCACGCGCGCCTTGCGAAACTCACGCGAATCACGGTCGCGACGGGCGAGATCGGCACGGGACGGTGGCATTTCAAGGAGATTCTCGACAAGGGCGCGGCGCAGATTCTTCAAACCGATGCGCTGGTGTGCGGCGGAATCAGCGAATGGAGGAAGATCGCGGCGACCGCGGCGAGCTATGGCGTCACGCTGTGCCCGCACTGGTTTCACGACCTTCACGTTCATCTGGTGGCGGCGACGGCCAACGCGCGCTACGTCGAGTTCTTCCCCGACGATCAGGTGCTGAATTTCAGGCGGCTGATCGATACCCAGCTCGTGGCGAGGAAGGGAGAACTGGTACTGCCTGCGAGGACGGGACTCGGTTTCGGGTTCGACGAGAAAGCGCTCGCGCGCTACACGCTCGGGACCGGCAAGTCCGCGTGGAACGTCCTGAAGTGATCAGCGCATCCCGGCGAACTCCATTATCGACGCAAGCTGCTCGGGGAAACTCGCCAGCGTGTGGTCACCGCCCTGGACCACCCAGGTAGCTCCTGAGGCACTACGCCTTGGTCGACTGCGGTGAGCTGTTGAATCCGAGCAGGTAAATGATCATTTCCGGTCCGTCGTTCCTCTCCGTTTGGCGAGAACCGCCAGCAGCCGCTCGTGCAGCCCGCCGAAGCTTCCATTCGACATGACGACAACGTGGTCGCCCGGCCGCGCTTCGGCCGCAATCGCCTCGACCAGCCGGTCGAGATCGGTTTCGCAGCTCGCCCGGGACCCGAGCGGCGCGAGCATCTCCGCCGCGTTCCAGCTCAAGTTGGCGCTGAAACAGAAAACCCGATCGGCACGCTCCAGACTCGCCGGGAGCTGCCTGTTCATGACGCCCGCTTTCATCGTATTGGAACGCGGTTCGAGTACCGCGAGGATTCGCGCGCTTCCTATCCGGTCCCGCAGCCCGGAAAGCGTCGCGGCGATCGCCGTGGGGTGGTGAGCGAAGTCGTCCCAGACCGACACCTGGCCGGGCACGCCCCGCAACTCCATGCGCCTGCGAACGCCCTCGAACCGGGAAAGCGCCCGCACCGCGCGCTCGGGATCCACGCCGGTTGCGCGAGCCGCGGCGATCGCCGCGAGCGCGTTGTGGCGGTTGTGATCTCCGAGCAGATCCCAGCGGACGCGGCCGAAGCTCAGGTCTGCGAACCGCACCTCGAATCCGTCGCTGCGGATGTCTAGGGCGCTCCAGCCGTCCTGCGCCGAGAATCGCTCGACCGGTGTCCAGCAGCCCCTTGCCAGGACGCGTTTGACGACGTCATCGGCACCATTTACCACGAGGAGGCCGCTGCCGGGTATGGTTCGCACGAAATGATGGAATTGAGTCTCGATCGAAGCCAGATCGGCGAAGATGTCGGCATGATCGAAGTCGATATTGTTGATAACCGCCACCCGAGGGCGGTAGAGCACCATCTTGGAGCGCTTGTCGAAAAAGGCGGTATCGTATTCGTCGGCTTCGATGACAAAGTGCTTTTGCGTCCCCAACCGCGCCGATACGCCGAAGTTCCTGGGGACACCGCCGATCAGGAAGCCCGGCGCGAGCCCCGCTTCCTCGAGTATCCATGCCAGCATGGACGAGGTCGTCGTCTTTCCATGCGTTCCGGCAACGGCCACGACCGAGCGCGTCGCCAGGACGGTTTCGGCCAGCCACTGGGGGCCGGACAGGTAGCGGTCGCCACGGTCCAGAATCGCCTCCATCAAGGGATTTCCCCGGCTGACGACGTTGCCGATCACCCACAGGTCCGGGTTGAGGTCGAGCTGGTCGGCGCCGTAGCCCTCGATGAGATCGATGCCGTGGGCGCGCAGCTGGGTACTCATCGGCGGGTAGACGCCGGCGTCGCATCCGGTCACGCGATGGCCCGCTTCCCGCGCGATCGCGGCGACCCCTCCCATGAACGTGCCGCAGATGCCGAGAACGTGAATGTGCACGACGACGCCGACCCGGGAGGCGCACCCGAAAGAGTGCGAAAGGGCGAGATTCTAGCTCACTTCGCCCCGGTTTCCGGGTGGTATGATCGCCCGAGTCCTGCCTGTTTCTTCTCCATGCCGAAGGAAAACAAGCCCAAGCAGCAGCAGATGCGCACGCGCATCGCTGCCGCCGCGGCCCGCATCATGGCCGAGGACGGCCTCGAGGATTTCGCGCTTGCGAAGCGCAAGGCCGCGCGCCAGTTGGGCGCGGAGGATACCCGGTCCCTGCCCGGGAACGAAGAGATCGAAGCGGAGTTGCGCGCCTACCAGGCGCTGTACCAGGGTGAGGAGCAGCGCGAGCGCATCCGGTTTCTTCGCGAACGGGCGCTCGAGGCGATGCGCCTGCTCGAGCAATTTCGGCCTTATCTTGCGGGTCCGGTCCTCAAGGGCACCGCGGGACGCTACAGCGATGTCGATCTGCAGTTGTTCACCGACGACGGTAAGGCGGTCGAACTCTTTCTCCTGAATCGCGGCATCCCCTACGACATTACCGATGAGCGCCGCTATGCCGGGGACCAGGCGCGCGCGGTAACCGTGCTGAAACTGGACTGGCGGGGCGTTGCGGTGAACCTCGCCGTCTACACCCTGAAGGAAGAGCGCGGCACGCTCAGAACCACCCTCCTCGGCCGGCCGATCGAGCGCGCCGGGCTCCAGGCAGTCAGCCAGCTCGTCTCCGGCGCCTCCAATCCGCAGACGGCCGCGCCGTAGCAACCCGGCCGAAGGCAGCCCCTCGCCGCACCTGAGGGTCCCCTCTGTGCCCTGAAATGCGCGGAATCCTGGACAATTTGTCGTTATCTGCGCCAAACTTGCGGGCATGTCCAGGATGAAGCGTCCCGCCGGAGCCAGGAAGGGAGCGCCCAAAGCGATACTGGTGCTTCACGGGCCCAACCTGAACCTGCTCGGAACTCGCGAGCCGGGAACCTACGGACGCGAAACTCTATCGACCATCAATGCACGACTGGCGCGGGCGGCCGGGCGCAGCGGGGCGGCGCTCGAAGTCTTTCAAAGCAATCATGAGGGCGCTCTCATCGAGCGCGTACAGGAGGCGAAGAAGCGGGGAATTTCCTGGATCATCGTCAATCCCGGGGGGTTGACTCATACCAGCGTTGCGCTTCGCGATGCCTTCGCAGCCGTCAGGGTCCCCTTCATCGAGGTCCACCTGTCGAACATCTATTCCAGGGAGCCGTTTCGGCGTCATTCGTACTTTTCCGATCTTGCGGTCGGCACGATTTGCGGTCTGGGCGGCCAAGGGTACGACCTTGCGCTGGAGTTCGCCCTGCAGTCCTCCTAGCTCGATGGCCGACCCGACGGTCTTGCCGGGACGAGGGGCTGCGCCCGCCACGGTTGGCTTCGAGGCGGCGGTGGGATCGTCGTCGTTGCGTGTCCGGTAGGAGGCCAGCATGGATCTGCGAAAACTAAAAAAACTGATCGACCTCGTCGAGGAATCCGGTATTGCCGAGCTCGAGATCACCGAAGGTGAGGAGAAGGTCAAGATCGTAAAGAGCGGAGCGGGCGCGAAATCCGCCGTCGTGGTTCCGGCATCCTCGCCGCCCGCGGCGGCCGCCGTTGCCGTCGCCCAACCGATCGCCCCCGTCGCCGCCCCCCAGCCCGAGGCTCCGGCCGGACTCGAAGGCCATCTGGTCAAGTCGCCGATGGTGGGCACCTTCTACCGGGCCCCCGCGCCCGGCGCGAAATCCTTCGTCGAGGTCGGCGACAGCGTCAAGGCCGGCCAGGCGATATGCGTCATAGAGGCGATGAAATTGATGAACGAGATCGAAGCGGACAAGGACGGCATCGTCAAGGCGATCATGGTGGAAAACGGCCAGCCGGTCGAATATGGCGAGCCTTTGATGATGATCGCCTAGGACGCGGCACCCTTTTCAGAACCCGGAATCACCGGAGAACATCTTCGCCGGATCATGTTCGAGAAAATCCTGATCGCCAACCGGGGGGAGATCGCCCTGCGAATCCAGCGCGCCTGCCGCGATCTGGGGATCAAGACCGTCGTCGTCCACTCCGAGGCGGACAGCGAGGCGAAGTACGTCAAGCTCGCCGACGAATCGGTGTGCATCGGACCCGCCGCGTCCAGCGCGAGCTATCTCAACATCCCGGCCATCATCAGCGCCGCGGAGGTCACCGACGCCGAAGCGATCCATCCGGGATACGGATTTCTGTCGGAAAACCCCGACTTCGCCGAGCGGGTGGACAAGAGCGGGTTCACTTTCATCGGCCCGGACGCCGATACCATCCGGCTCATGGGCGACAAGGTCAACGCGAAGCAGGCGATGGAAAAGGCCGGCGTGCCGTGCGTCCCGGGCTCCGACGGGTCGTTGTCCGATGCGCCCGAGGAGGCGCTCAAGATCGCCAAGAAGATAGGCTATCCGGTCATCGTCAAGGCCTCCGGTGGCGGCGGCGGCCGGGGCATGCGGGTGGTACATACCGAGGCCGCGCTCAAGAGCGCCATCAGCGTCACCCGGGCCGAAGCGCAGGCGGCGTTCGGCAACCCGACGGTGTATCTGGAAAGGTATCTCGAAAATCCCCGGCACATAGAGGTGCAGGTGCTCGCCGATCGGCACAAGAATGTCATCCATCTCGGCGAGCGGGACTGCTCGATGCAGCGGCGCCACCAGAAGATCCTGGAGGAGTCTCCGGCGTGCGATCTCACCCCGAAGCAGCGCGCGCGGATCGGCGAGCGCTGCGTCGAAGCCTGCAGAAAGATCCGCTACCAGAACGCGGGCACTTTCGAGTTCCTCTACGAAGAAGGCGAGTTCTACTTCATTGAAATGAACACGCGAATTCAGGTGGAGCACCCGGTGACCGAGATGGTCACCGGGATCGACATCGTCCAGGAGCAGATTCGAGTCGCCGCGGGAGAACGACTTTCCGTAAGGCAGAAAGACGTCGAGATCCGCGGCCACGCGATCGAGTGCCGAATCAACGCCGAAGACCCGTTTCGCTTCACGCCTTCCCCGGGGCGCATTACCTCCTACCACCCGCCCGGCGGCCCGGGTATCCGCGTCGATTCGCACGTCTACCAGGGATATACGGTTCCCCCCAACTACGACTCGCTGATCGGCAAACTGATCGCCTACGGGGCCAACCGCGATCAGGCGATCCGCCGAATGCGAATTGCCCTGTCGGAGATGGCGATCGAGGGGATTCAGACCAGCATTCCCCTTCATCGGGATCTGCTGGTCGACAACCGCGTCATCCGGGGAGGGGTCAATATCCACTACCTGGAACAGAAGCTCGCCCAGTACAAGAAACGCGAACCGGTCAAATAGGAAGCGGACGGTGACGTTCTCTGCGCTGGTTCTGGACCTCGAGGCGGAAAAGGCCGACCGCCTGTCCGACACCCTGCTCGCGGCCGGCGCCCTGTCGGTGACCTGCGAGGACGCCCTCGCCGGCACGGCATCGGAGACCGCGTGCTTTGACGAGCCGCTGGAATCCGCCGCATGGCCCAGGGTCCGGCTCACGGCATTATGCCGGGCCCAGGATGACCCGGCGCAACTTCTGCGGCACGCCTGCGGCGCCGCCCGCCTGCCGGTGCCGCGCCACCGCCTGCATCAGGTTGCCGAGGAGGATTGGGTCGCCAGGTGCAGGGAGCAGTTCGTGCCGATCCGGGTCTCGGCGCGGCTGTGGATCGTGCCGACCTGGCATGCGGCGCCGGACCCCGGGGCGATCAACCTCCTCATCGACCCGGGGCTGGCGTTCGGAACGGGCAGCCATCCGACCACGCGCCTTTGCCTGCAATGGCTGGACCGCGTCATTTCCGGAGGCGAGACGGTTCTCGATTACGGCTGCGGCTCCGGCATATTGGCCATCGCCGCGTTGAAGCTCGGCGCACGCCGCGCGGCCGGCGTCGATATCGATGCGCAAGCCCTCTCGGTTGCGCGCGACAACGCCCGGCGCAACGGGGTCGATTGCGAATTCCTCGACAGCCGCAAGCCGCTCACCCTCGCGGCGAATGTCGTAGTCGCGAACATACTCGCCAATCCATTGAAACTGCTTGCGCCGGCGTTGGCGTCGTTGTGCGCTCGCGGCGGGCGACTGGCCCTTTCGGGGATTCTCCCGGCTCAGGCGGACGAAATCATGCGGCACTACTCGCCCTGGATGGCGTTCGAACCGGCAGCCGAAGAGGGCGGCTGGGTGTGTTTATCGGGGACACGCCGGTGAGCGGGATCACGCGCTGCCCGGCCTGCGCCACGGCATTTCGAGTGGCCGAATCGCAGTTGCGGGCGCGCGCGGGCCAGGTCCGCTGCGGGCGTTGTGGTGCCCAGTTCGACGCGCTTGCCTGCTTGACGCCCGGGTTCGAGGAGCCCTCGGCGTCCCCGGAGGCCCAAGGTCCCGTTACCTCCAGCGGCACGACGCCCACGCTCGTTGCCGAGAGAGATCCGGAATTCGATTTCGGACCGGGCGCGCGAGGGCGACCGAGCCGCCTCTGGTGGCCGGCCAGCGCGCTCCTGCTGCTCGCGCTCGCGGCGCAGGGAGCCTATCGTTACCGCGGCGACATCGCGGTGCTGCTTCCGGAAGCGAGGCCCCTGGTCGGGCGCCTGTGCGCCGAACTGGGCTGCGAGGTGCCGCTCCCTCGCCGGGCGGAGCTCCTCAGCATCGAATCTTCGGATCTGCAGGCCGATGGAACGCATCCGAGCGTGATAGTGCTCACGGCCACGCTCAGGAACCGGGCGGGTTTCATCCAGGCGTTCCCGGCTCTGGAGCTGACGCTCACCAACGCCCAGGACCAGACGGTCGCCCGGCGCATCCTGATGCCGCCCGAGTACGCCGCGAAGGGAACACGCGTGGAGTCGGGATTCGCGGCGGCGAGCGAGATGCAGGTCCGGCTCTATATCGAGGCTCCCGCGCTCAAACCGACCGGTTATCGGCTGTATCTGTTCTATTCCTAGCGAGCCGCCTCCATGCGCACCCTCATCTGCGGCTCCATCGCGTACGACAACATCATGGTTTTCCGCGGCCGCTTCAAGGAGCACATTCTTCCCGATCAGATTCACATCCTGAACGTGGCTTTCCTCGTTCCGGATCTGCGGCGGGAATTCGGCGGCTGCGCCGGCAATATCGCCTACAACCTGAAACTGCTCGGCGGCGATCCGCTGGTAATGGCGACCGTGGGAGAGGACGCCTCCTCTTACGTCGAGCGCCTCGAGCGCCTGGCGATCGAGCGTCACAACGTGCGGCACGTGCCCGGCACGCTGACCGCCCAGGCGTTCATCACCACCGACCTCGACGACAACCAGATCACGGCGTTCCACCCCGGGGCGATGAATCACTCGCACCTGAACCACGTCGTCCCTGCGCTGAACGCCGGGCTCGCGATCGTCGCCCCCGACGGGCGGGAAGGCATGCTGCAACACGCGCGCGAGCTTGCCGATCTCGGCGTTCGCTTCATGTTCGACCCGGGCCAGGGGCTGCCGATGTTCTCCGGTGACGAGCTCGAGAAATTCGTCGAACAGGCAAGCTACGTGGCGGTCAACGACTACGAGGGAAAGCTCCTCGAAGAGCGGACCGGCAGGAAGCTCGGGGACATGGCGGCGCAGCTCGAGGCACTGTTCCTCACGCGCGGCGCCGAAGGGTCGGTCATCTACGCCGACGGTCGCCGGATCGACATACCCTGCGTCAAGGCGACCCGGCTCCTCGATCCCACCGGTTGCGGCGACGCCTATCGCGCCGGCCTCCTCTACGGGATCGCCGAGGGATTCGGCTGGGAGAAGACCGGAAGGCTTGCGTCGCTCATGGGTTCGATCAAGATCGCTTCGCGGGGCGGCCAGAACCACTCGGCGAGCCGCGAGGAAATCGAACGCCTTTACCGGCGGAATTTCGGCTCCGATCTCTGAGCGGCGCCCCGGGCGGGCGCGTCACGGGGCACCTTTTCCCGACGCGAGAGAACCTTTCCGGCCCTGCCGGTAGAATGCCGCCTGATCCAACGGCGGAAAACACAGCGACTCATGGCGGCCAGCCGCGCACCGGTTGCGTTGCGTCTTCTGCGCCTCGTCCGGCTGGCGCTTCATCTGGTGCGGGGTCTTGCCATCGCCTGGCTGCGCTATCCGAGGCTCTCGGAAGCACAGCAACTGGCGCACAAGCGTCGCTGGTCCCAGAGGCTGCTGTCCATACTGGCGGTGTCGGTCCGCGCGCGGCGCGTCTCGAGGAAGCTGCCGGAGCGCTGCATGCTCGTCCTCAATCACATTTCCTGGCTGGATATCTTCGTGATCGATGCGAGATTCCCGGCGACCTTCATCGCGAAATCCGAGATCCGCCACTGGCCGCTGGTCGGCTGGCTGTCGAGCCTGGTCGGCACGCTGTATATCGAACGCGGCAAGCGCTCGGCCGCCCGGCATGCCCGCCAGGCGGTGACGCGGGAACTGGAGCGCGGCGTTCTCATCGCCGTATTTCCGGAGGGAATCACCACGTACGGACGGGGTCTCGAACGCTTCCACGCGGCGCTGTTCCAGCCGGCACTCGATGCCGCGGCGACGCTGCAGCCGGTGGCCCTTCGCTATCTCGACGTCGGCGGCCGGCATACCGATGCCGCCGGATATGTGGGCGACACTTCGCTCCTCGAGTCGGTCTGGAGCATCGTTTCCACGCCCCGCATCGTGGTCCAACTCGATCTGCTCGAGCCGATTTCCGCGGGCACCCACACGCGGCGCTCGCTGGCCGATCAGGCGGAAGCCGCTATCGCGGCGGCGCTCGGCGTGCCTGCGCCGGGGGCGACTTCGCGGCAGCGGCGCCCGCCATGCACCGCACCTGATACAGACGCCTGTCCTCCAGGCGAACGGCGCTGAGCTTCCCGCCCCAGACGCAGCCGGTGTCGAGGGCGAGGAGCTTCGGTTCGATGCGCAATCCGAGCGCGGACCAATGGCCGACGATCAGCGTGTGGCTTTCGCTCCTGCGGTGCGGCACGGCGAACCACGGCAGGTAGCCGGCGGGGGCCTGCGCGGTCTCCCCCTTGGTGTGAAATTCCATGACGCCATCGGGCGTGCAGAAGCGCAGGCGAGTCATGGCATTGACGATGACCCGCAGGCGGTCGATGCCGCGCAAGTCCTCGCTCCAGCGATCGGGCCGCGAACCGTAGAGCTGGGCGAGGAATTCCCGGTGTCCCGGCCCGCGCAACTCCGCTTCGACCTCCCTGGCGAGTTCGCCTGCCCTGGCGATATCCCATTGCGGCAGCAGTCCGGCGTGCACCAGCGCATGGCCGGCCTCGACATGCATCATCGGCCGGCGGCGCAACCAGCCGAGCAGCTCGTCGCAATCGGGCGCGGCGAGAACTTCGCCGAGCGTGTCGTCACCGCGCGGCTTCGCGACACCCCGGGCGACCGCGAGCAGGTGCAGATCGTGGTTCCCGAGAACGACCTGCGCGCATTCTCCCAGCTCGCGCACGAACCGCAGCGTCGCCAGCGACGCGGGGCCCCGGTTGACCAGGTCTCCCACGAACCACAGCCGGTCCCTGCCGCGGTCGAATGCGATCGCCCCGAGAAGCGCGCGCAGTTCCTCGAAGCTGCCCTGCACATCGCCAATCGCGTAGGTCGCCATGAAGGGAGGATTGAGCGCCTGCCGGAATCGGCGCGGGCCCGGGTTATCCCGAATCCCGCCCTGTAATAGAATGATGCCACTTCCCGATTCCTCCGCGACGAAACATCATGGCCGAGAAACTCTCAGACTCCATCCGCCGCAAAGTGAAGGGCCTGCGGAAGGTGCTCGAGGGCGGCCCGAAAGATGCCCCGGCGCCCAAGGCGAGCACCGCGGGCGCGGGCGCGAAGGCGTCGGATCCGGCCGGTGCGGCGACCCCCGCGGCGAAACCGGCCAAGGCCAAACCCCAGCCCTGGTACCGGCACCGGCAGCGCTGGTAGCGGCGGGCGGGCGTCCGCTCCGCGGTCAGCGTCGGTCGGACCGCTGCTGCCGGTCGATCGCTCAAACGGCCTCGAACGACTTGTCCTTGAGCGAGGCGGCAAACCCGTGGAAGACTTCATGGACCTTGCCCCAGTTCTTGAGCGCCTTCATCCGGTCCAGCCAGCGGGTGACGTTCGGGTAGGCCGAGTAGTTGCAGCGCAGGATTTCGCCGAGAGCGACGAACGGCCCGCCGAAATAATCGGCGATCGTGATCTGCTCGCCGCAGAGGAATTTCTTCTTCGGCCCGAGCAGGTTTTCATCCAGGACTTTCAGCCACCCTTGCGTTTTCTCCTTGCCCCAGGCGAGCGTGGCCGCGTGCGCTTCGTCGCTGCGCCGCTTGTGCGTGGGGAAGATCTGCGGGTAGACCAGCCCGTAGGCGAACTCGCGGCAGATCTGGGTGTTGATCCAGTCCATCATTTCGTTCACTCTGGCCCGCGCCCGCAGCTCTTTCGGATAGGTCGGAGAGTGGGTCTTGTCGGCGAGGTACTTGAGAATCGCCGAGCTCTCGGTCAGGCGAAAATCGCCGTCTTCGAGCACCGGCACCAGTCGGTTGGGATTGATCGCCACGTACTCCGGCTTATAGTGTTCGCCTGTCATCAGGTCGACGACTTTCAGCTCGCAATCGATGTTGTTTTCGGCAATGAACAGCCACACGGGGCGGCTGGTGGTGGATACCGGGTGGTAATAGAGTTTCATGTCGGCTCCTTGCGGGTAGCGGGTCTTCCGGCCGGGAACGGGGCGTTCCGGCCAAGCGTGCAATGATAACCAATACTGCCGGGGTTTCCACAAGGTCGTCGATGCGGGGCGGGAAATGAAGTTTCGGATGGCCGAGAATTCGCTGTTCGCGATCCTGCTGCGCTCGCCGTGGTGGATGAGCATCGCCATCGCCGCGGGGATCGTTGCGGCGGCAAGGCTGGTGCTGCCCGAGGTCTATGCTTTCTTCGCCGCGCTGCCGTTCATCGTCATCGGGGGCGTTGCCGGCTGGCGGCAGTTTCGCGCACCGGGCGCCGCGCGGGTCGCCGACACCCTCGAGGCGGTCCGCGTGATGTCGTGGAGGGATTTTTCCGGCGTGCTGGCGGACGCTTTCCGCAATGAGGGCTACGCCGTGAGGCGGCTCGACAGCGCGGCGGCCGACTTCGAGCTCGCCAAGGACGGACGCATCTCGCTCCTCGGTTGCAAGCGCTGGAAGGCCGCGCACACCGGCGTCGATCCGCTGCGCGACCTGGATGACGCCAGGCGCGCGCGCGGGGCGCACGAGTGCCTCTATGTCGCCGCGGGCGAAATTACCGATGGCGCGCGCGCATTCGCGCTCGAGAGAAACATCCGGCTGATTCACGGCGCGGAGCTGGCGAAGCTGCTGCCGCGGATCCGGCGCGGGTAATCGGACGCGAGGACCGGACTGCGCCCGTGTCGGGAATTTTTACACCTGGTTGCGGCTCGATAGCCTCCTGATCTGCAACTTGCTGATTCCACAAACGTTATTGATCCCTGGCGCGGCTCTTGCGCTACCTGGGTATCGCGTGCTTTTGCCGGAGAAAATTAGGTGCGAGCTTGGGTCAACAAAATGCGAAAGGGCGGTCTGATCGGGTCGGCGCTGGTGCTGATGGCTGCAGCAGCGTCGGTACAGGCGACGACGATCGGCGTGCCGGTCCAGGGAATCGGCTCCAGCGTAACAGTCGGCAACGTCAGTGCGGGCGGCACGATCAGTTTCTACATTCCGCTGACAGCCGGGGATTCCGGCGTCTACGGGGTCAATGCCGGCACGGCGGTGGACAGCTGTTCCTACCCCTCCACCTGCACCGGCGGCACGCTCGACATGTTCCTGCTCTTCGAGCCGGTTCAGTTCGGCCCGAACCTGCTCTCGCTGGATTTCAGCGACCTCGATCTCTTCGCGGTCAACGATCCGTGGTATTTCCTCGAGTCCATCGAGGTGCTCGACGCCAACTCGCAGGTCCTGGCATTCGTGGATTCATGGAACGACCCGGAAGTCGTCACTGCGGATCGCGCGAATCAGCTTCTGCAGTTGCTCGTCAACGTCGACAACAACCCGTTCTTCGTCGGTCTGAGCTTTACCAGCAGCTTCAACCTCAAGACGCCGCAGGGCAACTACGCCAACACGCGCGAGACGCTGCTCGCCTCGGTGGTTGCCGTCCCGGAGCCGACGACCCTGTCGTTGCTCGGCGTCGGCTTGAGCCTGATCTTGATCGGCCTTGCCGGCCGCCGGCGCGCGAAGAGCGCCTGAATCCCGGCTTTTCCTGTTTTCGCGTTGACGGCGCCTTCGTGCGCCTGCCGGTGATCCCGGTTAAGCTGCTCGAACGGCCGTGGACAACAGGATCGTCGGCGTTGTGATCACCTTCACCCCTATCACCGAGTACAGGATGCCGGAAGCGCAGCCGCCGGAATCCAGGGCATAGGACATGGAGCCGCCACTGCAGGCCGCGGCCCTCGACTGGCCCGCCGCGATTCATCGCGTCCTCAAGTCGCAACGCGTGCGCCAGGTCTGCTACGTGCCCGATGCGGGCCACAAGCGCCTGATCGAGCTGTGTCACGCGGACAAGAACATGGCGGTCGTGCCGCTCACGAGCGAGGAGGAGGGGATAGGCCTGGCGGCCGGCGCCTGGCTGGGCGGGGAGCGCGCGGCGCTCCTCATGCAGTCGAGCGGCGTCGGCAACTGCGTCAATGCCCTCACGCTCGCGGCGAACTGCCGGTTTCCGCTGCTGATGCTGGTGACCATGCGCGGCGAGGCGGGCGAGCTCAATCCCTGGCAGATTCCGATGGGACAGGCGACGCCGGAAACCCTCAGGCTCGGCGGCGTGCGGATCTTTCGCCTCGACCGGGCCGCCGAAGCGCGCGACACGGTGAGCGCGGCGGCACGGCTCGCCTTCGACGACTGCGCCGCGGTCGCGGTCACGATCTCTCAAAGTCTGATCGGGATCAAGTCGTTCCGGGAAGAGCCGTGAGCGCCAGCCTGCATCGGCGCGAGGTCGTCAAGGCGCTGCTGGAGGACCGCGGCGGGCTTCTGGTCGTCGCCGGGCTCGGATCGTCTGCCTGGGACTGCGCCGCGGCGGGCGATCATCCGCTCACTTTTCCCCTGTGGGGCGCGATGGGCTCGGCGTGCACGATCGGGCTCGGCCTGGCGCTCGCCCGGCCGAAGCGCCGGGTGCTGGTCGTCACCGGGGACGGCGAAATGCTGATGGGCCTGGGGAGTCTCGCCACCGTCGGCGCGCAGCGCCCGCGCAACCTCGCCATCGTGGTGCTCGACAACGAGCGCTACGGAGAAACCGGAATGCAAAAAACCCACACCGCATGCGGCACCGAGCTCTGGGCGGTGGCCCGCGCCTGCGGGTTTGCCGAGGCTCGCCTCATCCGCGCAAGGGCCGGGATTCCCGCCGTGCGCTCGGGGGTGTATCGCGGCAGGGGGCCGCTCCTTTATCAGGTGAAGGTGAAAGCGGAAACGCCCCCGCTCGTGCTGCCGCCGCGCGACGGCGCCCATCTGAAGAACCGATTCCGCGAGGCGCTGCTCGGCAAGCGGGCCGCAAGGGGCTGACCGCCCGCGCGGGCACCTGCCTACTGTTCCATCGCGTTTGCCGCGAATACTTCCTGCAGGGCCAGGCGGCGCGGTGTCAGTCCCTGCTCGTGCGAGTAGCCCGCGGCCGTTTCGAGCACCTGCCGGTTGGCCCTGATGCCGTGCTGCACCAGCGGCACCCGCAATGCCTCCCGCGCCTCGTTCGGAAGCAGGCCGGCCGCCAGATGGTACTCGGCGTGCTCCATGCGCTCCCGGTTCGCGATCTCGTTGGCGCGCTCGAACGCCTTGTACAGGTTGAGAACCACCCAGGGATGTTTCTCCGTTATCTCCTTGCGGATCACCATTCCGTGGTTGATGGGAAAGATGCCGGTCTTGCGGTAGTAGCGCACGCCCTCGGCAATCGGATCGGGGAAAAGAGGCCGGATCGCCGGATGGTTCCACAGGTCGGCGGTGCTCCGGTCGACGAGATTGGGATCGACGATATAGTGGATCACCGCCTCGAGCTCGCCCGAGAGCATCATCGATCCGATGTTCTTCTCCGGTGGAATCTGGTTGACCGTCACCCCCGGCGGGGGCGTGAAGCCGAGCGCGCCGCGGTGGCTGTGCGACGGGGTTCGCTCCATCCAGAACAGCATGTCCCCGGGCGCGACGCCGAACTCGTGCTCGAGCACGCCCCGCGTCCACAGCGCGGCGGTCTGCTGGTACTCGGGGACTCCGACGCGGCGCCCCTTCAGGTCGGCGGGCCGCTCTATCCCGGAGTCCTTCCTCACCAGGATTTCCGCGTGGAAGAACTTGCGCGTGGTGAAGACCGGCAGGCCGACCCAGCGATCGTCCCCCTTCGCCCTCGCCATCATCAGCGAGGAAAACGACATCTCGGAGACATCGAAGTCGGCAAAGCGCAACTGCCGCCAGAACATCTCCGACGGGTGCACGGGACTCGGGATGAGCGCAATGCCGTCGGCCTCGACCTTGCCGTCGATGATCGGCCGGGTTCTCGGATTGGTAGCCATTGCGATGCTGAGCGGAATGTTCATGAGCGTCCTTTTCGGGGAAAGTGTACAAGGGAAACCTGACGTGGAGACTGGCCCTGCCATAGAATGAAGAACCGACCGAGGCACGAGCCGATGACGGACCTCAGCCACTGGGCGTTTCCGCCCGAAATGCAGCCCGACCCCGAGGAGGTGCAGTTCGACCTCGAGACGGCGCTTGGCTCGCTGGTGCTGCTGCGGGCGGAGGTTCCCGAGGACGGGTTTACCGCGGGGACCCTCGGCACCGAACGGCTCGGCAACGGCGTGGTCATTCGCGACGACGGAATAGTCCTGACGATCGGCTACCTGATCACCGAAGCGACCACCATCTGGCTGAATACGGGCAAGGGCGATGCCGTTGCAGGCCACGCTCTCGCCTACGACCAGCAGACCGGTCTGGGACTGGTCCAGCCCCTCGGCCGGCTGGGAGTGCCGGCGCTCGCCCGGGGCACGGTCGCATCCTGCAAGGTCGGCGACGAGGTCGTCGTCGCGAGCCACGGCGGGCGCAAGCACGCGCTCCGGGCAACGCTGATCGCCAAGCGCGAATTCGCCGGATACTGGGAGTACGTCCTCGATGAAGCCCTGTTCACGGCCCCGGCGCATCCGCAGTGGAGCGGGGCGGCGCTCATCGGCGGCGATGGGCGCTTGCTGGGGGTAGGCTCGCTCATGGTCCAGGAGGAGCTGGGGGGCCGAACGGTACAGGGAAACATGATCGTTCCCATCGACCTGCTGGAGCCGATCCTCGAGGACATGGTGAAGCTCGGCCGCGCCAAGCGGACGCCGCGCCCCTGGCTGGGTCTTTACGCGACCGAGGTCAAAGGACATGTCGTGGTCTCGGGTCTTGCCAACGGCGGACCGGCGGAGCGCTCCGGAGTGCAGGTCGGCGACATCGTGATCGAGGTCACAGGCGGACGCGTCGGCGGACTGGCCGACTTGTTCCGCAGGATCTGGGGCACCGGTCCCGCAGGGGTCGACGTGCCCCTCACCCTGGTGCGCGAGGGGACCGTCTCCCGCATCGAGGTGCGCTCGGCCGACCGCCAGGACCTGCTCAAGAAACCGGCGTTGCACTGAAACCGGCCCGGTCCGGCAACCGGATCCCGACCCGCCGGTCCAACGGTCTTTCGCGGCGCGGCGGCCGCGGGCGGAGGAGCCCCGTCTGATGGAGAAGCGGCAGCACGATCTGATGCGGGAGCGGATGATCGCCGAAATCGTGGGCGATGCCGTATTCCTGACGGCACGCCTCGGAAAGTCGTCGTTCGCCGCGCGCGTGATCGAAGTCATGGGGAGGGTTCCACGCCATGAATTCGTGCCGCTCGAACTCCAGGACTACGCCTATGCGAACACTCCGCTGCCGGTCGGCTACGGCAAGACCATCTCGCAGCCCTTCATCGTCGCTCTCATGACCGATCTGCTCGATCCGCAGCCGGAGGACATCGCGCTGGAGGTCGGCGCCGGCGTGGGCTATCAGTCCGCGGTCCTCTCGGAGCTGGTCGCTCGGGTCTGCAGCATCGAGATCATCGGGGAACTCGCCCGGGACGCCCGCCGCAGGCTGCAGCGCCTGGGTTATCGCAATATCGAGGTCGGCGTGGGCAACGGATATTACGGGTGGAGCGAGCGCGCGCCCTTCGACAAGATCATCGTCACTGCCGCCCCCGATCTGATCCCGCCGCCGCTCATCGCCCAGCTCAAGCCGGGCGGCAAGATGGTGATCCCCGCGGGCATTCCCGAGCGGCAACAGCTGTTGCTGCTGGAGAAATCCGAATCCGGCAGGCTCGCCACGCGGGAAGTGCTTCCGGTGCGATTTTCGGAACTGGAAGGAGGCGCCGGTCCCGCCGGCGCCGCGTGAGGGCGCGGCCTACGAGGTTTCCTTTTCGTCGTCCCACGCCTTGGCCGGAAGCGGAAGGCCGGCAAGATCCGCGGCGGTGAGCGGTCGGTCGGGCGCGATCCCGATCGATTCCAGGATGAGCATCAGCTGGCGGGTGTGCTGCGTGGGGTGCCAGACGGTTCGCTCCAGCACCACGTGCAAGGAGTGCCGGCCGAAGTAGGTCTCCATCGGCGTCGAACCACTCCGATCCGGGCAGGCCGTCCACCACTCGCGCATCCGCGCCAGCACCCCCTCGCCGAAGCGCGCGAGGTCCTCGCCGGTGCGCAGGGCCGCGCCGGGCGCTTCCATGATGCGCTCGTAGGTCAGTTCGCGGCCGTCGTGCACCGACTCCAGGAACGCCTCCGGGATGCGGAATACGTGATGCGCGAGCAGGCGGATTTCCCGGTTGCGGTTGCGGAAGGGCCGGTGCAACCACTCGGCCGGAATCTGCCGAACGTAGCGCGCGGCGGCCGGAAGCACGATTTCGAGCTTCCCCATCAGCTCCCCGGGGCTCAGCCTTTCCTGGAGCTTCACTTTCAGGCCGAGAAACCGGATCACGTCGGTGAGCGTCTGCGCAAAGACGAATTGGTCGCCGCGGGCGACGATCGGCACGCTGCGGGCGCCGAGCTTGCGCAGCTCCTCCATGCCCCGGGGATTGCCGTGGACGTTGATCGATTCGTAGTCCACGCCGTTGTTGGTGAGAAACTCCTTGGTTCTCAGGCAGCTGGTGCATCCCGGCTGCCAGAACACCCTGACTCTCTCGGCTGCAAGCATGACGAATCTCCCATGGTCCGGCGAGCCAACGGCCGCTTTGCGCCTGCTAGGATAGCGCTCCGAGCGCGGCAAATCCACAACGGATACGGAAGCGCACCCACGAGGAGATCTTCTCATGAACATGATCGATCGCGGACTGTCCGAGGAGCAGCGCCTGATGCGCGATACCTGCCGCGCTTTCGTCAACGATTTCGTCACGCCCTTCATCCGCAAGGACTGGCAGCGCGAGTGGCTCATGGACCCCGACGCGCGGCTGCCGCGCGAGATTCTCGATCAGGCCGACAGGATCGGGATACGAACGCTGGGCGTGCCCGAGGAGTTCGGCGGGATCCAGCTCGACCCCGCGACCGAGGTCCGGACCTTCGCTCTCATCTCCGAGGAAGTCGCGCGCGGCGACTCGGGGCTTGCCGACAAGCTGGTGCAGGTGTGGAAGGTCTCGGTGCTGCTGCGCAGGCTCGCGCCGCGCCACCTCCAGGAACGCTGGTTCCCCAGGATCGTCGGCGATCCGGCCTTTCTTCTCGCGCACTGCCTCACCGAGCCGCGCGGAGCTTCCGACCGCTGGCTCCCCTACAACGTGCCGGAGGCGGCGATGCACACGCGCGCGGCACTCGAGGGCGGCCACTGGGTCATCAACGGGCGCAAGCAGTTCATCAGCAACGGCTACGACGCGGGGCTCTTCGTTGTCTACGCCAACACCAACCCCAAGGTCGGGATGCTGCAGGGAACTTCCAGCTTCCTCGTGCCGCGCGGCACGCCCGGGCTGGTCATCGCGCGCTGCAACGAAACCCTCGGCGGCCGCTTCATGAACAACGGCGAGCTCGTCTTCGAGAACTGCCGCGTTCCAGCCGACCACCTGCTGGTCGAGGGAGACGCGCTCGGCAAGGCGGGCGTCTATTTCCGGCCCGGGAAGATCATCCAGGCCGCGAAAAATCTCGGCGTCGGAATGGCGGCATTCGAGCGCACCGCCGAGTACGTCCAGAACTACGTCCAGGGCGGGCGCGTCCTGATCAAGCACCAGGCGGTCGCGCTGCGCCTGGCCGACATGGCGACCCGGCTGCATGCGGTGCGCGCGCTCCTGCGCGAAGCGGCGCGCGCGGTGGACGAAGGGGCGCCCGACGCCGATCAGCTGTGCAACATGGTGAAGGTGTTCGCCTCGGAGGAGGTCTTCAAGGTCGCGCAGCACGCGATGGAGCTGCACGGCGGCAACGGCGTGATGCTGGATTTCGGCATCGAGAAACTCTTGCGCGACGCGGCGATTTTCCTGCACATGGACGCGACCGTGGACATTTCGCGCTTCAAGATCGTGAAGTCGATGTTCCCGCATAGCGCCGGCGCCTACGCCGGACCCGAGGCCTGAGGCCCGGCGACGGGCTCAGGATGCGGGCGCGGCCCGCGTCGATTCCCGCCGCGATATCAGCCGCACCAGGGCATAGCCGCATCCCAGCGGGTCGAGCAGGTAATCCCAGAGGTTGCGCGACTCGTAGACGCCGAGCAGATAGGCGAACGCCGCGACGACCAGGACCAGCACGACGGCGTTCAGGCCCGCGCGCCACGCCGCCAGCGCGATCAGCAGCAGTGCCGTCGCGAATGCGGGCGATCCGTAACCGAGGGCGTACGGATCGAACCCGGTCAGCCCCAGGGCGGCCGGGTACAGAAACAGCGCCGCGCCGGCGAGCAGCCACCACAGGGCCCGCCGATCCCGCTCCCCGATCGGGACGCGTCCACCCAGTCGCGCCAGGCACGCAGCGCCGGCGAGAAACAGCGTCGAGACGCCCGGATCGCCGGTAACGCTGCGCACGTAGGCCGCCGCCGGGAGATCCCCCAGCGGCACGAACAGGACGAGGGCCAGGATCAGGGCGATCGCGAGTCGGACCCCGCGTCGGGAAAGCCGCTCGACGCGAACGGCCGTCAGCAGCACCGCGAGGCCGAGCAGCGCGCACCCGAACGTCCCGAACGCACCGCTCGCGTCCATTACAGCAGGCGCTCCAGCCAGGCCCGGTTGAATTGCACGTGCTTGATCCGGGTGCGGCCCCAGGTGTAGAGCACATGAACCTCTCCGGCCCGATCCCGCATGATCCAGGGGTAGGAATACTCGGCGACCAACGCCTTCGACGCCTCGCGATCGCCCTCGAAGCGGTGAACGACCCTCCACGTATTCCCGAAATCCCGCGAGACCGCGAGCGAGAGGCTCTCGCGATTGTCCGGGGAGTCGTTGAACGCGAGCAGGAGCAGGTCATCGCCCAGCAGTACGCTTGCCACCGCGGCGTTCGGATTCGGCAACACCGTCTTGACCGGCGGATCCCAGTTCGCTCCTCCGTCCTCGGTCCGGACCCTGAGGATGCGGTTCGGAGGATCGCCCGAATAGCGCATGAAAGCGACCGCTTCGCTCTTCGATTTCGGCACGATCACCGGCTGCAGCGAAGACCGGCCCCGCGACAGCCGGGTCTTGCCTATCGGCCGGCCCGCGGCGTCCAGTCGCAGCAGTTCGCCGAACTTGCCGACGAATTCGTGATACGCGGGCAGCGCGATCGAGCCGTCGGCATACAGGAACGGCGCGCCCTTCACCAGCGTGCTGACGTTGAAGAAGGGAGAACTCACCAGGCGGCGCGCCGGGCTCCAGGTCTCTCCCTCGTCTTCGGAGTAAGCGCCGTTGATTGCGCTTCCCCCCCACCCCCCGACCGAGACGCTCACGAAGAAAAGCCACAGGCGCCCGCCGCGATCGCGGCCGACCACGGGATTCCCGAGCTTGCGCAGGTAACGCTGCAGGTCGCGCTGCGCGGATGGCCGCGTCAAGGCCGCGCGCTCGGGACTCCAGGTTCCGGCTGACGGGGAATAGACCGAGGTATAGATCGCCACGTCCGGCGCGCCCTCGCGGCTGCCGCCGTACCAGAACGCGCGCAATTGCCCTCCGGAAAGCTCGGCAGCCGCCGCGGCGTGAACCGAACGCGCGCTGCTGTTGGGGAGCAGTTGCGACCGGTAGGACGGCTCCGCCCCCATCGCGGGCGCGGGCGTTTCGGGAACGGCGAACCCGCCGGGCGAAGGCGCCGGCACGCTCCTGTAGTACAGGCCGCCGAAGGCGAGGGCGATCGCGAGCAGCAACACCCGGCTTCGCCTTCGGGGGACGCGCATTGCCTGCTCAGCCCGCGGCCGCCCGCCGCCGCGGTGACGGCTTCGGCGAGTGGGGGCGGGCCGGATTGTGGTAGAGCATGTACTTCGACGCTTCGAACAGCGCCTGGTACAGGCGCCCGAGTTCGGCGGCCTTCCCGGGATATTGCCCGCGCACGTCCTGCGCTCCCGCCTCGGTGCGATAGCGGAACAGGCGCGCGCCGCCCGGATCCACCCGGAGGTAGAACTCGTCGTCGAGGACCCCGGTCTCCCCGATCAGGGAGAAATGGGGCGCCTTGGGGCCGAGGGCGAGCAGGTCGCGCCCCAGTCCGGTATTGAGATGGGGAATCCCGAGCAGACCCAGCGAGGTCGGCAGGACGTCGGTCAGACTCGCGGCGAAGTCGATGCGCCTGCCCTGTTCGATCAGCCCCGGCGCATAGATCACCAGCGGCACGTGGTAGCCGGTCAGGTACAGCTGCTGAAAGGGCGTCTGCGCGGTCGACGGATTGCCGTGATCGCCGTACATCACGAACACGGTGTTGCGGAAATACGGGGCCTGTCGCGCCAGGGCGAAAAACGCTTCGAGCGAGAAATCCAGATAGCGCAGACCGTTGTAGGCGGCGAGGCTGTCGAAGCCGTTTTCCTTCAGCGCCGCGTCGTCCGCGTGCGCGAGCTCGAAGCCGCGATGGCTCTCGGGAATCGTGAAAGGCCGGTGATTTCCCGCGGTCTGAATGAAAGCGAAAAAGGGCTTCTCCCGCTTCGCCAGCACCTGGTGGGCTTTTTCGAAGAGCACCGCGTCGGGCACGCCCCAGCCGTCGACCTGGGGCGCGTCGTAGTCGCCCTCCTCGAACATCTTCAGGTCGGGAATGTTGCGGGTGAACAGGCCGCGGATGTTGCCCCAGGTGGCGCTGCCGCCGAGGAAATAGTATTTCTCGTAGCCTTCCAGGGCGTTCACCAGGGTGTGCTGATTGATCACCAGCGGATTGCGCGAGGCGGTGGTCGTCCCGTTCACGTCGGGAACGCCGGTGAGCATGGTGAATACCGAACGCGCCGTCGGGACCTCGGGGACGAAGAAGTTGGTGAACAGGATTCCGTCCCTCGCGATCGCGTCGAAGTGCGGCGTGCCGCCGAGCCGGTTGCCGAAGATCCCGGCCTTGAACGCGGCAAAGGATTCCAGATGGATCACGACCAGGTTGTACCTCTCCCGCGGTCGGGCGCCGGGCGTCACGTAGCGGGCGAAATCGAGCTTGTCCGGGTCCGGCGCCTCGACTCCGAGCAACGAGGCGACATAGTCGTAGTGCTCGCGAACTTTTTGGGCGTCGTACGGGCGTCCGCGGTTTTCCGCGGTATCCACCAGAAACAGGACCGGGTTGAGCGCGAGCGCGGCGACCGCCTCGCTCGAGGAAAAGTACGCCTCGCTCCAGCGCAGCGGATACCACGACCATTTCCCGTAAATCCCCAGGGCGAAGAGCAGCGCGGCCGCCCCGAGCACCGCGCGCCCGGGCCACTGGCCCAGGGGCCGAGCCGCCGGCACCAGCGTGCGCCGGGCCGCGCGGGCCAGGAGCCAGGCATATCCGCCGACCAGCAACGACAATCCGAGAACTCCCCCGATCACCGGATAGGTCTCCCAGGCGACGCGCGCGGCGACCGCCACGGGCGTCAGATGATCGACGAGGCTCGCATTCAGCCTCATCTGAACGTAGGCGTAGTGTCCGAAGTCGACGAAATAGAGGAACAGCACGACGCACTGCGCCACCGCGAAATAGCCCAGCCAGGCGATGCGGGCGGCGGCCCGGCGCCCCGGATCGAAGAGCCCGATCCACCCGAGGAGCGCAAGCGGCAGACCGAGAAGCAGCGCCAGCCGCAGGTCGAATTTGAACCCGAGATAGAGGGCCTTGAGCAGGTCCGTCCACGACGCGCTCGCCAGGGTTTCCCTGAAGGCCGCCCAGAAAACCAGGCGCAAGGCCGCGAACAGCGCGAAGTGGATCGCGGTCAGGGCGAGCAGGAAGCGGACCAGCCCCGGAAGACGATCGACTATCCGCATGGCGCCGCGCCGCATCTGATGGAGCCCGCTCCCGTTGATCGCTTAGAATCCGATGGCGTATGCTTTCGGGCTGACGGAATGCAGTTCATCGCCGGTGGCGCACCCTCCGGACAATTTTACTCGTTGACGAGGGCCGGCGGCGCTCCACTTCACCGGAAAATCCCATGTACGCCGATTCATCCTGGAACGAGACGGCCGGAAGGCTGCTCATCGCGTTCTGCTTTGTGACGACCGGACTCTGCAACCTCACCCGGGCGCGAATCCGGGACCATATCGAGCGCATGGACGCCTTCGGCACGCCGTTCCCGCGCGCGGCATTCTGGGTGGGTATGGCCCTCCAGTTCACGGGGTGCGCGCTGGTGCTGCTCGACTGGCAGGCGCGGGCAGGGGTCTGGTGCCTGATCGCCTTCACCGTCGCGGCGACCGCGATCTTCCATCGCTTCTGGAGCATGCCGGACGCGACCAGGCGAAACACGAGCAGGATCATCCTGCTCGGCAACACCGCGGTGCTCGGCGGACTGTTCCTGCTTCTGGGAACCGTGCGCTGAGCGAGGAGAGACTGCATGGCTATCGATTCGCCGCGATCCGGCGGCTCATCCAAACCTTCGGCTCGCCAGGTGATCCGCATTGCGGGCATGACGCCCGGGACGGAGCTCGCCGGAAAGGTCGCCCTGGTCACCGGCGGCGCGAGGAACATCGGTCGCGCCATCTGCCGCTCGCTCGCCGCCGGCGGCGCCGCCGTGATGGTGAACGCCAATACCTCCCAAGCCGAGGCCAAGCATACGGTGGCCCTGATCCAGAGGGAGGGAGGAAGCGCCGCTTCCCATTTCGCCGACGTCACCGATCCGTCGGCGGTCGCCAGGATGGTGGACGCGACCGTCAAGGAATTCGGACGCCTCGATATTCTCGTCAACAATGCCGCCATCAGGAGCGAGACCCACTTCGAGGACATCAAGCTGGAGGAATGGCGCCGCGTGATCTCGACCGTGCTCGACGGCGCGTTCCTGTGCACCCAGTCCTGCCTTCCGCACCTGATCCGCACGCGCAGCGGATCCGTGATCAATCTCGGAGGGCTCACGGCGCACAAGGGCGCGACCGGCCGCGCCCACGTCATCGCGGCAAAAGCCGGCATCGCCGGCATGACGCGGGCGCTCGCGCTCGATCTCGCGCCGCACGGCATCACCGTCAACTGCGTGGTGCCGGGGACGATCGAAACCGTGCGCGGCCTGCCGGGCGCCCCGGCCCGCCCGAGCGAGCGGCGCGGCCTGCCGCCGATCGGCCGCCGCGGGGAGCCCGAGGAAGTGGCGGCGATGGTGCGCATGCTGTGCAGCCCGGACGCGCGCTACATCACCGGGCAGACGATCCACGTCAACGGCGGCGGGTTCATGCCGTGAGCGGGAGGCATGTCCCCGCCGGCCGCCCGCTCGACACCCCGGTGGAAGGTCGAGCCGAGTAAGCGGCGCCGGTGCAGCCCGGCCGGCGCTATTCTTTCCCGCCCCGCATGACGACGGTGTGGGCGCCCAGTCCGTGGGCGACGCGCCGCGTGTCCGGGCTCGCGCTGCCGGCAAAGTAATCGAGGCGGCCGATCACCTCCACGTTCAACGCCGCCGAGCGCAGCATCGCGACGTAGTCGTCCTCGACGACCGCGCCGACCACGCATTCGGCCCACAGATTCGGGTCGGCGCGAGACTTCTCCGAGACCGGCTTGGCGAGCGAGATATCCGAGATCTGCAGGCGGCCGCCCGGCTTGAGCACGCGGGCGATCTCGGCGAAGGCGCGCGGCTTGTCCGGCATCAGATTGAGCACGCCGTTGCTCGTGATCACGTCGACCGAGGCGTCCGGAAGGGGGATTTCTTCCGCGTTGCCTTCGATGGGCTCGACG
>JBATEB010000161.1:0-12575 GCA_049663805.1 Burkholderiales bacterium | reverse complement strand
GACCGGGCGCCTGGCGCGCTGGATCGAGACCTGCGCGGGGGAGAACGCGCTCAACGCCCATGCGCTGGAGATCTTCACCCCCGGCGGCAGTGTGCCGCGCCAGGGCGACAAGCTCGTCAACGGCGCGCTCGCACGGGTGCTCGAGCGGATCGCGGCCGAAGGGCACGAGGGGTTCTACGCCGGCGAGACGGCGCGCTCGCTCGCGGCTTTTTCGCGCGCCGGCGGCGGCTTCTTCGACGAGGCCGATTGCAGCGCGCAGCGAGCCGAGTGGGGCGAGCCGCTTTCGGGAAGCTATCGCGGCATCGAGATCTTCCAGACCCCGCCGCCGACCCAGGGGTTCACGGTGCTCGAAATGCTCAACCTGGTCGAGCCCTACGATCTCGCCGCGATGGATCCGCTGGGGCCGGAGCTCGCGCATCTGCTGGTGCAGGCCAAGCAGATCGCCTACCACGACCGCGACCGGCTGCTCGCGGATCCCGACTACCGGCACGTTCCCGCCGAGCGGCTGATCTCGAAGCCTTACGCCGCGGAGCGCGCACGCCTGATGCGCGCCGATCGCGCGCTCGCCTGGGACCTCGTCCCCTCGTACGGCACGCTCGCCGGCGACACGGTGTTCGTCGCCGCGGTCGACGCCCAAGGCAACGCCGCCGCGCTCATCCAGAGCCTCTATTTCGTCTTCGGCTCGGGCGTCGTCGCCGGCGACACCGGCATCGTGCTGCAGAACCGCTCGGCGTATTTCTCGCTCGACCCCGGGCATCCGAACCGCCTCGAGCCGGGCAAGCGCCCGATGCACACCCTGATCGCCTCGATCGCGCTGAAGGACGGCCGCCCGTGGCAGGTGCTTGGCTGCATGGGCGCGGACGGCCAGCCGCAGATCCACCTGCAGAGCTACGTGCGCCTCGTCGATTTCGGCGCCGACATCCAGCAGGCGGTCGAGGCGCCGCGCTGGCTGTCGGGGCGATTCGCGATCGGCGATGCGCGCGACCTGCTCAACATCGAGGGGCGGTTTCCGGAGGCGACCCTGAGGGAGCTCGAGCGAAAAGGGCACGCGGTGAACCGCTGGCCGGACTGGTGCGAGCTCGCCGGACACGCGCACGGCATCACGATCGACCCGCGATCGGGCATGCGCATCGGCGGCGCCGATCCGAGGAGCGACGGGGCGGCGATCGGCTACTGAGTGTCACTCTGGCACCGAATTCAGTGCTTGCGCGGCGCCGTATGCATGGTAGGCTGCTGCAGAAAACAAGTTCGACGCCGACGACGGTTGGGGCTTGGGCTTGCGCTTTTCCTTCCCTCGTAAAAGGCGCACGGGCAGGTTTCCCGCCATACCGGGTGACATTCCTAGGAGAAAACAAAATGAATCGCAACTCTCTGTTCCGTCTGATGTGCTTTCCCTTCGCGACCATCGTGAGCCTGTTCGGCGCCGGTCTGGTCGCCGCGCAGACCGCGGCTCCGGCGCCCAACGGCATCACCCTTCCGCAGGGCTACAAGGACTGGCGCGTGATCGCCGTATCGCATCGAAGCGACAACGACACCATGCGAGTCATCGTCGGCAACGACCGTGCCATCGCCGCAGCGCGCAGCGGCCAGACCAATCCCTGGCCGGACGGCGCGATTCTCGGCAAGATCGTCTGGAAGAACAAGAAGCACGAAGCCTGGCCCACGGCCACCGTGCCGGGGGCCTTTCTTGCGCAGGAATTCATGATCAAGGACGCAAGCCGCTTCGCCAAGACCGGCGGCTGGGGCTACGCCCGCTGGCTGGGCGCAGAACGCAAGCCCTACGGCAAGGACGCGAACTTCGAGCAGGAGTGCTACGGCTGCCACACGCCGGTCAAGGCGAACGACTACGTCTTCACCCACCCGGTCAAGATTCCCTAGAGCGGCAGCGGAGAGACACGCCGCCGCGACGGCGTGCCGAGCGAGTGCGCCCTTTCAGGGGTGCGCCGCCTGCCACAACTCGTTCAGGCGCAGTGCAAACCGCGTTCCGAGCGCGTCGTCCTCGTGCATGAAATAGACGTAGGCCCGCTCGATCGGCTGGGCGGCGATCTTCTCGACCCAGGCGCGAAGCTCGGCATCGTCGTAGTGGGTCCGCCGCAGTCTGAGATAGCCGGAATCGGAAGTGGCGGCGAAGGGCGTATCGCCTTCGTCGGTGTCGGTGACGCACAGCATCGCGCCGCGCGCGCGAAGCGATTGGCGGACCTCCTCGTCCTGCCAGGTGTCGTTGCGGAATTCGAAGGCGGTACGTGGTCCGGGCGGAAGCAGCTCGAGGAAGGCCCGCAGCCTGGGAAGATCCTTCTTGAGATACGGCGGGAGCTGAAACAGGATCACCCCGAGCTTGTCCCCCAGTGTGCCTGCGCGCCGCAGGAACTCCGCGACGTTCGATTCGGCCTCTTTCAGGCGCAGCTCGTGAGTGATTCGCCGCGGCGCCTTGAGGGTGAAGGTGAAATCGGGCGGAACCTCGGCCGCCCAGTTCGCGAGCATCGCCTCGGCGGGCATCCGGTAGAACGTGTTATTGATCTCGACCGTCGACAGTCGCGCCGCGTAATAGCGCAGCATTTCGTTCCCGGGGAGTTTCTCGGGATAGAACTTACCCAGCCACTCCTTGTAGGAAAATCCGCTCGTTCCCGCCAGCAGCTGCACGGTTTTTGCTCCCGCTGTTTGCGGGTCGGGCACGCGAGCGGCGCCGACCCGGCCATTTGACGCCTTGCCGAGGTTTCCATGATAGTGGAGACATGGGAACCGCAGGCAAGGGTCGCGGGAAACGCGCCGGTGCCGCGCCGCTCGGCGAGTACGCGGCCAAGCGCACATTCAACGCGACCCCGGAGCCGGCTCCCGCGCCCGCCCCGGGCGCGGGGCCCTTGCTGTTCGTCGTGCAGCGGCATGCGGCGCGCCGCCTGCACTACGACTTCAGGCTCGAATGCGACGGGGTATTGAAGTCCTGGGCCGTTCCGAAGGGCCCCTCCCTCGATCCCGGCGACAAGCGTCTCGCGGTTCCGACCGAGGATCACCCCTACGATTACGCCTCGTTCGAGGGAGTGATCCCTCCCGGTCAGTACGGCGCGGGCGAAGTCATCGTCTGGGATTGCGGCGTGTACTCGCCCGACGAGAACCACGAGCACTGGTACCACGACCGGAGCGGATGCGAGCGGCGGGTGCGAGAGGGCCTGGCGAAGGGCAAGCTGAGCTTCACGCTGCGCGGCGAAAAGCTCAAGGGTTCGTTCGCGCTGGTTCGAACCGCCGAGGGCAAGAGCTGGCTCCTCATCAAGCACAAGGATCGCTTCGCAGCCAAGGCCGGCGCCGCCCCCCAGGACCGCTCGGTCCTCTCCGGCCGCGCGGTCGAGGACCTGAAGACCCTGCCGGTCGGTCGCATTCCCGCGTCGCGGCTTACCGCCGCCGGAAAAGCCGAAGCGGTGCCCTCCAAGGTCTCGCCCATGCTCGCGGAGCTGCGCGAGGAGCCGTTCACGCATGCCGACTGGATGTGGGAACCCAAGCTCGACGGCTACCGGGTAATCGCGTTCGTCGACGGCGGCAAGGTCAGGCTGCGCTCGCGCCGCGGGCTGGATCTGACCGCGTCGTTCCCTTCGCTGGCCGACGAGCTCGCGCAGCAGGCGGTGCGGGCGATGGTGCTCGACGGCGAGATCGTGGTTTTCGACGCCGCGGGCAGGCCGTCTTTCAACGAACTGCAGGACCGCGTGCAGCTCAAGACCGAGCGCGAGATCGCCGCGGCGGATCGCAAGGCGCCGGCCGTGCTCTACTGCTTCGACCTGCTTCATTTCGCCGGCCTCGATCTGCGGCCGGCGCCTTACTCGGACCGCCGACGCTGGCTGGCGCAGTGCCTTTTGCCCTCCGCGCATGTGAAGCTCGTTCACGCGGCCGAGGACGGGCGCGCTTTGTATACAGCGGCGCTCGCGAGCGGGTTCGAGGGCGTTGTCGGCAAGCGCAAGGACGGCAAGTACGAAACCGGGCGGCGCTCGGGTTCCTGGCTCAAGGTCAAGTCGACACAGAGCGGGGAATTCGTGGTTGGCGGCTATACCCAAGGCAAGGGCTCCCGCGCGCCGCTCGGGGCCCTGCTGGTCGGCTACTGGAGCGGCGGAAAGCTGCATTACGCCGGGCACGTCGGTTCCGGGTTCGACGAGGACTCTCTCCCCGAGGTCGGTGCGCGCTGCGACGCGCTCCGGGTCGATGCCTGCCCTTTCGCCTCCGAACCGGAGCTGCACAGCCCCACCGCCTGGGTGAAGCCGGTTCTGGTCGCCGAGGTCAAATTCCACGAGTGGACCCCGGACGGCAGCCTGCGAGCGCCGGTTTTCCTGAGGCTGCGGGACGACGTCGATCCGAAAAAAGTGAAGCGGGTCGAAGCACCTCGCCCGGCCTCACCGGCGGCCGCCTCCGGAGCAGACGCGGAAGGCGACGAGGTGGTGCGGCAACTCGAGAACCGGAAGAACGCCTTTGCGATCGCTGTCGGCGCGCACCCGATCCGACTCACGCATCTGGATCGCGTCTACTGGCCCGCCGATGCGGGCCTCAGGCAACCCGCGGTCACCAAGCGCGACCTGCTGCGCTACCTCGCGCAGGTTGCGCCGCTCATCCTGCCGCATCTCGCCGATCGCCCGCTCACCATGATCCGCATGCCCGAAGGCATCGGCGGCGAGCGCTTTTACCAGAAGCACTGGGACCCCGAACTGCCGCCGTTCGCGCAGTCGATAACGGTATTCTCCGAGCACAAGGACGAACGGCACGACTATCTGCTGTGCAATAACCTGGCGACGTTGCTGTGGCTCGCCCAGCTGGGAACGCTCGAGTTCCACGTATGGCATTCGCGAGCGAGGCCCGGGCCGGATTGCGCGACGCAGGGCGCCGATTTCTCGAGCTCGCTCGCCGCGCTCGAAGCCTCGGTGCTCAACTATCCGGACTACGTGGTCTTCGACATCGACCCCTACATCTATTCCGGCAAGGAAGCCCCGGGCGAGGAGCCGGAGCTGAACACCGTCGCCTTCGAGAAAGGCAAGGAGGTCGCGTTCCGCTTGCGCGAGCTGCTGCGCACCATGCAGCTCGAAGCGATCGTCAAAACCTCGGGCAAGACCGGCCTGCACGTATTCGTGCCGATCAAACGGACGCTCGACTTCGACGCCGCGCGCCACGTCTCCGAGCTCGTCGGGCGCCATCTGGCGCGCAAGCATCCCAAAGAGGTCACAGTCGAGTGGAGCGTCCCCAGGCGCACGGGAAAGATCTTCATGGACTACAACATGAACGTTCGCGGCAAGACGCTCAACGTCGCCTACTCGCCGCGCGGCGCACCGGGCGCGCCGGTATCGATGCCGCTCAGCTGGGAAGAGCTGGAAAAGGCGCACCCGCTCGATTTCAGGATCACCAACGTCGCCGAGCGGCTCGCCACAGGCGATCGCTGGCGGGACGCCCTGGAGCGCAAGCAAAGCCTGGAGGGTGCGCTCGCGCCCGCCAAGGCGTAGAATCCCCGACGCCCCCGACGTCGAGGGGACTGACCTGACGGGAGACGAGCATGGCTGCACGATCGATTGCAACGCTGACCGTTTCGTTTGGACTGGTATCGATTCCGGTGAAGCTGTATTCGGCCACCGAGGCGAGCCGCGCCATTTCGTTCAACCTGCTTCACAAGGGCTGCGGATCGCGCCTGAAACAGCAGTACACCTGCGTGAAGGAAGAGGTCGCGGTCGCCCGCGAGGACATGGTCAAGGGCTACGAATTCGCCAAGGACCAGTACGTGATGTTCACGCCCGAGGAGCTGAAGACGCTCGAGGAGACGGGAACGCACACCGCCGAGATCACCGAGTTCGTTCCGATCGCCTCGATCGACCCGGTGTACTTCGACAAGGCGTACTACCTGGCGCCCGACAAAGGCGGCGCGAAACCCTATGCGCTGTTCGTCAGCGCGCTGCGCGAGACAAAACGTTGCGCGCTCGGCCGCTGGGCCGCGCGCGGCAAGCAGTACATCGTGATGCTTCGCCCGGTCGCCGAAGGGCTGGTGATGCAGCAGCTCCTGTACGCCCAGGAAGTGCGGCCGATCGCCGAGATCGAGATCCCCAAGACCGAGGTGAAGGACGCCGAGCTCAAGCTCGCGTTGCAGCTGATCGAGCAGCAGGCTTCCGAGAAGTTCGACCCCGCGGCCTACAAGGACGAGGTGCGCGAGCGCATCGAAGCCGCGGTGCAGAAGAAGGTGGAGGGCGAGGAAATCACGATGAGCGACGGCGCGCCCGAAGGCGGCGCCGAGGTGATCGACCTCATGGAAGCGCTGCGCGCAAGCCTGGAGAAGAAAGGCGTTGCCGCCGCGAAGCCCCAGGAGGCGGAAAACCGCAAGCCGCCCAGGCGCGCCGCCCAGTCGGGCCAGCCCGCCGCCAGGAAGGCCGCGAGGAAGTAGATCGCCGGAGCGGCCGAAAGACAGGATTCGCCCGCCATGCGCGAGTACGGCGTGCGCGACGTCGAGCGGCTGCTTCGCCTGCCGCGCAGCACGATCCTTCGCCTCGTTCAGGCCGGCTTCGTTTCGCCCGGACGAGGCACGCGCCGCGAATACCGCTTCTCGTTCCAGGATCTGATCGTCCTGCGAACCGCGCAGGCCCTTGCCGCCGCCAAGGTCCCGCCCAAGCGGATCACCCAGTCGCTCAAGGCGCTGCGCCGCAAGCTGCCCGCGACGGTGCCGCTCTCCGGGCTCAACATTTCCGCGGTCGGCGAGCGCGTGGTCGTCAAGGAGGGCGGCGCTCGCTGGCGGGCGGACTCGGGTCAGTACCTTCTCGCCCTGGAGGTCGATCCCGCCGACGGCTCGATCAACGTTGCCGACCCGGTCGAGGCGGCGGCTCCCAGGGCGGAGGAGTGGTTCGACAAGGGGCTGCGGCTGGAGAACGGAAACCTGCGTGCCGCGCGGGATGCCTACGAGCGGGCGCTCGCCGTGGATCCGGCGCACCTGGACGCGCACATCAATCTCGGGCGACTGTTGCATGAATCGGGACGCCTGACCGATGCCGAGCGCGCCTACCGCAGGGCGCTCCAGGCGTGCGGCGCGGATCCGGTGCTGCTCTACAACCTGGGTGTGCTGCTGGAGGACATGGGACGCAAGGAGGAGGCTGTGGAGGCCTACGAAAGAACGCTGCACCGCAATCCCCAGATGGCGGATTGCCATTACAACCTCGCGCTCCTGTGCGAGGAGCTGGGCAGGCCGAAGCATGCCATACGGCACATGGCGCAGTACCGCAGGCTGCTCGGCACGAAGCCCGATTGAGGGCGGAGCGGCGCGGCTTCGCGCAACCCGCGGCCGAGATCGTTCCGGGATCTTTCGGGCGGACCGCCGTCTCCTTGACGCTCGGCACCGGTGAGCGAACAATGCCGGTGAACCCGACAGAAGGAGAAGCGTCGTGCCCTCACGCAGCAGCGCCGACCATTCGGTCAGCCCGCCCGCCGTCACGATCCCCCGCGAGTACAACGCCGCAGTCGACCTGATCGAGCGCAACCTCGCCGCGGGGCGGGCTGCGCGCGTCGCGTACGTCGACGACGCCGGCGAATACACCTTCGGCGAGCTCGCGCAGCGCGTCGACCGCTTCGGCTCGGGGCTGCTCGCGATGGGACTGGAGATGGAGCAGCGCGTGCTGCTCGCGCTCACCGACACCATCGATTTCCCCACCGCCTTCCTCGGCGCGATCAAGGCGGGCATCATCCCGATCGCCGCGAACACGCTGCTCACCTCGAAGGACTACCAGTACATGCTCTCCGACAGCCGGGCGAAAGCGCTCGTCGTTTCGGAGCCGCTGCTGCCGCAGTTCGCGCCCCTGCTCGGCAAGCTGCCGTTCCTGAAGCAGGTGATCGTTTCGGGGCGGAGCACGCACGGGAACACCGCTTTCGGCGAGGTCCTCGCCAAGGGCAAGGCGCCGCTTTCTCCCGCGGCCACGACCTCGGATGACGCCTGTTTCTGGCTCTATTCGTCCGGCTCGACCGGCATGCCCAAGGGGACCGTGCACGTGCACTCGAGCATGATCCTGACCGCGGAGCTCTACGCGAAGGCGGTTCTCGGCATGAAGGAGGGCGACGTGGTGTTCTCTGCGGCGAAGCTTTTTTTCGCCTATGGCCTCGGCAACGCCCTTTCCTTCACGCTCGCCGCCGGCGCAACCGCGATCCTCATGGCCGAGCGGCCGACGCCCGCCTCGGTTTTCAAGCGGCTCACGGAGCGAAAGCCGACCCTGTTCTTCGGCGTGCCCACGCTGTATGCGGCGATGCTGGCGAGTCCCGATTTTCCGAAGAAGGGATCCCTGGCGCTTCGCCAATGCGTATCGGCGGGCGAGGCCCTGCCGGCGCAGATCGCGAAGACCTGGAAGGAGAAGACCGGCGTCGAGATACTCGACGGCATCGGGTCGACCGAAATGCTGCACATCTTCCTCTCCAACCGGCCGCGCGACCTGCGCTACGGAACGACCGGCAAGGCGGTTCCGGGCTACGAGCTGCGCCTGGTCGACGAGCAGGGCGGGGCGGTCAAGGCGGGCGAGCTGGGGGAGCTGCAGATCAGCGGGCCGACCGGCGCGGCCTACTACTGGAACAACCGCGACAAGAGCCGCAACACCTTCGCCGGCGGTTGGACGAAGAGCGGCGACAAGTATACGCAGGACCAGGACGGCTACTATATCTACGGCGGGCGGTCGGACGACATGCTCAAGGTATCGGGGATCTGGGTGTCCCCCGCCGAAGTCGAAGCCGCTCTCATCGGCCACGAGGCGGTGCTCGAGGCGGCGGTGGTCGGTTGCGAGGACGAGAACAGGCTGGTCAAACCGAAGGCCTACGTCGTGCTCAAGCAGGGCCATTCGGCGAACGACGCGCTCAAGGCGGCGCTGCAGCAGCACGTCAAGGACAGGCTCGCGCCGTACAAGTATCCGCGCTGGATCGAGTTCCTGAACGAACTGCCGAAGACCGCCACGGGCAAGATCCAGCGCTTCAAGCTGCGCGACTGATCGAGCGGTCCCCGGGGCGGGTGGATTTCCGCGGCGGCGAGACACGGGTCGCACGCGTGGAATCTCCGCTCGATCGGGTACGCGTCTGGCTGGGCGAGGCGAAGCGCATTGTGGTCCTCACCGGCGCGGGGATTTCCACCGAGTCCGGCATCCCGGACTTCCGCGGGCCGCAGGGGGTCTGGACCCGGGACCCCGAGGCCGAAAAACTCTCCAGCATCCGCCACTACCTGGCCGACCCGGAGGTGCGCAGGAAATCCTGGCAGTCGCGACTCGCGCACCCGGTCTGGACCGCACGGCCCAACGCCGGTCATGCGGCGCTGGCGCGGCTGGAGCGACGCGGCGGCTTGCACGGACTCATCACGCAGAACATCGACGGGCTGCACCAGAAGGCGGGCAACTCCTCCGAACGGGTGATCGAGGTGCACGGGACGCTGCACGCGGCGGTGTGTCTTGCCTGTGCCTGGAGGGGGCCGATGGGGGAGACGCTGGAGCGGGTGCGCTCCGGGGAGGCCGATCCGCCCTGCGAGCGCTGCGGCGGAATCCTCAAGAGCGACACCATCTCCTTCGGCCAGGCCCTCGTGCCGGAGGTCATCGACCGGGCGATGCGGGTGGCCGCCGAATCGGAGCTGCTGCTGGCCGTGGGCACCAGCCTGCGGGTCTATCCCGTCGCCGGCGTCGTGCCGGTCGCGAAGCGGGCGGGGGCGCGCGTGGTCATCGTCAACGCCGAAGCCACTCCCCTGGACGGCATCGCGGACGCGGTTCTCGGCGGCCCGATCGGCGAGACATTGAATCGCCTTGTCGAATAACGAGGCGGTCTGACCGGGCGGGCAATCGTATAAAATAGCCGCTCTATCGCGCTCCGGGAGGGGTAGCCGGAACCAGGACTGCATGGAAGCGAACCCACCCTCGATGCTGCTTCATCCCGAAGGATTCCTCGAACGGATCCTGCCGCTCAAGCATTGGCTCAGCGCGGAAGCCGTCACGGGGTTCGAGCAGGGACAGGCGAGGACCCGCCTGATCTGCACCGTGATCGCCCTACTCGGATTCCTGGTTGCCGCGCGTTTTTCGGCGCTCCCCGAGGGCATCGTCATCGCGGCGGCGGTCTACGCGTTGTTTGCCATGGGCTGGGCGATACTCACGCGCGCCCGGCCCGAGCCGACCCGCGCGAGGCGCGGGGTGGCGGTCCTGATGGATCATCTCACCCTCACTTACATCGCGTCCTTCGGCGGTGTTTTCGCCGCCTACGTCGGGTTCCTTTTCCTCACCACCGTCGGGTGGGGATTGCGGTTCGGGCGGCACTACCTGTTTCTTGCGACCGTCATCGCCATCCTCGGCATGGTCTGGAATCTCCTGGTCTCCCCCTACTGGCGGGAGTACCCGCTGTTCGGTGCGACGATCATCTTCGGCCTCGCCGCCAGCGCTCTCAACGCCGCGATCCTGCTCGGCAGGATCGCCCGCGGTAACCGCGAGCTTGGGGCGAAGGTGGAAGAGATCGAGAGGATCGCCTGGCAGGACCAGTTGACCCGGCTTCCCAACCGGCTCTATTTTCAAGAGCGCCTTTCGCAGGTGCTCGCCGCGGCCGAGCGCAGCCAGCGCAAGGTAGCGCTGCTGCTTTTCGATATCGACGGATTCAAGTCCGTGAACGATACCCTGGGTCACGAAGCGGGCGACCGCCTTCTCCAGGAGATCGCCGATCGGGTGGGACGCAGGACCCGCCAGGCGGATACCTTCGCCAGGCTGGGGGGCGACGAGTTCGTGGTCCTCATGGAGCTGCTGCGCGATGAGTCCGACGCAGTCCCCGTTGCCGAAGCCATCATCGGCGCCATCCGGGAAATCGATATGTACGCCTCGCACGGGTTGCGTGTCGGTGCGAGCATCGGCATCTCGTGCAGCGATCTCGGTTCCGCGGGGGAGCGAATCGCCGACGAGATGCTGCTCCAGGCCGACCACGCCATGTACGAGGCGAAGCGCGCCGGCAAGGGGCGGTACAAGTTTTCCGGCCGGGCGCTCTGATCCATCCGGGACCGACCAACCGCGCGAGAGGTCCAGTCTGAGCTCGCCTTCGATCCTTCCACCGGCGCGTATCGGCTTCGTCGGCCTCGGCCAGATGGGCCTGCCGATGTCGCGGCGTCTCTCCCGGGCCGGCTATCGAGTCATCGCCCACGACTTGAACCGCGCCGCGCTCGAGCGCGCGTGTGACGGCACCGGGGCCGAGCCCTCCGCCTCGCTCGCGCCGCTCGGCCGTGCCTGCGAAGCCGCGATCACCATGCTCCCCGACGGCAAGGCGGTGCGGTCGGTGGCGCTCGGCTCGGGCGAAACCGGCGATTGCCTCGCTTCGGGAATGGCGCCCGGCAGCGTGCTGATCGACATGAGCTCGTCCTCTCCGGTGGCAACGCGCGAGCTGGGCGTGCGCCTCGCCGAGCGCGGCATCGCCCTGATCGATGCGCCGGTCTCCGGTGGAGTGAGAAGGGCGGTGGACGGATCGCTCGCCGTCATGGCCGGGGGAGAGCCGGCGGAAGTGGAACGCTGCAGGCCCGTCCTGCAGGCGATGGGCAAGCAGGTCTTCCTGGCCGGCCCGCTCGGCTGCGGCCACGCCATGAAGGCGATCAACAACTATGTTTCCGCCGCGGGCCTGATCGCGGCGACCGAGGGCGTGCTGATGGCTCAGCGCTTCGGGCTCGACCCCGGGCGCGTCGTCGACATCCTCAACGCGTCGAGCGGGATGAACAATTCGACGCTCAACAAGTTTCATCAATTCGTCCTGAACCGCGCATTCAATTCGGGGTTCTCGCTCGATCTCATGGTGAAGGACCTCAAGACCGCGCTCGAGGTCGCGCGCGAGACCGGATCGCCGGAACGGTTCGCCGCCGAGTGTCTTCGGGCCTGGACCGAGGCGCAGGCGGCTCTGGGTCCCGGCGCCGATCACACGGCGGTCGTGCGCTACTGGGAACGACTGGCGGGTTGCGAGCTCGGGGCGGCGGACACCGCCTCTTGACGCCGGCGCGCGCCTGGAACAAGCTCGGGCCCTTTACGGAGCGCATGCATGGCCACTCCCGAACCGGCCGAGCTCAAGCTCGATTCGGACCAGCTCTACGTTGAGGAGATCTTCACCGACCGGCGCGTCGGAACCCTCCGCCGCCTGAGTCCGGTCACGAAGGATGGAAAGCCGGACCCGGCGCGCGCGATCCTCTACGCCGGCGAGACCCAGGTGCTGACGCCCGCGGGCGCGCTTCCGATCTCGTTCGAGATCGAAGCGGCGTCGCTTCAGGAAGCGGCGGAGAAGTTCGGCGCGCTCGCCAGGGACGCGATCGATCGCACCGTGCGGGAACTGCAGGAGCTGCGCCGCCAGGCCGCTTCCTCGATCGTCGTTCCGCAGGCCCCCGGGGGAAAGATTCAGCTTCCCTGATATACCGCCGGGGATTGCCGGCGGTTTGACCTGGTCAGAGCTTCTCTAGGGTCCGTATTCCGGCGCTTCGTAACCCAGCGCGCGGCACTGCGCGTGCGCATAGCGCACGCCGGCGGCTCGTTCCAGTCCGTCGCCGTTCGCGGCGACGACCTTCCCGTCGCGGATGTAGATGACCATCGGATAGGCATCGTACGCGCCGCGCCGATTCT
>JBATEB010000160.1:0-7554 GCA_049663805.1 Burkholderiales bacterium | reverse complement strand
GGGAATGCCGATTCCGTCACGACTTGCTCCCTATTCGACGCCCGCGGCGCGCACGCCCTTTCCCCTGCGGGCGCACGACGACGACCTCCCGCATTTCCACGAAATCAGCGAAGAAGGCCGGGCGGCGGTCGCCGAGACCCTGTGGAAGGCGGAGAACGTCGAGCTGACCACGGTCGGTATCGATATCGGCAGCTCGACCTCGCACCTGATGTTTTCCCGGGTGCATCTGCAGCGCAAGACCCAGCTGCTGTCGAGCCAGTTCGTGGTGGTGAGCCGCGCGGTCCTGTGGCGCTCGCCGATCGTGTTCACGCCCTTTCTTCCCGATTTCACCATCGACGCGGCGTGGCTGCGCGCCTTCGTCGAGGAATCCTACGCGGCGGCGGGCCTGTCGGCGCGGGACATCGACAGCGGCGCGGTGATCCTGACGGGCGAGGCGATCAAGCGCACGAACGCGCAGGCGATCGCGCAGATCGTCGCCGCCGACGCCGGCAAGTTCGTGTGCGCCTCGGCCGGCCACCATCTGGAATGCCTGCTCGCCGCGCACGGCGCGGGCGCGGTGGCGATGTCGCAGCGCACGCATCGTACCATCCTCAACGTCGACATCGGCGGCGGCACGACCAAGCTCGCGCTGATCAAGAACGGCGAAATTCTCGGCACCTGCGCGCTCGCGGTCGGCGGGCGCCTGATCGCGCAGGACGAGGACGGCAGGCTGGAGCGGGTGGAGGCGTCGGCGCTGCACGCGGCGCGCGCCTTGGGCATCGACCTGCGCCTCGGTGAGCGTCCCGACCCGGCCGCGGTTGAGCGCTTGGTCGAGGTGTTTTCCGAGATCGTGATCGCGACGATCCTGCAGCAGGCGCCCGCCGGGCTGGCGAAGGAGCTGCTTCTCACCGATCCGCTCGCCGGCGATGAGAAACCCCACCTCGTCACCTTCACCGGCGGCGTATCCGAGTACATTTTTGGTCGTGAGAGCGCGACCTTCGGCGACATCGCCCAGCCGCTCGCCGGGCGCATCGTCGATGCGTTCCGGGCCGGCCGCATCGGGGCCGAGCTGCTCGATCCGGGACAGGGCATACGCGCGACGGTCATCGGCGCTTCGCAGTTCTCGGTACAGGTCAGCGGCACCACCATCCATCTGTCGGAGGGCGTCGAGCTGCCGGTGCGCAACGTGCCCGTGGTTTTTCCCGCGCTTGCGACGCAAGGCGACTTCGAAGCCGGAAAGGTCGCCGGGGCCGTCCGCGCCGCGCTCGAGCGCATCGACGCCGACGATTCCCGGCCGATCGCGCTCGCTATCCGCTGGCACGGGGATCCGCACCACCATCGCATGCGCGCCCTCGCCGAAGGCATCCGCCAGGCGGTGGGCGCCGGCGGCGGGCTGCCGCTCATCCTCATGGTGGACGGAGACATCGGCCGGCTGCTCGGACACATCCTCGAGCACGAGCTGCATCTGGGACGGCACGTCATCTCCATCGACGGCATCCAGCTGCGCGAATTCGACTACGTGGACATCGGCGAGGTGATGCGGCCCACCAATGCGGTCCCGGTGGTAATAAAGTCACTCCTCTTTCCCGGTGGGCATCGCAGTCACAACCACGATCATCACGATCACGACCACCGCCCCTGAACATGGCAAGCGCGCTTTTTTTACGAGGAAACCGCATATGAACGAAGCCACGGCGCCGCGGATCGGCGTCGACCCGTATCTCGACTGGCTGAAGGGAGAAGGGATCCCCACGATCGAGGATTTCGGGGTCGACTTGTTCAAAGTCCCCACCAAGCCCTGGGCGCGCCTGGGGATCAACGGCGCCGCGGTGCATCTGAAAGGGCGAGGGGATTTTGTTTCCATGTTCGTCCTGGAACTGCCCCCCGGCGCTTCGACCGCGCCGCAGCGTCACCTGTTCGAGGAAGTGCTCTACGTCCTCTCCGGACGGGGCAGCACCACGATCGAAACCGCGGACGGCGGCAGGCACACGTTCGAGTGGGGTCCGAGGAGCCTGTTCGCCATTCCGCTCAACACCCGGTATCGGCATTTCAACGGCAGCGGCTCGGAGAAGGCCCTGCTTTCCTCGACCACCAATCTGCCGGCGGTGCTGAACATGTTTCACAACGAGGCCTTCGTCTTCGACAATCCCTGGCGCTTCGACGAGCGCTTGGGTTCTGCCAGGTATTTCAGCGGCGAGGGGGACTTCACGCCGGCCCTGCCCGGCCAGCACATGTGGGAAACGAATTTCGTGCCGGACCTAGGCGCGATCGAGCTCAAGACCTGGAACGAGCGCGGCCCCGGCAGCAAGAACCTCATGTTCATCCTCGCCGACGGCACCATGCACGCGCACATCTCGGAGATGCAGGTCGGCACCTACAAGAAGGCGCACCGGCACGGCCCGGACTTCCACGTGATGTGCGTCACCGGCGAGGGTTATTCGCTGTTCTGGTACGAGGGCCAGGCGGAATTCAACCGCGTCGACTGGAAGCACGGCACGGTGTTCGCGCCGCCCGACCGGATTTTCCATCAGCACTTCAACACCAGCCCCACGCCGGCGCGCTACCTTGCAACGGCCTTCGGCAGCCTGCGCTATCCGTTCACCGAGAGCAAGCGCAAGGCGCTGACCGGACGCGACGCAAGCGGCCTGAAGCAGGGCGCGGTCGCAATCAGCGTGAAGAAGGGCGGGGACCAGATCGAGTATGAGGATCAATCGCCGAAGATTCAGCAACTTTTCCTCGAAGCGACGAAGGGATAGGCGAATCAATCCGGCCGCGAAATTTGAAGGGCCCGTCGGCGCGCCGCAATCCGGCGCTTGAACTCGCCGCAAACCGCACAATCCGTCTTATGCTAATTTCAGTCCCCTGCGCGCCCCCCCGGCGGGGGTGATCGGAGCGAGTTCAGTGGTAAACGTAAACGGCGGCCGCCAGGGCCGCCGTTTACGTTGGGCGCCTTCTGCGTCAGCGCAGGGCGCGGCGGCGACCCGCTACGATCCCGATGAGTCCGGCGGCGATCAGCAGGAGCGTACCCGGCTCGGGGACGGACGTCTCAGGCGGCGCGCCGGCCTCTGTGACGAATGCCGTGCCGAATGCTGTACCCAGGAGCGGGGCGAAGGGGACGCTCCAGTTTGCGGCCAACGTAGCAACACCGGTCGTCGTGTTGACCGTGTACGCGTTCTGGCCGGCCGTCGCATAGAGCACGCCGTCGTCGCCCGTCGCCAGGCCGAAGACGTCGGACACGCCGAATAATCCTCCGACCGCCACACCGGCGCCGGTCACAGGGTTTACCTCGACAAGTCGGTTGCTTGTAGCGAGGAAGAGATTGCCCCCGTTGAATGCGAGATCTCCGCCCGAAGCGAAGCCCATATTTCCGACCACGCCGCCCACCCCTGTGGCCGTATTAACCGTGTAGAGGTTGGTCGTGGTGGCCCCCGCAGCGTACAAGGTCCCGGCGGCGCTGAAGGCCAGTGCATTGCCCTGCGAGATTCCGTGATTTCCGACCAAGGTCGCGGCACCCGTCGTCTTGTTGATCGTATAAATGGAGTTGAAAGAAATTCCCCAGAGGTTGCCGGACGGATCGAAAGCGATGTCCGTCATCGTCTGGCCGCCGCCGATCCCGAAACTGCCGATGACCGTTTTGCCGCCGGTCGCGACGTCCACCGTCCCGAGCTGATTGAAGTTGTCATCAATCCACAGGATTGGTGCCGCGAGGGCACCGGTTCCAATGCCGAGGAGGGCAACGCCGAGCAAGGACTGCCAAGAGCGGGACATATCAGATCTCCCTTCCGTTCGGTTAGGGGTTTGAGTTGGAAGCCTACGCTCACGCGTGGAGGCAAGATCCGCAAGGCAGCATTCATGCCAAAAAAACTATTGTAATATTATCAATGAGTTGTACACTTTTCTAACACACGTGTGTAAAAATATCCGACACTTCAATGACTCCAGGCATAGATACCTCGAAATAGAGCGACCTTGCAGAGCGGGCGAACATCAATGTTCCTGTGTGATTACAGGCGCTTGAATAGCTTCCGAGCTTACTGGTTGCAGTGTAAAGTTTTCCGACGGTTCCTCCGGCTATGACACAGCTCCCCGAGCAATCCGCGCCTGCGCGAAAAAATCGGCCGCAGCATTCGCGGTACGGTGAAGACGTATTGCCGGTGTGGTACGGGGTCCGGGGCCATTCCGGTCGTGTCCTTCACCACGAGCTCGACTCTGCGGCCCGCGACCGTGTCGCCGTGGGCCTTAACGTAGGCGCGGGCGCCGTTCATGATCTGCCGGCCGATATCCGCGAACGGTCCGCTCATCTCCACCACCATTCCGACTTGACCGGTTCCTGCGCCGCAGCCGCCAGGCAGGCGGCCCCCCGTCACGAGCAGTTTGCAGGTGCGCTTCATCATGGTTGTCCCCTTGTGCGTTTCCTATTCGGGGATTCCTACTCCGCCGCCGCTTCCAGCGCCTTGGAGCCGACGATCAGTTTCAGCACCTCGCTCGCGCCCTCGTAGATGCGCAGCGCCCGGATCTCGCGGTAGAGCCGCTCCACCGTCATCCCCCGGACCACGCCCAGCCCGCCGAAGAGCTGAACCGCGGCGTCGATCACCTGCTGCGCCGCTTCGGTGGCGAAGAGTTTCGCCATCGAGGCCTCGCGCGTGATGCGCCCGCCGAGCACGTCCTTGGTCCACGCGGCGCGGTAAATCAACAAGGCCGCGGCGTCGATCGACAGGGCCATCTCGCCGAGCTTCGCCTGCGTCAATTGAAACTCGGCCAGAGCGCGGCCGAACAGGCGCCGCTTGAGGGCGCGTGCCGTCGCCTCGTCCATCGCGCGCCGCGCGAAGCCGAGCGCCGCGGCGCCGACGGTGGAGCGGAAGGAATCGAGCGTCGCCATCGCGATTTTGAAGCCTTCGCCGGGCCGGCCCAGCAGCCGGTCGGCGGGGACGCGGCAGCCCTTCAGGCGCAGCGTCGCCAGCGGATGCGGTGCGATGACCTCGATGCGCTCGGAGGCGTCCAGCCCCGGCGCATCCGCGTCGACGACGAAGGCGGAGAGGCCTTTCGCGCCCGGCGCCTCGCCGGATCGGGCGAAAACGACGTAGTAGGTGGCAAGACCGCCGTTGGAAATCCAGGTCTTGGTCCCGTCCAGGCGCCAGGACTCGCCATCGCGCGTCGCGGTGGCAGCGGTCGCCGCGACATCCGAGCCCGCATCCGGCTCCGAGAGCGCGAACGCAGCGATCGCGGTTCCGGCGGAAACACGCGGCAGGAAAGCGCGTTTCTGCGCCTCGCTGCCGTAGAGCGTGATCGGCACGCTGCCCAGACCCTGCATCGCCAGCGCGAAGTCGGCGAGCCCGGAGGCCCGGCCGAGAATCTCGCGCGCGAGGCACAGGCTGCGCACGTCGAGCTTCTCGCGCAGGCCGCCGTACGCGGCAGGAACGCACACGCGCAGCAGCCCCGCCTTGCCCATCTCGGCGACCAGGCGCGCGACGCAGGCGTAGACGGCATCCGGGCTGTCCTCCGCGCCCGTGAGCAGCGGCGGAAGCGCTTCCGCCGCCCAGCGTTCCACCTCGCGCGCGAATTCGCGATGACCCTCGTCGAAGAACGGCCAGGCGAGGTAGCTCGTATCCGCCATCAGTCGCCCTGGAAGACGGGTTTCTGCTTGGCGACGAAAGCGTGGTACGCGCGCTCGAAATCGGCGGTCTGCATGCAGATCGCCTGGGCCTGCGCCTCGGCCTCGATGCATTCGCCCAATCCCGAGCTCCATTCCTGCCACAGCATGGTCTTGGTCATCGCATGGCCGAAGGTGGGGCCGTCGGCCAGGCTCACGGCCATCGCGGTGGCCTCCTCCAGGACCCGCTCCGGCTCCACCAGGCGGTTGTAGAAGCCGAAACGCTCGGCCTCCTCGCCGCCGACGACCCGGCCCGTGTACAGGAGATCGGCCGCGCGCGAGAGACCTATGAGGCGCGGCAGCAGCGTGCACGCGCCCATGTCGGCGCCGGCGAGGCCGACGCGCACGAACAGGAACGCGAGCTTCGAGCGCGCGGTGCCGAAACGCAGGTCGGAAGCGCAGGCGATCATCGCGCCCGCCCCGGTGCAAACGCCGTCGATGGCGGCAATGATCGGCTGGGGGCAGGCGCGCATCGCCTTGACCATGTCGCCGGTCATGCGGGTGAAGGCGAGCAGCCCGGCCATGTCGTCCTTGCGCTTCAACTCGACCAGCGGACCGATGATGTCGTGGACATCGCCGCCGGAGCAGAAATTGCCTCCGGCGCCGGTGACCACCACCGCCTTGACGTCGGTGGCGTAGACCATCTCTCGAAAGAGATCGCGCAATTCGCCGTAGGAGTCGAGCGTCAGCGGATTCTTGCGCTCGGGCCGGTTGAGCGTGATGGTGGCGACCTTCCCGGAGACAGCGTAGGCAAAATGAGCGGCCTTGTACTTGGCGAGTTCGATTTTCTTCATGATGAAGTTCCTGGCATTTTGTCTGTCTGCATCAGCCGGCCATGGTGAGCCCGCCGCTGACGCTCAGCACCTGGCCGGTGATGTAGTCGGTTTGCGGGCCGACGAAAAACGCGATGGCGGCGGCCACCTCCGAGGGCTTGCCGAAGCGGCGCATCGGGATCGCCTTGATGAAGGCCTCGCGGATCTTCTCGGGAACCGCCGCCATGAGCGGCGTATCGGTCGGCCCCGGGCAGACGCAGTTGACCGTCACGTTGTACCGGGCGCCTTCGCGGGCCAGAGACTTGGTGAAACCGATGAGCCCGGCCTTGGCGCCGGAGTAGACGGTTTCGCCCAGGCTGCCGACCCGTCCGGCGTCGCTCGAGACGTTGACGATCCTGCCGGACTTTCGCTCGAACATCTGCGGCAGCAGCGCTTTGGTGAGCCGCATCGGCCCGACGAAATTCAGATTGATGACTTTTTCCCAGAACGCGTCGTCGCTCTCGAGGAAGGGCCCCGTCTTCCCCCAGCCCGCGCCGTTGATGAGGATGTCCACGCGCCCCAGGCGCTGCAGGACATTGGCGGCGAAGCTCCTGACCGAATCGGGGTGGGTGAGGTCCACCTGAAGGTATTCGGCCTTCCCTCCGCCCTTGCGGATGCCGGCGGCGACGGCTTCGCCCTTGTCGCTCGCGATGTCGCCGATGCACACCGTCGCGCCGCCGCCTGCCAGCGTCTCGGCGGTCGCCTGCCCGATGCCCGAGCCGCCGCCGGTGACGACGGCGATCTTGTCTTTCAGATTCATGGTGTCTCCTTCGATTGGGTATTCGCGGTGCTGCGATTCAGGAATTCAATGACCTTGTTCCGGGACTCGGGATGATCGTAAAGGCGCCGCGTGGCGGCGAGCTCCTCGGCGAATCCGTCGCGGTCCGGATCGGCCTGCGCGCCGATGCAGCGCTTGGCCGCGACCAGGGCCGCCTTGGGCAGAGCGGCAATTCGCGCCGCCAGCTCCCGGGTCCAGTCGGCGAGCTGCGCTCGGGGCCGCGACCACTGGACCAGTCCCAGCCTCTGGGCTTCCGCGCCGTCGATCACTTCCGCGCCGAGAATCAGGCGCCCCGCGATACCGCGGCCGCACAGCTGCGTCAGGCGCTGCGTGCC
>JBATEB010000159.1:0-7522 GCA_049663805.1 Burkholderiales bacterium | reverse complement strand
GCGACGCGCTTCGCGCGCGTCAAGGACTATGCAAAGAGGGCGCACGAGGAGATCTGCGTGCTGGTGCAGGTCGAAACGCAGACCGCGCTCGACAATCTCGAGAAGATCGCCGCGGTCGAGGGCGTGGACGGCGTCTTCATCGGCCCGGCCGACCTGCATGCCTCGCTCGGCTATCCCGGCGAGACCAACAACCCGAAGGTGATGCCGGTCATCGACGAGGCGATCCGCCGCATCCGCAAATGCGGCAAGGCGCCGGGCATCCTCACCGGCGTCGAAGGCGACGCGCGACGCTGGATCGAGTGCGGAGGGCTGTTCGTCGCGGTCGGAGCCGACACCGGCGTGCTCGCCCGAGAGACCGAGAAGCTCGCGGCGAAGTTCAGATAAAGCCGGACGCGCCTGCGGCGCGCCGGTTCGTCTCCGCGCGATCGAACCGACGCTCCCGCGCGGTTCATCGCGCGGGGGCGTTGCGCTCCTTCTCGTACTGGTCGTAGCTTGGAAGCTCGTTCTTCGACTTTTCCCTGGGCGTGCCCTTGAGGCTGTCGTTGCGGGCCTTGGAGCCTTCGTAGACGCCTCGCGCAAGGCGGTCCGAGGAGCATCCGAAGAGCAGTGCGGCGACGAGCGCCGCGCCGAGGAAGCGGGAAACCGGTGCCATCGCTCAGGGGCTGCGCCTCTCGTCGCGCGGGTTCGACGGGAATTTCGCCGACGCGAAGCGCACCACCAGCGTCGCCACGGCGAGCAGCAGGATCGCGCCCGCACCCAGCACCACCCCCATGTCCGGCTTGTGATGCGCCTGCACGTCGCCGATCAGCATGCGGGTGAGCGCGGTCATCGCCACGTAGATGAGAAAGCGCACCGGCATGTGGTTGGTCTTGAAGTAGATCCCCACCATCGCGCCGAGCTCGAGGTAGATGAACAGCAGCAGGATGTCGTCGATCGCCGCATGGCCCTTCGCCACCATCGCGAGGAAGGCCGCGACCGCGGACCACACGGTCACGCCGCCGATCGCGAAAAGCGCCAGATAGTGGAAAGCGTCCACCAGGACGTTGCCGAGAGCGTCCGCGACGGCGTTGAGATTCTGGCGAAGCATTTCGGCCTTCTGCAGTTTCATTCGCACCTCCGTTCGGATCGCAGGGCGTTCATACGACTTTCGCTCCCCGCTCGAGCAGCAGCCGGCGGAGAAGCGATCTGTGGCAGCGCGACTCCTCTTCACAATAGCAGCCCACGGAGAAATTCACCTCGTGGGAAAGGGCCGCCAGCAGATCGAGGATCCGGCTGTTATCGGGAGTCGCCATCTCGGCATGATAGCGCTTCACAAAGGCGCCCCATTGACGCCGGGTTTCCGCGCCCAGGGCCCGTTTGACCGTTTCGGGCGCGGGCGCGAGGTTCGGGAGCTAGACGTCGTACCAGTTCCCCGATGAGAACCGGGACTTCGGCACGCCGCGCGGCGGACGCCTCACTGTGCCGATTCGCAAACCCTCGTTCGGCGCTCTCTTGCTGCCCAGACGGACGATTCGAACGGCCATCAAGCCTTCACTTCCCGGTCTGCCCGGTCTTGCATCTTCCTACATGTCGCAGATCAGCCGCCCGAAAGCCTCGACCTGCTTCCAGTCCGTATATTCCACTACCGTCCCGGGATGGGTAGGCCCTCGGGTCATCCACATGATCATCCGTATGATCTGCCGATCCCAGAAACCGTAGAGCTTATAGTCTATTTTTCCCGCAAATACCGCCAGTTCCCTGGGTTGCCACGATATCTGTCCGAGGAACTTCCTCAAATAAGGATTCGTCTCCGGTCGATTCTTTTCGGGCTTTCGTGCAACGACATTGACCGAGAAAAACGCGTTCGGCTTGCTGTCCAAAAGCGGGCCGTTTCTTCGTATGAACTCGTAGACTCGCTTGCCGTGCTTTCCATAGCGGATGCTGGCGCCGAGAACGATCTTGTCGAACGACCCGAGATCCACCCCCGAGGCATCATCGATGGAAACCAGTTCCACCCGGTGGGCGCGCTCCTCGACCACCTGCTTCAGTCGCTGGCAGATCTTTCGGGTGTGACCGTCGGTGGTCGAATAGACGATCAGGATATGAGCCATTTTTCGCTTTGATATTCCCGGCTAGGGAAGGCGGTGCACCTTGCGGGACGCATAACGCGCCGCATCAGCGGCAAACCGCGAGCGTTGCGAGCGGTTTGTCCGACCGCATGCGCTTGTCGGGCGATATCTCGCTATACGCGACGAATCTTGCCGGCGCCACCGGCGTTCAGTCTTCCACACCCACACCGATCACGATGAGAACCGCATAGTCTTGCTTCTTGCAGCCCTCGACTGGAGGCATCGCTCTCCCTGGAGCAACTGGAAACGCGGTCTTCCGCACGTTTGCCGGCGAACACGATCCACCACCCGTTGCCGGTCTATAGCGCGCGGAGCGGCAGGCCAGGTGCGTCACATCGTAGAGCGTCGCGCCGCTATCGAGCTCCCAGCGCCTATCGCCATTCTTGTCGGCGGGATGAATGGTTAACACAGCCGTTACCCCGCGGTCACCCGTGACCCGGTATTTGCGAGGAGGGACCGGAAAGTCTGGCTGCTCCATTATCAAGCCGTGTTCCTCCAGCCACCAGTCCGTGTCGTCGAATCTCCAGCGCGCCGGGGCGACTCCACGCGCACGCTTCAACCGATCATAGCCGTTCAGCTCAACTCCCCGAGGGCCCGGGTCCAGAGGCCACAGACCCCACGATTGCGCGCCGCTCCCGGAGGTCGCACCTGGATCGCCCAACGCCGCAATGAACTGCGTCGGAATGCGCTGGAACTTCGTCCGATCTCCGCCTGCGGCGTGAACCGACTGACCCACGGCGACCATCGTCACAAGCAAAGCCGTCGCAAGGCGCGCGCGGCGAATGAGGTGATGTGTTCTCCGCGTTGGCTCCAACACCGTACCTCTCGATTGTGCTGTTGGGCGGCGCGGCATCACTTTATGGGACTGATACACGCTTTCGCCGAAGCCGGGACGCAACCTTCAGTGCAGACAGCGTCACCATATGTATTCAGTGCCGCATATCCTTTGGGAACGCTGGAACAGAAAATATCGCCGGTCAACTTCGTGGCGATGCATTGGCCAGGACCGCATGCAGCTTCCCGATACCGGTCGAGCAGGATGCCACCATCGGGCGGCGAGCATCTCACCTCCCCATGCAGATCTGTGACACATGCTCCCCCAGGCGGTGGGCACTGGGGAGTGCCAGAACGGTCACTTACACAACCAGGAGTTACAGACTGCGCGCGCACGGATGGTGTGGCACTGAGAGCAGTGAATGCGACCAATATCGCGAAGATCATTGAGTCCGACGAGGGGGTTGTCATTTGATCTCCTCATTCAGTCATTTGCACTCGTAGCTCGTGACGACGCCCAACGTCCACGCCCACCTTGGTGCCGATGCCAGGTTCTTCAATGAGCAAGGCCAAGGCGGCCTCAACATCCATGCGTACCGCCCCGGGAGCGGCAGGACGATTGATGGACCACCACTCTGCTGCTCGTTCAATCGCGCGCTGGGCGCGAGGCTTAATACGGACGCTAAGCGTCAAGATCAGCCGAAACGGCGAAGTCGCTCAAAAAATTCCCCGGCCGGAACGCCTTCCTCTCGGTCGGCCTCGTCTAAGGCAGCAAGAAGATCTGCTTCTTCTTCGGGCGAGAGTTTCACAACCGCTTCGTCGCCACGAGCGAGGACAGTGACGGCCGTTCCTTCTGGCAGGGAGAGGCCTTCAACGACGACTTTTCCGTCAATTACGGTGACGGTGCCTGAAACGACTTGCATACTGGAATAGTACCCGAACGCGAAGTGGCGGTGCAATTTGGCGCCGAACGTTCGCGATGACGCGCGCGAAGCAAGCGCGCGCAGCCGCGCTTGCGAGCGTCGCCGTCGACCGCGGGGTTAGCCGCGCCCTTTGGGATGACGGGCGGCGTCCAGCGCGATGCCGACAAACGCTCAGCGATCGAGTTTTCTGAAAACCACCGGCGCGGCGATCGCCAGCGCGGCAAGCGCCAGCGCGACCAGCGGCGCGCTGCGCGCCATGATCAGGAGCGGCAGAACGACGCACGCCAGCACGACGATCCAGGGGGGCAGGGCGCGGCTGTATTTGAGGTAGGGCAGAAATCCGCGGGGAACTTCGAGCCGGATTCCCCGCTCGTCGCGGTCCCTGTGAGCCGCCCTTTCCTCGAGCCAGATGAGGAACACGTAGGTCTGCGCGAGGAAGCCGCCCGACCACACGGCGACCCCGACGACGAGGGCAAAGCCCTTCGGCCACAGCGGCGAGTCCGGCGCCGCGCGCGCGACTCTGAACATGAGGTCGATGGAGCACACCGTGCTGACGAGGAAGAACGCGAATACCACGCCGACCACGATCCAGATCCGATCGGTCACGTATTCGCGGAAGACGTCGTCCCGCGAGAGTTTCAGGACAAGGTCAATCGCGTCCCGCAGGACGTTTCGCGGTCGCAGCTGGCTCAGCATGTCGTCCGCGGCGGCGCGCAATTCCCGCGCGTGAGGCTTCATGGGAGGGGGGTCGTCCCGGCGGCGATCATGGCTGGGAATCCTAAGGCCATTGCCGCGGGCAGGCAAAGCCATAATTCACGAAGCGGCCCGACCGGGGAATTCCGGCGGGTGACAGGTGTTTACAATCCCGGCCGGCCTATCGTACGGTGCAACCGCCGTCCCATCACCAACCCAAGGAGGAGTCCATGTCTGTGAAAGCAACCCTTATCACCCTGTCCGCCGCCGCGGTCCTCGCGCTGGGAGCGGCGAGCGCTTCGGCGCAGGAACGCCCGTCCTACGGGCCGGATGTCGACCTCGCTGCCGCCAAGAAGATGGCGGCGGCCGCCGTCGCCGAGGCGAAGAAGCACAACTGGAACGTCGCGGTCGCCGTCGTCGACAACCACGGCTTTCTCGTTTATTTCGAGAAGCTCGACCAGACCCAGACGGCGAGCGTGCAGGTCGCGATCGACAAGGCGCGCAGCGCCGCCCTCTATCGCCGTCCCACGCGCGCGTTCGAGGACGCGGTGACCAAGGGGCGCGTCGCGGTCATGAACCTGACCGGGGTATCCGTAATCACCGGCGGCCTGCCGATCATGAAGGACGGCAGGGTCATCGGCGGCATCGGCGCGAGCGGTGTCCTTGCCGACCAGGACGAGCAGGTCTCCAAGGCCGGGCTCGCCGGGATGTAGGAACGGCTCCCCTTCGACGACGGGGCCTTGCGGCCCCGTTTTCGTTTCCGCGCCCGGGCGGCTCCTGCGGCCCGCGCCGAATCCTGTAAGCTTGCGCGCGGAAGGAATCGACATGAAGACGATCGCCATCGAGGAGCATTTCATCACGCCGATGTACCGGGAGAAGGTCGCGGCGAACGAGTTCCGCAATTTCTATCTCGCCAGCCGAAGCGAGCAGCTCGGCCACGACATCGTCGAGCAGAACGCCGATCTCGGAGCGAAGCGCCTGGCGCACATGGACGCCGCCGGCGTCGACGTGCAGGTGCTCTCGTTCGGCTCGCCGGGGCCGCAGGGCTTCGGCGCCGAGATCGCCGTCCCGATGGCGAGGGATGCGAACGACCGCGCCCACGCGGCGGTCAAGGCGCACCCGGACCGCTTCGCCGCCTTTGCGGCGCTGCCGACCGCCGACCCGGAGGGTTCGGCGCAGGAGCTCGAGCGCTGCGTGGGGAGGCTCGGCTTCAAGGGCGCGATGATCCACGGCCACACCCAGGGAAGCTTCCTCGACGAGAGGAAGTACCGGGTGATCTTCGAGTGCGCCGAGGGGCTCGACGTGCCGATCTACCTGCACCCGACGCTCGCGCATCCGGACGCGATGAAATCCTACTTCGCCGGCTACGAGGAGCTTGCCCGCGCGGGCTGGGGATTCGCGATCGACACCAGCTGCCACTTCCTGCGGCTGGTGTTCTCGGGGCTGTTCGACGCGCATCCGAAGCTGAAGATCATCCTCGGGCACCTCGGCGAAGGGCTGCCGTTCGCGATGCACCGGCTGAACGACCACACCGCCCGCGCGGCGGCCCGCCGCGGGCTGAAGAAACAGCCGATCGAGTACCTGCGCGACAACCTGCTGGTCACGACCAGCGGCAACTGGTACGAGCCGGCGTTCCTCTGCACCTTGCTCGCGCTCGGCGCGGACAGCATCCTGTTCGCGGTGGACTGGCCCTACGAGGGAAATGCCACGGGAATCGAATTCCTCCGGAAGATCTCCATCAGCGACACCGACCGGGAGAAGATCGCGCACGGCAATGCCGAGCGCATCCTGCGCATGTAAGGTCTACGCGGGCCTGGGCGTGAGGTGCCCGCATTGGCCGCAGCGGCGGTGCTTTTCCTCCGCATGGAACTCCTCGTACACGCGCGACACGGGGTCCTCGCGGTAGTCGGCGACGTGGCGCACCGCTTCGTAGAGCGGCGCGCGGCATTTCTCGCAATACCAGGAAAAGCGGTCCTGCTCTCCGGGCCGGCGCTTGCGCTCCAGCACCAGCAGGAACGAATCGGGCGGGAAGCGGGGCGAGTGCCGCACGCCGGCCGGACAGTAGATGAGCTCGCCCTCGCGGACGACGGCCACCTTCTCCTCGCCTTCGGGCGTGAGGTAGTGGAGGTTCATCTCGCCCTTGATCATGTACATGACCTCGTCGCTGGGGTCGGCGTGAAATTCGCTGCGGTGGGCTCGCCCGCGCGCGACGAAGGCGATCGTATCCGGCGCCTGCCAGAGAATGCTCACCGGCCTGACGCTGTTCCTGATCCCCTCGGACACCGCTTCGAGATCGACGGCCTTGAGTTCGGTCATGGCTCCGAATCCGTTTCCCGTCGCGGATTGTAAGCGCAAGGGGTGGGGAAGCGGTAAGATCGCGAAACTTTTCACGCCTGGCAAATGAATACAACGAACGCCGCCGCGACCCTTGCCAGCGTCGTCTTTCTGAAAATCCGGGAGTTCGCCCACCGGCCGGTCCAGGAGCAGACGCGGCTGCGGGCACAGCTCGAGGCCGTCGTGGCGGTGACCGCCTCGGAGCTTTCCCCCGAAAACCGCGTCGTGCTCGATGCCGCGGACGGAACCGCGATCGTGGTTCTGGGGGATCCCCGGGGGTGCCTGCGCCTGGCCGAACGCGCGCTCGCCGCGGGGGCCGCGGGCCTGCCCCTGTGCATCGGGATCAATCACGGCGCGGTGCAGATGTCGCCGGGCGGGCGCGGCGATGACGGCATGACCGGAGATGGAATCGCGGTGGCCGCGAGCGTGGCCGAATTCGCCTCGCCCTCCCGCGTCATGGTTTCGCGCTCGTTCCGGGATGCGCTGGCCCACGCCCTTCCCGGCGCGGAAGCGCGACTCGGTCCCGCGGGAGTTTTCACCGACGGCGGCCTTCGCCGCCACGAGCTGTTCGCCCCGGACGAGCTCGCGGCCGGCCGCAGGCAGCGGCGCCGCATCGCGTTCGGCGCGGCGGCGGCTATCGCGCTGATCGGAACCGGCGTCGCCGTTCGAATGGCCGCGGGCGGCCGCACC
>JBATEB010000158.1:0-20132 GCA_049663805.1 Burkholderiales bacterium | reverse complement strand
GCAGGTGCACCAGCGGCCCGGCGTGGAATACGTGAAAGCCTCCGACGAGCACGGCGTGCTGAGAATCGCCGCGGGCGCAAAGGCGCCGAAGCTCGGGGAAAAGCTGCTGCTCGTCCCGGGCCATTGCGACCCGACCGTCAACCTCTACGACCGGTACGTCTGCGTGCGCAAGGGGAAAGTCGAGGCGCTGTGGGCGGTTACCGCGCGCGGCGCGGTCTGGTAAACCGGGGACAGACCACGGTTTCCAGGCCGATTTGAATTCCCCTCCTCTTCGAGAAGGGGTGCCGGCGCAGACGGCGGGGTGGTGACGCGAGTCTGTCAAACCACCCCGGCGCTTCGCGCCACCCCTCCTTGTCCAAGGAGGGGAAACCGTCGCGGAGATCGAGGCGTGTTTGCCTACCCCCACACGCTCTTCGACACCTCCAGCACGAGCCCCAGCTTCCGCCACTGATCGTCTGCGGTGAGCTTGTTGCCGTGGTGGGTGCTCGAGAACCCGCACTGCGGCGACAGGCACAGGTTCTCGAGCGGCACGTACTTTGCCGCCGCGTCGATGCGGCGCTTGAGCTCGTCCTTGTTCTCCAGTTGCGGCACCTTGGAGCTCACCAGGCCGAGCACCACTACCTTGCCCTTGGGCACGAAGCGCAGCGGCTCGAAGCCGCCGGCGCGGTCGGTGTCGTATTCGAGGAAGAAGGCGTCGACCTCGAGCCCGGAGAACACGCGCTCGGCGACGAAATCGGCGTAGCCGCCGCTCGCGAGCCAGGTGCTCTTGAAGTTGCCGCGGCAGGTGTGGATCGCCACGGTCATGTCCTCCGGCACGTCGCTGATCGCGGCGTTGACCGCGTCGGCGTACATCGCGGCGTCCTTTTTCGGGTCGTCGCCGAGCTTCCTGAACTGCTCCTGGACCTTGGGGTCGCCCCACATGGCGATGGTGGTGTCGTCGATCTGCAGGTAGCGGCAGCCTTCCTTGTACAGGTCGGCGATCTCCTCGCGGTACGCGCGGGTGAGATCGGCCCAGAATTCTTCGAGGTCGGGATAGGTTTTCTTGAGCGACGCCCGGTCGCCGCGCGCGTGCAGCATCGCCGGCGAGGGCATGGTGAACTTGGGGGTGCGCTTCGCGACCGATTTGAGGAACTTGAAGTGATCGAGCATCGAGGGCCGGGTGCGCCGGATCTTGCCCCCGATCACCATGAAGGGCGGCTGCTCGTCGGTGTTCTTGAACTTGGCCTCCCCGTAGGCGTCGCCCGCGGCGAGCTCGACGCCGTCGAACCCGTGGATGAAATCGATGTGCCACCAGTCGCGCCGGAATTCGCCATCGGTGACCACCTGCATCCCGACCGCCTCCTGCTTCGCCACGGCCTCGCGGATGTGCTTGTCCTGCAGCGCGCGCAGCGCCTCGGCGCTCATCTCGCCGCGCTTCGCCCTGGCCCGGGCGTCGTGCAGCTCCTGCGGTCTGAGCAGGCTGCCGACGTGATCGGCGCGGAAAGGGGGTCGTGTGCGTTGTGCCATGGGAAGTCCTCGTTGTCGCGGCGGAAGCCGAAGCGGATATCGGATTTCAGGCGAAGCGGCGCGGCCTGTCAACCCTTTCGCCGGCCCACTGCGGATGTGGGACGATATTGGGACGCATTCCCGCATGCGGCGGAATACAATACGCGCCGGCCGGCGAGTCCGGCCGAACCGCGGGGAGCCGGAATGACGACCAGCAGGAACAGGATACTGACCACGCACGCCGGGGCGCTGCCGCGCTCCGAGGACCTTCGCCAGATGATCATCGCGCGCTTCGAGGGCAGGCCGCACGACGCCGGAGAGCTCGCCGCGCGATTGAAAAACGAGGTCGCCGAGGTCGTGCGCAAGCAGCTCGCGTGCGGCATCGACAGCGTCAACGACGGCGAGGTCGGCAAGACCAACTTCACCAACTATGTGCGCGAGCGCCTGTCGGGCTTCGAGATGCGCGATTTCCGGCCCGGGATCGATCCCGCGCCGCTCAACATCTCCAGCCGCGACCTCAAGGACTTCCCGCAGTATTTCGCGAGCGGCAAGGGGGCGCTGACGGGAGCGGCGTTGCGGCGGCGGCACGCGGTGTGCGTCGCGCCGCTGCGTTACGTCGGCCACGCGGGGTTGAAAACCGACCTCGAGAACTTCCGCGCGGCGCTCGCCGGGAAGCGGCCGGCGGAGGCCTTTCTTCCGGCAAACACGCCCGGGACGATCGAGCACTGGCTGCGGAACGAGCACTACCGGAACGAGGAGGAGTTCGTCTACGCGATCGCCGAAGCGATGCGCGAGGAATACCAGGCGATCGTCGCCGCCGGGTTCCTGCTGCAGATCGACGACCCCGACCTGCCCGACGGCTGGCAGATGTACCCGGAGATGAGCGTGCGCGACTACCGCAAGTACGCGACCCTGCGCGTCGACGCGCTCAACCACGCCCTGCGCGGCATTCCGCTCGAAAAAATCCGGCTGCACGTCTGCTGGGGCAGCTTCCACGGCCCGCACCAGCACGACATTGCGCTCGAGCACATCATCGACATCATTTTCCGCGTGCGCGCCTCGAGCTACTCGATCGAGGCCTCGAACCCGGTCCACGAGCACGAGTGGCGCGTGTTCGAGGACGTGAAGCCGCCCGAGGGCGCGGCGCTCATTCCCGGCGTGGTCGGGCACTGCTGCGATTTCATCGAGCACCCCGAGCTCGTTGCCGAGCGCCTGGTGCGGTATGCGAATCTCGTCGGCCGGGAAAACGTCATGGGCGGCACCGATTGCGGCCTCGGTCCCCGCGTCGGCAGTCCCGAGATCGCCTGGGCGAAGCTCGCTTCGCTCGCCCGGGGCGCGCGCCTGGCGAGCAAGCGGCTGTGGACGAAGCGCCCGAAGGCGGGAAAGCGCGCAGGGGGCGGGAAGAAGAAAGCGCGGCGCCGCTAGACCGCCGCATCAGGGGCTTCCGTCGCGCGTCAAGTTTGCGCGCGCCGGCCGCTCCCGTTACAGTGCGATCTCATGGGGAGGTTGATCAGCATTCTGGCGGTCGCGCTGACCTTGTGCGTGATCGCCCTCTCGGGTGATTTCTTCCGGCTCGCCGGGCTGACGCTCTACACCGAGCAGTACCTCGCCGGCCTGCTCGCGATCGCGATGCCGCTGCTGTTCCTCAAGGTGCCGGCGAAGGGCGGGCGCGAGGGGCGCAGCGGCCCCGTTCCCTGGTATGACCTCGCCGCCGCCGCCGTCTCTCTGGCCGCGGCGCTCTATGTCGCGGCGCGATTTCCGGAGCTCTCGGAGCTGGTCTCGCGCCGGCCCTGGGACGGGCTGCTCGCCGCCGCCGTGATCCTGGTTCTCTTCGTCGAAGGCCTGCGGCGCACCTCCGGCATGCCCCTGGTGATCACCACCGTGGGATTCTTCGTGCTCGCCCTGGTCGGGGGATCCTTGCCCGGCGAGCTCGCGGCGCGATCGATCCCGATCGATCGCCTGACCTACTACCTCGCGTGGGACTCCTCCGCGTCGCTCGGCTTGCCGATGAAGATCGTCGCCATGATCGTCGTCATCTACAACCTCTTCGGCCAGGCGCTGCTGAAGTCCGGCGGGTCGACCTTCTTCACCGACATCTCGATGGCCCTGATGGGGAAGTACCGCGGCGGTCCGGCCAAGATCGCGATCGTCGGCTCCTCGCTCTTCGGCACCATCTCCGGCAACGTCGTCTCCAACGTGCTCACCGTCGGCGTGGTGACGATCCCGCTGATGAAGCGCGTCGGGTTCAAGGCGCACATGGCGGCCGCGATCGAGGCGTGCGCCTCCACCGGCGGGCAGCTGATGCCGCCCGTGATGGGCGTGGCGGCCTTCATCATGGCCGAATTCCTGCAGGTGCCGTATTCGCAGGTCGCGATCGCGGCGACGATCCCGGCGATCCTGTTCTATCTCGCGCTCTTCATCCAGGTCGACCTGGAAGCGGCTCGCATGCGGATACTGCCGATGCCCGCCGAGCAGATACCGAAGGTCCCGGCGGTGCTCAAGGCGGGGTGGTATTTTCCGATCCCCTTCGCCGTGCTGGTGTACGCCCTTTTCTGGGAAGGCTACGAGGCCGAGACCGCCGGGCTGCTCGCCACCGCCGCGGCGGTGGCCTGCGGCATCGCCGTGCCTTTCCGCGGCAAGCGCATCGGCGTGCGCGACCTCGTCGAGATGCTGCGCGACACCGGCCTGGGCGTGCTCGACCTGTTCATGATCGGCGCGGCGGCCGGGATCATCATCGGCTCGCTCAACTATTCGGGCGTGGGTTTTACCCTCACCCTGGTGCTGCTCCAGCTCGCCGGGGAGAGCGTGTGGGGGCTGCTGTTCCTCGCCGCGATCGTCTCGATCATCCTCGGGATGGGAATGCCCACGGTCGGCGTCTATATTCTGCTGGCGACGCTGGTGGCGCCGGCGCTCATCAAGATGGGGATCGCGCCGATGGCGGCGCACATGTTCATCATGTACTACGGCTGTCTTTCGATGATCACGCCGCCGGTGGCCATCGGCGCCTTCGCCGCCGCCAACCTGGCCGGGGCCGATCCGATGCGCACCGGATTTGCCGCGATGCGGTTCGGCTGGCCGGTTTTCGTGATCCCGTTCCTGTTCGTGTTCTCGCGCACGCTGCTCATGGAAGGCGGCGCCGCGGCAATCCTCCTCGACGCGGTGACCGCCGTCGCCGGGGTGTGGCTGATCTCGGCGGGGATGATGGGGCATGCGCTGCGCGCGCTCGGCGCCCTTGAGCGCGTCTACTACGGCGCGGCGGGGCTCTTCCTGCTGATCCCCTTCGAGCTGCTGGGCGTGGGGCGATGGTTCAATCTGGCGGGCGCCGGCATGGCGGCCGTCCTGCTCGTCCGGGAACTGCGCAAGCGACGCCGCCGCGCCGCCGCGATTCCGGCCGGGCCGGAGGCGCGGTGACCGGCCCTGTCGTGGTCATTCCTCGCCGCGCGCGGGATGACCGCCGCGGGGAGAGATCCCTTGCAGCGGCCGGGTCACTTCGCGATGCCGGCCTCCCGGTAGAACTTCAGCGCGCCCGGATGCAGCGGAACCTCCAGCAGGGGCTTGGCCATGTTCTGCGGGTTGAACAGGGCAAACGGACGGAAAATCGCCACCAGATCCTGCTTGCCGGCGTGCAGGGCCTTCGCCACCCGGTAGACGATGTCGTCGGAAACCCCGGCGTTGGTGTTCATCACCATGTCGAAGGCGATCAGGTGGGTCGGCCGGGTGACGCCTTCGATTGCCGGATTGGGGGTGACCTGCAGCACGTACGCCCCGGGCAGCAGCGCCTGGGTGCGCTTCATCGCCTCCGCGGAGGTATCGACTTCGAGGACGCGCAGGCCCCCGACGCTCGCGTTGGCCTGCTTGATCGCCGCCGAGCCCAGCGCGAAGAACATCACGTCGACCTTGCCACTCATGAAGTCCTCGGCCTGGCGCGTCACGTTCGGGGTCGGGACCTTGTCGACGTCGTCGTAGGTCAGGCCCGCGTTGCGCAGGTGCGCATCGATGATCCGGCCGATCGTCTTCTGGGCGTTGAACCCGCTCGAGACACGCTTGCCCTTCAGGTCCGCGATCGACTTGATGGGGGAGTCGGCGCGCACGTGCATCGCGACCCGGTAGGGAATGAGCGAGCCGACGTAACGCATCGCCGGCTTCCTGCCCCGGCCCTCGTATTCGCCGGTGCCGGTGGCGTAGAAGGTCGAATCGAAGGAATTCGACAGGTTGAATTCCGCCGAGCCGCTTTCCACTTCGTCGAAGCCGGTGCTCGCCTGGGCCTGGACGATCGCCCGCAGCCTGGTCTGGTCGACGATGGCTTTTGCGATCGCCTGCCCGGCCGAATTGGAGAAGGATCCGGTGGGCGTGGTGACGATGCTGATCGTCTGTCCGCGCGCCGCACCGGCCAGCAGCAGGGCGGCGGGGAGCGAGCAGGCGGCGAGTCTGAGCAGTTTCATGGTGTTCCTCTTGTTGGGGGGCATGCGGTCCGGGCCCGACGCCGGGCGGACGGCGTATCGTAGTTCACGTCGCGCGAGGTATGCAATCGGACGACCGGGCACCTGCGGACACTGCCCTCAAGAGGCCGGAGTGGATCCGTCCTGCGCAGCGAGCGGGGAGCGCCCCTGCGAGGGGAAAAACAGCGCGGCGGCGAAAGTGGCGAGCGACAGTCCGGCGAGCACGAAGAACAAGGACCTGAAATCGCCGCTCGACCGGTAGAGCCAGGCGATCAAGGGCACGGCGAGGGCGCTCGCGCTGAACGAGACGACGTAGCGCACCGCGTACGCCCGCGCCCGCCATTCCTCGACGGTGTAACGCGCGATCATCGCGTCGTTGATCGGAATCTGCCCGAACACGAAGAACATCATCGCCACCGCCACCAGGAGCAGCAGGTGATTCTCGGCAACGCCCGCGAGGACCAGCAACGGGACCTGCAGCGCGACCACCGGAACGAACACCGCCTTGAGCGACCGGCGGTCCAGCCACCAGCCGACGCACAGCTGCGCCATCGCGGCGATCAGATAGACCCCGCAGACCAGGATTCCGATGCCCAGGGTCGAGTTCGTCAGGGCGGACAGCCGCTCGTCGAACACCTTGGGCATCGAAACCGTGGTCGCGTTGAAGACCACGCCGCCGCAGGCCGTGGCGACGGTCAGGATCGCGAAGACGCGGGCGAGATCGGCGCGCGAGATCCGGTAGGGGTCGGCCTTGCGGGCGGGCTTTTCCTGCGGCGCCGGCCGCGCATGCCGCGCGAAAACGGCGCCGGCCGCGATCGCGAGCGCGCCGGGAACGATGAAGGCCGCGCGCCAGCCCAGGGTGTCGGCGAGCGCGCCGGCGGTGAGCGCGGAGAACGCCACCCCGACGTTGCCGAACACGCCGTTCACTCCGAGGATGCGGCCCACGCTCTGCCGGTTGGCGACGAGCATGGCGATCCCCACCGGGTGATAGATCGCGGCGAACACGCCGACCAGCGTCAGCCCCAGCGCGATTTGCACCGGGCCGTCGGCCAGGCCGGTGAGAATGCTCGCGGCGCCGATGCCGAAGAAGAACACCACCATCATGCCGAAGCGGCTCCAGCGGTCGGCGAGCCATCCCGCCGGGAGCGAGAAGGCGCCGAACGCGATGAAACCGCCCAGCGAGAGCGGCAGGAGCTCGGCGTAGCCGCGCCCGAACTCCTCGCCCATGGCGAGGATCACCGTCGGAAAGATGAGCATCAGCAGGTGATCGAACGTGTGCCCGAGGTTGAGGAACAGGCTCATGCCGCGCGAGGCCGTCATGCGCGGATGATAACCGGGCGGCACCGGCGCCGCTCATCCGGCGGCGGGGAGGAGGTCGCCGGGCTCGCTCGCGCCGCCTGAGGGTCGCTGGCAAAGGGTGGGATTTAGTATGACAATGAAGCGACGCAATTACGCCGGGAAACAGGGGGTGGCCATGTTTCGAGTTCTCGTTGCCCTGCTGGTGCTGGTCGTGGGGATGGGCCCGAGTCTGGCTCAGGAACCGAAGGAGCCGCTCACCCGGAAATCCCCTCAGGCGCCGGAGGACGCCGACGCCGAGCAGATGCTGGCCGCGGTGGTGCGGGTGAAGATGAAGGCCATCCCCGATGCGCGCAGCAATCGCAATCTGGGCCAGAACCGGGAAGGCACCGGAGTCGTGATCGACGCGCTCGGCCACATCGTGACGATCGGCTATATCGTGATCGAGGCGGAATCGATCGAGGTCACCACGCACGACAACAGGACGGTCCCGGCGAGCCTCGTCGGCTACGACCACGCGAGCGGTTTCGGGCTGTTGCGCTCCGGCGCACCGCTGGGCGTGAAGCCCATGCCGATGGGCCAGGCGGCCGACCTTGGCCTGCGCGAGCCCGTCATGATCCTGCCCGCGGGCGGGCGCGAGTCGGCGAGCATCGCCTATGTGATCTCGAAGCGGAAATTCTCCGCCGGCTGGGAATACCTGCTCGAGTCCGCGATTTTCACTGCGCCGCCGAGCTTGCAGTGGGCGGGAGCGGCGCTGGTGAGCCGCGACGGGAAGCTGGTGGGGATCGGGTCGCTCCTCGTGCGCGAAACGCTCGAAGGCGGGTCGCAGGTTCCGGGGAACATGTTCGTGCCGATCGATCTGCTCAAACCGATCCTCGCCGACCTGATCAGGAAAGGGCGAAGGAACGAACCCGCCCGTCCGTGGCTCGGTCTTGCCACCGAGGAGCTGCACGGGCACCTCGTCGTCACGCGCGTCTCGCCGGAGGGCCCGGCGGACAGGGCCGGGGTGCGGAACGGGGACATCGTCATCGGCGTGGGCGCCGACGCGGTCAGGACCCAGGAGGAGTTCTACCGCAGGGTGTGGGGCCTGGGAGCGGCCGGGATCGAGGTGCCGCTGAGGATCCTGCAGGGAGTCGAGATCGGCGAGGTCAGGCTGCGCTCGATCGACCGCTTCCAGTACTTCAGGGAAAAGGCGGTTTACTGAGCCTGCGGGGGCGGGTCAAAAAAAACGGCGCAGCCGCCACAGGGTGGCGGAGACGCCGGAAACGCACAGTGAGTTCTAGTTGGCGCGGCGCGCGCGGCGGTAGCCGATTTCGAAGTCGTTCGCGGCGCCGTAGCCGAAGCGTGCGGCCTGGGCGGGGCGCAGCGTGAATTGCTGGTACAGGGTGAGCGCGCCGCCGAGCACCAGGCCCGCCGCACACACAATCTGGAATCCGGTGATGATTGCGTCCATGGTGTTTCCTTTCAGTCGGTTCGCTCAAATTTCCCGGGCTTTTTGCAATTCAGCCCCGTTCGCCTTACCTGTAGCAGGAAGCGGGCCAGGTTCCAGTACGGTTGAATCCGGGCAGCGGCTTGAGAGTTAAGCTTATGATTAATAATACATTCCATGGCGTCCCTCCCGGCCGCCCTGCGGCGATCGAGGGCCTCACCGGGAAGTCGGCAGGCCGACAAGGCGCGGACGGGAAGGGCAGCACTGTCAGATGCCCACCGCGGTGTCTGACAACGCGCCGGCGATGAGCGGGCAGTTCGTCGGCACGATGCCGGTGCAGGAGCGGCACCGCTTCGACCCCGTCGCGCTCGAGCGTTACCTGCGCCATCGCGTCGAGGGATTTTCAGGGCCGCTCGCGGTCGAGCAGTTCAGGGGAGGGCAATCCAACCCCACCTATCTGCTTCACGCCCGGGGCGCGCGCTACGTGCTCCGCGCCAAACCCGGGCCGGCGGCCAGACTGCTGCCTTCGGCACACGCGGTGGAACGCGAATTCCGCGTGATCGCGGCGCTCGGCAAGGCCGGCATCCCGGTGCCGAGGACGCACTGCCTGTGCGAGGACGAAAGCGTCATCGGCCGCGCGTTCTTCGTCATGGAATACGTCGAGGGCCGCGTCCTGTGGGAGCCCTCGCTCCCCGGGATGGCGCCGGCCGGGCGCGCCGCGATCTACGACGAGACCAATCGCGTCATGGCGAGGCTGCACCGGGTGGATTACCGCGGCGCGGGACTCGCCGACTTCGGCAGGCCCGGAAACTATCTGGCGCGTCAGGTCGGGCGCTGGAGCCGCCAATACCGCGCTTCGGAGACCGAGAAGATCGAGGCGATGGACCGGCTCATCGCCTGGCTGCCGGAGAACGTTCCTCCGGAGGAAGCGAGCGCGGTGGTCCACGGAGACTACCGCCTGGACAACCTGATCTTTCACCCGCGCGAACCCAGGGTCCTGGCGATCCTCGACTGGGAGCTGTCCACGCTCGGCGATCCGCTCGCGGACTTTTCCTACCAGTGCCTCGCCTGGCACATCCCGCCGGGGCAGTTCCGCGGCATCGCGGGCCTGGACCTGGGCGCGCTCGGCATACCGGCCGAGTCGCGCTACATCGCATCGTATTGCGGGCGCACCGGCCGGGGGGCGATCGCGCACTGGGATTTCTATCTCGCCTACAATCTGTTTCGCATCGCCGCGATCCTTCAGGGGGTGATGAAGCGCGCGCTGGAGGGCCTCGCCTCGAGCGAGCAGGCGCTCGAGGCCGGCCGGCGCGCGAAGCCGCTGGCCGAGCTGGGCTGGCGCTACGCGGAACGGGCGATCGAGTCCGGCGGATGACGAACGGAGAAAACGTGGATTTCGCGTATTCGGACAAGGTGAAGGTACTGCAGGCGAAGCTCGTGCGCTTCATGGACGAGCACGTCTATCCCAACGAGCGGCGCTTCCACGACGAAGTCGAGGCGAATCGCGCGCTCGGCAATCCCTTCGCGCCGAGCCGGCTGGTCGAGGAGCTGAAACCCAGGGCGCGCGCCGAAGGGCTGTGGAACCTGTTCCTGCCGCGCTCGCCGCGGGCGCCCGAGGGGCTCTCCAACCTCGAGTACGCGCCGCTGTGCGAGATCATGGGGCGCGTGCACTGGGCGCCGGAGGCGTTCAACTGCTCCGCGCCCGATACCGGCAACATGGAGACGCTCGAGCGCTACGGCACCGAGGAGCAGAAGAAACGCTGGCTCGATCCGCTGCTCGCGGGGGAGATTCGCTCGGCATTCCTCATGACCGAGCCGGACGTCGCCTCGTCGGACGCGGCCAACATCCGCTGCCGCATCGAGCGGAGCGGGAACGACTACGTCGTCAACGGGCGCAAGTGGTGGTCCTCGGGCGCGGGCGACCCGCGCTGCCGGCTGTTCGTCCTGATGGGCAAGACCGACCCGGGCGCGGCGAAATACGCGCAGCAGTCGATGATCCTGGTTCCGCGCGACGCGCCCGGGGTCAGGATCCTGCGGCCCCTGAGCATCTTCGGCTACGACGACGCGCCCCACGGCCACATGGACATTGCGCTGGAGAACGTGAAGGTGCCGGTTTCCGGCATCCTGCTCGGCGAGGGCCGCGGTTTCGAGATCGCGCAGGGGCGGCTGGGGCCCGGGCGCATCCACCACTGCATGCGCCTCGTCGGCGTCGCCGAGCGCGCGCTCGAACTGATGTGCCGGCGCAGCCAGACCCGCGTCAGCTTCGGCAAGCCGGTCGCCGAGCGCACCGTGACCCGGGAGCGGATCGCGGAGAGCCGCATCATGATCGATTCGGCGCGGCTGCTCGTCCTGAAAGCGGCCTACCTGATGGACACCGTCGGCAACAAGGCCGCGCGCGCCGAGATCGCGATGATCAAGGTGCTCGCGCCCAACGTCGCCTGCAAGGTGCTCGACTGGGCGATCCAGGCGCACGGCGGCGCGGGCATGTCCGGGGATTTTCCGCTCGCGTTCATGTACGCGCACTCGCGCGCCATGCGCTTCGCCGACGGGCCCGACGAGGTTCACCGCAACGCGATCGCCCGGCTCGAACTCGCCCGGCACGCGGCGGCGGAACCCTAGCTCCAGGGCCCGCGGATCGGGCTCAAGCCGCGGGCGGCGGCACCTTGCGCGGCTTGCGGTCGGGACCGGTGGCGACATAGGTGAGCGTCGCCTCGGTCACCTTGACGGTCTCCATGTCGGTGGGGTTGCGCTGCGCGTAGACCTCGACGTTGACGGTGATCGAGGTGGTGCCGACGCGCACCGTGTCGGCGTAGAAGGACAGCACGTCGCCGATGAACACCGGTTGCTTGAACTGGAACGAGTTGACGGCGATGGTGGCGACGCGGCCGCGTGCGCGGCGCGCCGCGAACACCCCGCCGGCGATGTCCACCTGCGCCATGATCCAGCCGCCGAAAATATCGCCGTGCTGGTTGGCGTCGGCGGGCATCGGCACCACGCGCAGGACCGGTTCCTTGTTTTCGGGAAGCTTCGACACCGCGCCATCTTACCGTGGATCCGTGGTTCGACTCCCCGGGCGGAGCGCCGACTCGATGCGCTCGACCATGGTCGCGAGCGCCGCGGCGCGGCTGTGCCCGGCGTAGCGGTCGCGGAACTCGCGGGCCCGGGCGGCATACCCGGCCTTTTCCGAGAGCGCTCCGAGCGCGGCGGCATAGTCGGCGTCGGGCGTGTCCGGCGAAATCCCCAGGCCCGCGCCGTAGCGCACCAGGCGCCGCATGATGAGGAACTGCTCGAGCTGGGTCGGCAGCAGCAGCACCGGTTTTCCGGCGAGCAGCGCCTGCGCGGTCATCTGATGGCTTCCGTGGCACAGGACGAGGTCGGCCTGCGGCAGCAGCCGCGACACCGACATCGCTTCGGCCGAGAAATGGATCGAGCCGCCCTCGTACTTTTCCTTCAGCCTCGGCTCGATGCCGCGGCAGAACACCAGGGTGGGCGCTTTGCGCGCGGCGATCGCGGCGAGCAGCGGATCGAGTCCCCTGAAGTACGCGTAGAGATAGGCGAACAGGCGCGGGCCTTTGCCCGCGGGCCAGGCGGGGATCGCCGCGCCTTCGCCCGAGTCGGTGATCCCGTAGTAATCGGAGGGCCCGCGTTCGGGATAGATGTCCAGCTCGGGGTAGGTGAGCAGCATCGCGCGGCCGGAGAACAGCTCGCCGATGGTCGCAAGCGGCGGCACGGCGTAACCGGACAGAACCGAGTTGATCACCCGCAGCACCTGCCGGTCGGCCGCTTCCAGGCGCGCGCGGGGAGCGGGCTCCCAATGGCGAAGCGGGGGAGTGGGCATCACGGCCGGCGGAACGTGAAACCCCTGCGAAATCTCGAAGCTCGGCAGGCCCAGGGTCAGTGCCGCGAGGTGGGCGGCGGGGGCGACGTTGGCGACGACCGCGTCGGAGCCCCGCAGCCGCTCGCGCCAGGCGTCGATGAGCGCCTTGTGCTGGGGCGGGTCGTGGTAGCCGAAGTTGAGCAGGATCTCGCCCAAGTTCAGCGGGTTGGGGAGGGTCGGGGGCCCGGACCAGATCGGCGCGCCCTCGCGCGGAATCCCGGAGGCGCCCTCGAGGTCGGCGCCCGCGGAAAGATCGCGCAGGAAAAAGCGCGCCGCGTGACCCCGCGCCTTGATCGCCGCGGCGATCGGCAGGAGCGTCGTGACGTGCCCGGTTCCCGCGCCCAGCTCCCAGGCGAAGTCGATTTTCGCCATCCGAGGTTCCCGAAAAAGACAAAGCCCGCCTTGAGGCGGGCTTCCAGTGTAGCGGCAGCGGGCCTTACTGGATGATGCACTCCCGGGTCGCGCCGGCGTTGAGGGCGCTCGTCCTGAGCGCCTGCCCGAAGCCCGGCGGCGGCGTGATCTGCGGCAGGTTCGGCGGCGGCGGGACCAGCCGCGGCGGCAGATTGAGGTTGCTGGAGAAGGCCACCTGCCCGATGCCGACCGGCTGCTCGATGTTTCCCGAGATGAAGGCGATCTGCCCGTCGATGACCGTCGCGTACACCCCCGGCGGGAGCGAACTGCTGGGCAGCATTTCCTCGGGCACGAACTCGCCGGGGGCGGGAGGCCTGATGTCGAGGACCGAGTAGTCCGTGCCGCGGATGCCGATCGTCGCCGTCGAGGTCACCATGCGGTAGGCGTTGCGGTTGTTGCTGCGCTTGCCGATCAGCCCGGTGAGCGCGCGCAAGCCGCCCTTGAAGAGCTGCATGGCGAAATTGTCGCTCCCCGGCCGGCGCTCGTCGTAGGCGTACTGCTCGATCCTGACCTGCGTGTTGGGGCGCAGCGTCACCCGGCCGCCGTCGCTGAAGCTCAGCTGCGCGTAGCTGTCGCGCTCGGTCGAGATCACCTCGCCGACGAGGACGCTGGAGCGCTCGGCGAGCACCCGCAGCGAGCCGTCGGGCCGCTGCGCCGAGAGCGTTCCCGAGAGATGCTGGACCGTGCCCTGCGCGAGGGCGAGCGCGGGCGCGATCAGCGCGAGCGCGCCGAGCGCGCGGAGGAAGGGACGGCAGCGGGTCAGTTGCATGCCGCCTGTCCTTTCTTGTCGTCGCTTTTCCTGATTCTTTTCTCCGTGATGTCGAGCGTTACGGAGAAACGGGTCGCCTGACCGATGCTCGCCGCAAGGGTGTTGGAATCCAGCCGCGGCGTGAGGTCAGTGAAGCTGTTGCCGACAAAGACCAATCCGTCAATTCCGGGAAGGCCCGCAATTCCTGCGACCAGCCCGGCCCCGCCTGCTCCGCCCGCGCCGCCGCGCACGCTTGCGGTGAGCGGCGCCGTGAAAAGAATGCTCGAACCATAGATCAACTCGATCAATTGGCCGCTTCCGCCGTTTCCGCCGTTTCCGCCCGCCACCCCGCCGCCGTCGCCGCCGGCGCCTCCGGTTCCGCCCGATGCGGCGATGGCGCCGGCCTTGGACAGGTCGATGGTATCGCCCACCATGAACACGAACCCGCCGTTGCCTCCGCTGCCTCCGATACCGGCCAGGACACCGTTCCCCGCGCCGCCGGCGCCGCCGGCGCCGCCGCTCACGTCGAGGGCGCCGGTGAGTGTGGCGCTCCCGCCGGAGCCGGAAGCCAGCACGATCCCTCCGAGTCCGCCGATCCCTCCGGCGCCGCCGTAAGCGCCGCCGACCCCCCCCGCGCCGCCGCTCGCATTGATCGCGCCGGCGACGAGGAGCGAGGTTCCGCCGGTGAGCGTTGCGCCGCCGCCAAAGCCGCCGAAACCGCCGCTGCCTCCCGGTTGAGTGGCCGAGAGGCCGTCGCCGCCCCTGCCCGCGGCGCCGCCGGTCGAGACAATGTTGCCGACGGTCAGCTTTCCTCCCACGAGGTCCACCAGGCCGCCGCCACCGCCGTCGCCGCCGTCTCCGGCTGCAATCGGGACGCTGACTCCTCCTGCCGGGCCGCCGGCGCCGCCGATGCCGCCGCTGACATCGACGGGCCCGTTCGGCCCGCCGACCGTGACGTTGCCGCTCGCCTGCACCGTGATGTCTCCGCCGAAACCGCCGAAGCCGCCCGCGGCACCGACGGCGGTGCTGCCGGCGGCGTCGCCGCCCCGCGCGAAGATACCGCCTTGAACCAGGATGTCGCCGTTCATTGGGACCGTGCCGCCGATCGCGATCGTTCCGGCAGATCCGCCGGAACCGCCCTGGCCGATGCTCGTGCCCGAAACTACGCCGTAGCCGCCGGAGGTCTGGAGGTTGCCTGCGACCGTGATTGCGCCGGGCGTCGTTGCGTCGGTGCGGTACAGAGTCACATCGCCGCCCGCCATGCCGTCGATGAATCCATAAAAGTCGCCGTTCGCGCCATGGGTGTCGATCGAGCCGTTGACGGCGATCTTACCGGCCGCGGTGACCAGACTGACGGAGCCGCCGCCGTAGCCGGCGGTCAGGGACGCCGTGGTGATGGCGCCGGTGGCGATGTCGCTCGCGATCGGCTGGAACGTGTCCCCGATGGTCACGGCGCCGGCGCCAAGGAGGCCGCTGGTGTTGATGTTGCCGACCGCGACACCGTAGCCGGAAAGATTGACGCTGCCGCCGCCGGTCGTGATGTTGCCGGAGCCGGCGAGGGAAGTGATACGGCCGACCCCGCTCGCGGTGAGCGACGCCGCGTCGTTCGCGATCAGCGTGATGTTCGTGCCGGAACCGGTGATATTGAAGCCGCCCAGATTGATATCGTTGCCGGCTTGCGCGGTGAAGGTGCCGGGGACGGTAAGTCCGGTGGGAAGTATGAGGTCGGTGAGGAGAGCGATGTCCTGATGCGCCTGCAAGGTCACCGCTCCGTTGCTGCGCAATCCGGCGTCTATCGCGCTTACCGAAACCTCAGAGATGCCGGGCTGGCCGATGAGATTGCTGAGGTCGTTAAACAGGATTGAACAGATTCCGGCTCCCGGCAGCGGGCAGGGGAGTATGGCGACGGTGTTCGCAACGATGTTGATGAAATCCGGGTCGAGCAACCAATTCCCTCCCTGGCCGTTCGGCGCGCTCGTGTCGACGCTGCCGAATGCCTGCAGCACCTTGCCCGAAGTCTCGACGAAACCGCCGTTGCCAGACCGCGATCCGCCTCGCGCGGAGATCGCGCCGTAGAACCGCGTTTCGGCATCGGACCACACGATGACCCGGCCGCCGTCGCCGGTCGTCCCCGCGTCGGCGCGGATCACGCCGTCGGTTCCGATCAGGGTGCGATCGGCGTTCTGGACCTCGGGATTCGCGCCGTGGGCATCGCCGCCGAGGAGCACCGTCCCGCCGCCCGAGTCGCCGGAGGCGTCGATCACGCCCGAGCCGATCACGCCGACGCGCACGCCGAGCGCCTGGATCGTTCCGCCCTGGCCGGAGTCGCCCCTGGCTTCGACCGTGCCGGAGATGAGATTGGTCCCTTGTCGTGCCTGAAGCGTCACGTTGCCGCCGCTCGCGCCGTTGGCGGTGGTGCGGCTGCCCGCGTCCAGCGTCAGGTCGCGCGTGGCGATGAGCCGGATCTCGCCGTTCGCGCCGGCGACGGCGCCGTTGGCCTCGGCCGCGCCGCCCTGGCGGACCAGCGCGCCGAACATGCCGATGCGGCCGGACTCGGAGAGGAGCTGCCCGACATTGAGCGCCTGCTCGCTGTCGGCGGTGAGGCTGACCGTGACGAAGGGCGAAGCCTCGGAAACGAGCTCGACGCTCTTCCCGGCGGCGAGCACGATCTCGCCTTGCGGGGAGCGGATGATGCCGCTGTTCTGCACGTCGGGCGCGACCAGGAAGACGCGGCCGCCCGCGCTCGTGTCGATGACGCCCGCGTTGGAGACGCCGCCCGCGCCCGGGGTCTCGGTGAAGCGCAGCCTGCCGTTCAGGAAATCCGGGTCGGAGAGATTGAGGCTGGAAGCGACGAAGCCGGCGACGTCGATGCGGGCGGTCGACCCGATCAGGATGCCGCTCGGGTTGAGGAGGAACACCCGGCCGTTGGAGGACAGGATCCCGTCGATGACGCTTTGGGGAATGACGCCGTTGGCGCCCACGACGCGGTTGAGCACCGCGGAGGAAGCCGAGGACTGCAGGAACCGGGTGATCTCGTTGACCCCGATCGAGAAGCTCGCCCAGTTGATGATGGTATTGGCGGTGTTGGTGATCGTCAGCGTATTGCCCGAACTGGCGAAGCTCGCGCTGCCCGAGGCGACCGTGCCGCCGGTGGGATTGGCCTGGCTTTGTGTGGACGACAGCCCGAAGCAGGCGGCGACCGACAGCGCGATGAGCTTGGGTCGGAACGCGTGCCGATGCTGACCTCGGGTGCTGGACATGATTACCTCCCCCGCGATTTCATTCCCGGGCCCGCGGGAATTCGCCCCATATTAAACCCCGCAGGGGGCGAGTCTTGTGACATTTTGCACGGTGACAAAGCCCCCTCCGCTCAGAAGCTGTAGGCCACGGCGGCGTGCACCTTGCTGTCGCCCTTCAGGCGCGTTCCCGCATCACGGGTGGGCCTCGCGACGTCGAGCCGGCCCGCGAGCGACTTGCCCATGTTCACGCGCAAGCCGATGCCGAAACTCGCCAGCTTGTTTTCCGGATTGCGCACCGGGGTGTTGTCGTGACCCTGCGCCGTGTCGGCGAAAACGAGGGCGCGGGCGCGCCAGGCGGAGCCGAGCCGCGGACCGAAATCCGGGCTGTAGGCTTCCAGCGAAAATCGCCGGCCGACGTCGCTCGCCACCTCGCGCTCGTAGTAACCACGCACGCTGTCCGCGCCGCCCATCCCGAATTGCTCCCCGGGGATGAGGAGGTCCTTCGTCTGCTGCGCGTTCGCGGCCGCGCGCAGGATGAAGTCCGACGGGAGGAGCTGCGTGTAAGCGAGGCCCAGGCGGGTGATCGTGTACCGGGCCTTGGCCTCCGGGCGGCCCTGGTCGGCGATATCCTGCTCGCTGCCGTTGCTGCCTCCCGGAATGTTGCGCGATACGGAAACGTTGAAGGACAGGTCGCGGCCGACCTGGGACAGGCGGCCGATGTAAGCGAGCGACACCGGCCGGACCGTCACGTCGGACACCAGCGCCGTGGTCGATCCGACCTGGGTGACATCGTTGTCGTAGGCCCGGTAATCGAGTCCGAGGACGACCCGGTGTTCGTAGGTATCGATGCGCCCGAGGAGCTGCGTGTAGCGCAGCCCGAAGACCTTCCCCTTGCCCGCGACGTTGAGGTTGACCGCCTCGACGGTGCCGGAATCGACGCTCGAGTACCCCGCGACGGCGTCGACGGTGCCGCCGGCGCCGTACAGCGGAACGTGGTACCCGACGCCGAAGATCCTGACATCCGAGACATGACCCGGCGAAGTGAGCACCTGGGTGCTGAGCACGTGGTCGCGGTTGAAGACGTTGGCGTGCTGGTAGCCCGCGCCGAGGCGGTAGTATCCCGTGCTCGGCGTGCCGCTGTTGTCCAGAAACGCCGAGACCCTGGAGGGCGATTCGTCCTGAACGCGAACGGTGGCATCGACCTTGCCGGGATCGTCGGCGGCCTGGAGCGCGACGCTCACCTGCTTCGCCGGGCTGTCGTTGACGAGCTGGGCTTCGCGGCTGATGGCTCGGGTGTTCGGGGAGCCGCCTTCCTTCAACGAGGGCAGCCCGGCCCTGACGTTCGGTTCGTCGAAAAAGCGGTTGCCCTGGACCCGCACGCGATTGATCCGCGCCTCGACGACGACCAGCCGGACCTGACCCGCGCGGATGTCCTGCTCGGGGAGGCTGACGCGCACCGCGCTGTAGCCGCGGCCGGCGTAGGCGCCCTGCAGCGCCTCGAGCCCCCGCTGGATATCGCCGAAATCGCGGTCGCGGCCGGTATGCGGCCTGAGGACGGCGTCGATCTCGGATTGCGGGAGGAGCGTGTTGCCTTCGACCGTGTAGCGCTGGATTTCGAAGCGCGGCGCCGCGGGCGCCTGCGCCGCGGAGAAACCCGCATACGAGAAAAGGAGCACTCCGATCGCGCCGGCGACTTTACGCAAGCGGCAGCGCAGTGCAGCACCCACCGTTTTCATCGCGGCCACCTGGACCCTCCCTGGTCGGGGGAAAATTCTCCCATGCCCCGTCCCGTCAGGGCAAGCGATACCGCGTCGTGTCCTCCCCGCGAGGGAGGTCGGTGTCGGCGCTCACGCTCCGCGCGTCGCCAGGTAGTGCAGCGGCCCGCCGCGGAAAGGCGCGAAACCCGTGCCGAAGATGAGCCCGGCGTCGGCGAGATCGGCGTCGGCGACGATGCCCTCGGCGACGGCCGCCCGGGCTTCCTCGAGGTAGGGCGCGATCAGCTTCTCGCCCAACTCCGGCGACGCGGCCGCCGCGGCGCCTTTGCGCGCCTTTCCCTTCTGCCAGACATAGAATCCGCGCCCGGACTTCTTGCCGAGGTTCCCCGCGGCCACGAGTTCGGCGAGTTTCTTCGGCGGTTCGGCGCGCCCGCCGCCGAGCTCCCTGCCGACCGCGAGGCAGATGTCGAGGCCCACGGTGTCGGCGAGCTCGATCGGTCCCATCGGCATTCCGAAACGGGTTGCCGCGGCATCGAGCGTCTCCGGCGCGACTCCTTCATCGACCATGCGCAGCGCCTGGTCGAGATAGGGCCCGAGCACCCGGTTCACCAGGAACCCCGGCGAATCCCTCACTGTCAGCGGCAGCTTGTCGATCTGGCGCACGAATGCCGCCGCGCTTTTCACCGCTTCGGGATCGGTCGCGCCGCCCGAGACGATCTCGACCAGCTGCATCTGCGGCACCGGGTTGAAGAAATGGATCCCCACGAGCCGCGACGGGCGCTTGAATTGCGCGCTGATGTCCGCGAGCTTGAGGCTCGAGGTGTTCGAGGCGAGGATCGCCTGCGGCTTCGCCACCGCCTCGAGCTTCGCGAACAGCTCGCGCTTGGCCTGCAGGTTCTCGAAGATCGCCTCGATGATGACATCCGCCGCCCGCGCTCCGTCTCCGGCAACGTCCGGAACCAGGCGGTCGAGGGCGTCGCGGATGCGGGACGGGTCGCGCAGGCGCCGCCGGAAGAGCTCGGCCGCGTGCTTCATCGCGGGCGCGAGGCGCTCCGCGCTCTGGTCCTGCAGCGTCACCGTGAGTCCGCGCATCGCGCACCAGGCGGCGATGTCCCCGCCCATCACCCCCGCGCCGATGACGTGCACCCGCTTCGCCCGGAAATCGCTGTCCTTGCCGAGCGATTTCATGCGCTCCTGGAGGAAGAAGATGCGGATCAGATTGCGCGCGGTGTCGCTCTCGAGGAGGCTTGCGACCGACGCCGGATCGTTGCGCGGCGGCGCGAACGGATCGCCGCCGTACTTCTGCCACAGATCGAGGATCGCGTAGGGCGCGGGATAGTGGTCGCGCGAAACGCGGGCCGCGAGCTGCTTTCTCGCCATCGCGGCGACGAGCGGTTTGGCGAGCGCCGAGCCCATCAGCCGCTGCAGGAGCGGGGGTCGTCCCGGGCGGGGCGACTCGAGCAGCATCATGCGCGCCGCGTTCTCCTGGATGC
>JBATEB010000157.1:0-2031 GCA_049663805.1 Burkholderiales bacterium | reverse complement strand
CTCGTGCCCTTCGGCATCGAGAAGGTGGGCCATGTCCTTTCCTAACAGCCACGCGCCAGCCGTTTCGTAATCGAAATCTGCAGACTGCAGCAGTTCGGCCCCTTCTGTATGCAGCCGATCCGCGTTTCCCGCATCTAGGTAATGCCGAAGGATCAGTTTCAGATCATGCGCGTCCTTGCCTGGCTCGGTCAGACGGCGGTTCGCCCAGGCAACGAGCTTGAGCAAGGCGAGCGCGGGCAGCGAGGCGACCTGTACTTGTGCTCCGTCTGGCAGTGCGACAGAGATAGTCGCAGTGTGCATCTCGCGAAAGCCGAACGTCGTCATCACGAACGCCCCGTCCGGAGGCCACGCAATCGTACGGTCCGCCCGCTCGATCGGTCCGAAGGGCAGAAAATCCACTTCCAGCGAGCCTCGGAACCGGAGCTTGTGAATTGCGGCGGGAACCGCGGCGAATTGGCCGGAGCGAATCAGGTCTGCGCGCAGCGCCTCATAGCGCCGCCAGTTTTCCATCGCCAACGCCAAGTCCACGTCCGCTGTCTGCCGGCCGGTGTCGATGCCGTGCGCGTATTGCAGCAGCACGTCGCGTGCGAGCGCGCCCGCGAGAAAGAACGGTGCGTCCGATGCCGCCCGGGAGACCTCGTGTACCGCCGCCGCGAACAACCGCAGCTCAATCCTCTGCGACAAGTCGAGCGAGATGGCCATCGAAGATTCGGCGTGCGGTCTCAATACAGCGAGCGTCCCCGGTACCGAGGAGATCCGCGTAGATCAATAACGGCGGCGTCAGCGTGGGATGGTTCCAATCGTATTCGAACCCCCAAAAACGCTCCCGAAGCTCGACATTGCCGTCCTTTGCGGCGCGCAGGCGATGATCGACAATGAGGTTGCCCGGCACTTGGTTGAGGTACAGCGTGACAATGCCGGGCTTCAGGTACTCGGTTAGCACGGCGGCAGCAGGTTCGCTCCCGAGTAGCGCGCCGTACTTGAGCGGATCGAGCGTCCTCCACCAATCCGGCTTCTCCGCCTGATACCGTCCGAGGACTATCTGCGGTCGCAAGGTCCGAAGGTACGCCTCGACCCAGCGTTCGAGCAGGACGCGCCGGTTGCGTAGCCTGCGAGCGCGGACGCGTCGGCCCCCGGTTTCGATCAAGAATCCATCTTGCACAAGATCCCTCATGACCCAACCGACCGTCCCATGCGCAACGCTCGCGCGCATCGCCAACTTACGGTAGTTCAGATCGATCCAGCCGGGATTGCACAGCAAAGCGAACAAGAGCTTCAGTCCGGTCGGCTGATAAGCACGCTGTGCACGGGGTGCATTCGCCAGCTCGGGCGGACGCCGGCCGGTAACCCACACCAGAAACGTCTTGCCCCGCAGATAGGCGTTCCCCGCCACATCCGCGAAGGCGACATCGAGAGCCTTCAACTGTGCCGCCACTGGCGGCGTGACGTAGTCGGTGACGAGCAACGCAAGCTGCCCAATTCCTCGCAGCCGCGCGACGACTGCGCCCACCTGGGCTGGCGTCAGCCAGCGCTTGACCTCCGCGGCATAAATCGCCACCTCGGTTCCGTGGCGCACGCGCACGAATGCATCTACGTGCGCGTTGCCACGTTTTGGCTGAGTGCGGGCAATTTCCGCTTTCAGCCCATGATCCTGCAGCCCCAGAAGTGCCGCGTGCAGAATTCCGGCTTCGTCGGTCGCTGCAGGTTTCTCCAAGGCGTTCATGATTGAAGTATTTGTACACTATTTTAGTATGTACATCAATGGTGGACATATATAAATAATGTACAATTTGGCTACCCAGAAAAGCATAACCTCGTTATTTATCAATATATTATAAACTCTCCTGAGAGGCGGTCCACCAGGAAAACACGACCGATCGCGATGCTCACCACGGAGGATTCGAACCCCCGCTCAGCTCGGCCGCCTCTATCCCGGCGCGCCGTCCGCCCGCGCGCGGGTGAGGATCGGCCAGTACGCCGCGCTGAACACCGCGAACGCCGCGAACCACAGCACGGCCGAAGCGGTCACCG
>JBATEB010000156.1:0-6808 GCA_049663805.1 Burkholderiales bacterium | reverse complement strand
GAGAAAGTGTTCAATCTCGGAGGGGATCTGGCGCTATTCCAAGAACTGGTTACCGCCGGAGACCGCGACGCGTTGATGAAGTACGCCAAGCTTTGCATCGATAATATGTACCCGCGGATCTGCAACTACAACAGCCCCCTGACAACCATCTCGCTGGTCCAGGGCGAGGCCCTCGGAGGCGGATTCGAGACCGCGCTCTCGTCGAATGTCTTGATCGCCGAACGCCGGGCGCGCATGGGAATGCCGGAGATCTTGTTCAATCTGTTTCCGGGGATGGGCGCCTACAGCTTGCTCGCCCGTCGCGTCGGGATGCAACGGGCCGAGGAACTCATTCTCTCCGGTCGCATCTATACGGCAGAAGAGATGCACAAGATGGGTGTCGTCGACCTGCTTGTCGAGGACGGGACCGGCGAGTCAGCGGTACGCGACTTTGTTCGCCGCAACGAGCGTCGTCGCAACGGCATGCAGGCGGTGTTCAGCTGCCGGCAGCATTTCCATCGAGTCGCCTACGAAGAAATGCTCAACATCACCAATGTCTGGGTCGATGCTGCGATGCGCCTGCAGGAAAAGGATTTGAAGCTGATGAACCGACTCGTGCGATCGCAACTCAAGTTCGCCCAGCATGGCGCCACCCCCGAACTGATCGATGGGGCCCGTTCTCAGGCGGGGCACACCAAGGGTGGAATCGCGCTCGACGTACCGGGCTACGCGGAATTCGCAGTCGCCTAACAAGCGGCGATTCCCGGCCCGGCGCTCTGCGCCGAAGCGCCGAGCTGGCTGCGAGCTGGTCGCCTGCCTCACCGGGGTCCGATCCGTCCCGATCGGGGGGTCCGGTTTCGCCCAGGCGATATCGCCGCGCAGCTACCGTGCTGCAATTTGGCCTTTCCTGAGGTATTCCTTCAGGGCGGCAGCCACCTGTTTGAAGTGCTCGTTGATGACCTTCAGGAGGCGCGTGCCGCCGACCTCGAGCTCAGAAGTTGTCTGACCGCTCAAACTCGCACAGGTCCTGCAAAGCTGCTCGGCACCCAGCGTAACCGCCGACCCCTTCATCGCGTGCACAAGGTCCCTCAAAGCGTCGTACTGCCCGGCCGCGACGACCGCTTCCATCTCCTTGAGCAATGCCTCTCCGTCCTGGATGAATCCGTTGACCAGCTCGGGCATGAAGCTGTTGCCAGAACCAATCAGTTCCAATTCCGCAAGCGCAGCAGGATTGATAACAACAGGGATTGCCTCGTCATCGCTCTTGGCTTCGACCACAGCGATATCGCGCTTGGCGATCGTGCTGGCTATCGTATCTAGCAAGCGCCGCGCTTCGAGTGGCTTTGGAAGGAATGCGTCAATCCCGGCCTCCTCGCACTCTTTCATGCTCTCCAACGTTACGTCGGCCGACAGCATAATGATGGGAACCCGGGCCGCCTCCGGATCCATGAACCTGTAGGCCCGGGCGGCATCCAGCCCGCCCAGTTCGGGCATGTTAAGGTCCATGATGATCACGTCGAATCGCTCGTTCTCGAGAATATCCAGCGCTTGCTCTCCGTTTCCAACCACCCGAACCCTATGACCGGCGCGCTCAAGTATTCCGAGGATGACACGCTGGTTCACCGCGTTGTCTTCGGCTACCAGAATCTGGTAACGGCGCCGGTTCGCGTCGCGCGTGGCATAGTAGTCGCTGAGAGAAATGACGCCTTCCTGCCCCCCTTGCACCGCAGTCGCCGAATGAATAGCGTTAAACAGCAACCGCTTTTTAAACGGCATTTCCAGAACCGCCGCAAATCCGGCCGCAAGCGCTTCGGTCCGCCGGATTTCCGTTAACCCCTGGGCACAAATCACGGTTGGGGGAGGTTTTTGAGCGCGAGTGTCTCGGAAAGTCGCAAGGACGTCGCTCGGATCGGTTTCTGCGCCTTCCCGGACCAAGACGAGATGATAAGGATGCCCGAGTGACTTAGCTTCGGCTAGCCGCGCTGAAGCTCCCTCGACCCCCGCCGCTCGACCTGTGCGCGCCCCCCAACCCGAAAGATCCTGCTCGAGGCTGTGCAGCTCTGTGTCCGAGAAGCCGAGCAACATGACGCGGATGTCGTTAAGCCGGAACGAGGCCTCACCAACTTGCCCGTCCATCTGCTTCTTCAGCGGCAGCTCGAACCAGAACGTGCTCCCCTCGCCGGGCACGCTCTTCAACCCGATCTGGCCGCCCATCATCTCGACAAGCTGCTTCGATATCGTCGTGCCCAGGCCGGTACCGCCATAGCGGCGCGTGGTCGAGTCGTCGGCCTGTACGAAGCTTTCGAATATCCGCTCCTGCACGTCGGATGCAATCCCGATTCCCGTATCCCGGACGGCGAAGCGCAGGTGCGCTGCGTGGTCGCTTTCCCCCACGCTGGATACCGTCAGCGTCACGCCGCCCCTCTCGGTGAACTTGATGCCGTTACCTATGAGATTATAGAGAACCTGCCGCAGATGGTACGGGTCCCCACGCAGTGCATGCGGCACTTCCGGCATCACGTGGGCAACAAGTCGGAGCCCGCGAATTTCCGCCTGCGGCGCAAGCACGCTGGTTGTGCCGTTGACAAGACTGTGCAGGTCAAAGTCGGTTTCTTCAATGTCAACTTTTCCTGCCTCAATTTTCGATATGTCGAGAACGTTCTCGATCAACTTGAGCATGGACCGGGATGCTTCATGCATCGTCTTCACCATGTCGGCCTGCTCTGCGTTCAGAGTGGTGTCGCGCAGCAAGTCGTTCATGCCGATGATGGCGTTGAGTGGCGTACGCATCTCGTGACTCACGGTCGACAGGAATCTGCGCTTGGCCTGGTTCGCCGTCTCGGCGCGCTGCAGCGAATCGAAAAGCCGTGTCACGAGCTTGCTCACATACAGGGACAAGACAATCATCCCAACCAGCAGGCACACTCCGAGGACGCGATTCTGAACCCAGTACTCGTTCGACACCAGGACGAACGTGAAACCGGCGACGCTTAGCGCGAGGGCGTTGTAGAGAAAGGGTTTTCCGTAACGGAACCCGTTGCCGAATATCGTCCACAGGTACACGGTGTAAAAGGGCGTACCGTACGCGCCCAGGTTATACATGAAAAATGTCGCCGTACCGACGTCAAGGAAAGAAGCGGCTACGCGACGCGCCGAAGAAGGAGCCGGGACGAAGTAAATCCAGGCGAACACTCCGCTTGCGAGAAACATGAAGCAAACCATGGCGGAGAAAAGCAGCTCGTCGGTGCCCCCACCGAGTTCGTGCTTGGAAAACGCCTGGGGCAGCAGATACAGAAATAGCACCGCACCGACCAGCAGCCGGATGATCGCCTGTTCGTGCTCGGTGTCCGGACGCGCGGCGAGGCGGGCCCGGAATTTCGCCAGCAGCAATTGTTGCGTCACGAGGCCTCGGATCCGGTTACTGCGCCATCTGGTCGGCAAAACGCTCGCCGATGGAAACGACTTCGTCCCTGTTCCGGAGGAGGATTTGGACGAGCCGTGGATCGAAATGCAGGTTGACCTGTTTTTCCATGTAGGCGAGCGCCTGGTCAAGCGGCCACGCGGGCTTGTAGGGCCGCAGCGACGTCAGGGCATCGTAGACGTCGGCAGTCGCCACGATTCGAGCTTCGAGCGGAATATGCTCCCCCCGCAGACCGGTCGGATAGCCGGTGCCGTCATATTTTTCGTGGTGGCCGAGGGCGATCACGGCGGCCATCTGAAGGTACGCGGATGAGCTGTCCTTGAGCATGTCGTAGCCGATGCGCGCGTGAGACTGCATGACCCGCAGGTCCTCGGATTCGAGCTTTCCCGGATTCTGCAGGATCCGGTCGGGAATGCCGATCTTGCCTATATCGTGCATCGGCGCCGCGAGCTCGATGGCATCCTGCTCCGCCGAGGACAGGCCCGCGCCCTTGGCGATGAGCGCGGAGTACTTGGCCATCCTCACGAGATGCATTCCGGTCACCTTGTCGCGCTGCTCAGCCGCCTTGGCGAGCCGGAAAAGCGTATCAACCTCGCGTCGCCGCAGTTCCCGGGTGGCCTCGTCGATTTTCTGTTCGAGAATCCGGGTCCGGTTCTTCTTGAGAATCTCATGGCGGCGAAGGCTCAGGAGATTTCGGCAGCGCGCACCGCATTCGAGCCGGTCGATGGGGCGGATGAGGAAGTCGGTCGCCCCGGCCTCGAGCGCCCGGTACCGGATCTCGCGGTCATTCACTACCGTAATGCACACGATCGGCACGTCCTCGTAGCCGAAGATGCGCCGAAGCCGGCGTATCACCTCGATGCCGTCCATGTTCGGCATCTTGTAATCGGTGAGCACCATGTCAACCGCATGTTTGCGCGCGAACTCGATCGCCTCGACCGGATCGGCAAACGTCGCGACCTCGAGACTGGCGTCGAGGCTCCTCATGATTTCGCTGAGGACGATCCGGCCCGTGGACTGGTCGTCGATGACCATGACCTTGAGCGGCCCGAGCTTCGACTCGGGTGAGTCGTGAACCAGAGTAAGCGGTCTAGGTGTTGTTTTCATAGGTGTTTTCATAGGTGTCCCCGCGCCCGGCGAAAGGCCTGCCCGGGCCTCCCGTCTCCAGCTTGGGTCTATTACACTATATTTGGCCGGAAATTGCGAGGAAGCCTTCCCTGTGGGACGCCGCCCGCTCAAGCGGCTTCCCGGGTCGCATGCCCGAACTCCGCCTCCATTTCGCGTCGCAGGCGCACGGCGTCGTCGCCTGCGTCCCAGGTGACATCCGACCACAGCACCGGGTCCCCCTGCCTGATGGGCCTGGCCACCTTCACCCGACTCGCGAGGCCCAGAGGAAACACACCCAGGCGCAACGAATCCGCCGCCGGCATCAGTCTTCCGACCACCGTGTACCCCCCCTCGCCGTCGAGGATCTCGCCGATCCGCAGGTCGCGCTTCGCCGTCGCTATCGCGTCGGCGCGAAAGCCGGTGGCGCAACCGGTCGCCTCCCGCCTCAAGCCGACCGCGGCGAGCGAGATCCCCGCTTCCAGCCCGATCAAATGCCAGCGCCTGTACATGCAGGCGTAGCGCCCGGAAGGATCGGTCTGCACGCCGTATTCGCCGAAGCAGCGGCGGATGTAGTCGGATTCACCCTCGAACACCACCCAGACCCCGAAGCGAATGTCGTAGGGGATCGCGCGGCCGTCGCGCTCGAGCGACGAAACCACCTCCACCTGCCCCTTGTGGTGCAGGCACCCCCCCTCGGTCGCCGGTCGCATGACCGCGGGCAACTGATCGATCGAAGCCGGCGGGTAGCCCAGTCCGGCCGGCGCGGGCGTCAGGCCCGTCGCGTTGCAGACCGCGGCGCTTTCGATCGCAGGCTTGGAGCCGTCGATGAAGGAGTTGAACATCTTCGGGTTCAGCCCGCCGGCCCGGGCCTGCTCCGCGGTGAGGCCGTAGTGCTCCCACACCGTCTCCGGTGTTGACTGGGCGAAATGGGGAAGCCACCTGTGCCCCCGTCCGGCGGCGACCACCCGAAACCCGGCCGTGCGCGCCCAATCGACCAGGTCGCAGATGATCGCGGGCTGGTCTCCATAGGCAAGGCTGTAGACGACGCCCGCCTCCTTCGCCTTTTTCGCGAGCAGCGGCCCGCAGAGTGCATCCGCCTCGACGGTAACCATGATCAGGTGCTTGCCCTGGCGAAACGCGGCGAGCGCGTGCGAGACGGCGGCCAGCGGATCGCCCGTCGCTTCCATGATGATGTCGATGGCCGGATGGGCCGTCAGTCCATGCCAATCCTCCGACAAATGGGTGCGACGCTCCTTGAGCGCGGCCTCGAGCGAGGGCGCGCCGTAGCGCTCCGGCTTCCAGCCGACGCGCTCGAGGCTGGCGCGGGCACGGGCCGGCGACAGATCGGCAATGCCGACGATATGCACTCCGGGCGTTGTCGGCGCTTGGGCCAGGTACATCGCGGCGAACTTCCCGGCGCCGATGACACCGACCCTCAGCGCCTGGCCCCTTGACTCCAGTTCGCACAGTTTCGTATGAAGATTCATGCGGATCCATCCTCGGCGCGCACAGTGAGGGATTCAGCGGCAAATCCTCCACCGCGCCATTCTTGCAGGGCGGTGGCCTCTCGTAAATCCGCCTGCCGGCTCTTTTGGGTGCCAACTATTTCACATTGCAGCAGGCATTGGTTTTGCTTTGAATGGATCAGGCGGAACTTTCAGAAGGTGAGACGACAATCATGAAGCTTCGACGGAATCTGGCCATTGTACTCGCCGCCCTTCTCTGCGGCTGCGCAGGGCTGGCACCCGTTTCACCTGGGGACGCGGACAGGAAACTCACCGAGGCTATCGAACGCCAGTTGCCCTCGCTCACGTCTGCGGGGGACTACTGGGCGGCGAGCAGGGTCTCCTTTCAGCTGGCCGGCGCGCGCCACCGCTTGAACGACACCCGGGCCGCGTGTATCGCGCTGACAAATTCCCTCGGTTACTACCGCAGAGCGCTGGCAACGGAGGCACATACCACCCTCTACGACCTTGCCGCCGACCGGGAGAACGACGAAGGCATGATCGAAATACGTACCATGTTCGGGTGCGTGAGTGAAAGTTCGGCCAGGGCCCGTCGCGAACCGGCATCCGAGCCGCAAGCCCAAAAACCCCGGATCGTCCCCACGCGGCAGGGCTAGAACATCGCGCTCGGTCGCCAGGCAGCCCGAATGCAAGACCCTTGACCTGACTCCCTTCAGCGTCGCAGCCGCGGAAGCCTCCCGGCAATTGCTGCGCCGGCGCCTGTTCCCACGGATCGGAAGGCGGGTGTGCTCCAGCCGTTTCTTGTTCGTTTCCCGACATTTCGTGACTTTTTCAT
>JBATEB010000155.1:0-15500 GCA_049663805.1 Burkholderiales bacterium | reverse complement strand
GTCGATGAGATCGTGCTTCTCCACCTCGATCAGTCGCAGTCCCTGCCCGTGAAACCTGTCGAGCACGGCCTTCACGAGGGACGACTTCCCGGTACCCCGCGCTCCGGTGAGGAGCGCATTGTTCGCCGTGCGCCCCTCGACGAACTGGCGGGTATTCTGCTCGATCAGCGCTTTCTGCCGGTCGATACCGAAGAGATCGGAAAGGCGGATGCGGTGCGGGTGCGTGACCGGCTGGATGAAGCCGCGGCGCGAGGTCTTGCGCCAGCGGAAGGCGATGCTCCCCTTCCAGTCCACGGAACGCGCCGCCGGGGGAAGCAGGGTTTCCACTCGCTCGAGCAAAGCCTCTCCGAGCTTGATCAGCCGCTCAAGGTCAGACATGGAGCCGCCTCCCGATTTCATGCCGTTTCTAGGTCCGGTACTCGGCGTTGATGGTAACGTAATCGTGCGACAGATCGCAGGTCCACAGCGTCGTCGCCGCGGCACCACGATTGAGAACGACGCGCACCGTGATCTCGCTCTTTCCCATCGCGAGCCGCCCCTCCTGCTCGCGGTATTCCGGAGCGCGACCGCCGTCCCGCGCGACCGGGACGTCGTCCAGGTACACCTCCAGGCGTTCGACTTCGAGATCGCGGATGCCCGCATTGCCGATCGCAGCGAGGAGGCGTCCCAGATTCGGATCGGAAGCGAAGAACGCGGTCTTGACGAGCGGTGAGTGCGCGATCGCATACGCCACGGCGGCGCATTCGGCTTCGTCTTTCCCCTTTTCGACCTTTACCGTGATGAACTTGGTCGCGCCTTCACCGTCGCGCACGATCGCCTGCGCGAGCCACTGGGACACGTCGAGCACAGCCTCGCGCAATGCCGCGAATTGCGGATGGCGGGGCGAGTCGATCGTCGGACCGCCGCCGGCGCCGGTGGCGGCGAGAACGAAGGAGTCGTTGGTCGAGGTATCGCCGTCGACGCTGATGCGGTTGAACGACCGAGAAGCGGCGTCGACGACGACCTGCCGCAGCGCCTCTTCCCCCACCGCGGCGTCCGTGGCGATGAAGGCCAGCATGGTCGCCATGTCGGGGCGGATCATCCCCGCGCCCTTGGCGATCCCGGTCACGGCGGCGGCGCCGCCCGGTTTGATCCGCCGCGAGCGGGCCTTCGGCACGGTGTCGGTGGTCATGATCGCCTCCGCCGCCCGCGCCCAATTGTCCTCGCGCAAGTCCGCAAGGCACGCGGGCAAGCCGGCGACGATACGTTCCACCGGCAGGGGCTCCATGATCACGCCGGTCGAGAACGGCAGCACCTGGCCGGAGTCGCAGCCGAGCAGCCGGGCGGCCTCCGCGCAGCTCGCCCTTGCGCCCGCCAGCCCGTCCTTGCCGGTGCCGGCGTTGGCGCTGCCGGTGTTGACGAGCAGCGCGCGCGGCAGTCGGCCGGATGCGAGGTTTTCCCTGGTCACCTGAACCGGCGCCGCGCAGAAGCGGTTCTGTGTGAACACTCCCGCGACCCGCGTCCCTTCGGCGAGCGCCATGAGCAACAAGTCCTTGCGGCCGGATTTACGAATCCCGGCCTCGGCGACCCCGAGCCTGACGCCCTTCACGGGCAGGAGATCCTCCGGTCTCGGAGGACTGAGGTTGACCGCCATGCTCCGTCTAACTCAGCTTCCCATGGCAATGCTTGTATTTCTTCCCGGACCCGCATGGGCAGGGATCGTTGCGGCCGATCTTCCCCGCCGAGCGAACGAAGGGAGCGGCCTTGGGCGCCGGCGCGGCCTCGCCTTCGGGGCCGGCAAGCGCTTCCTCATATCCCGCGTGCTGGTACTGTACGTTCTCCACCGCCGGTGCCTGGGCGCGCTCGGCCTGCTCGACCTCCTCCAGCGTCGGGATCCTGATCGTCATCAGGTGGCGCGTGACCTCGAGCTTCACCGACTCGACCATGCTCCCGAACAGCTCGAAGGCCTCGCGCTTGTACTCCTGTTTGGGATTCTTCTGCGCGTAGCCGCGAAGGTGGATCCCCTGGCGCAGGTGATCGAGCGCCGCAAGATGCTCGCGCCAGTGAGTGTCGAGCACCGAGAGCAGCACGATGCGCTCGTACTGCTGCACGGTTTCGGCCACCGCGCCGGCCATCTTGGTCCGGTAGGCGATGTGCGCCCCCTCGATCGCGCGCCCGAGCAGGGCATGGTCGTCGAGGTTCGGGTCCTTCTCGAGCCAGACCGACAGAGGCAGCTCGAGCCGGAGCTCGGCGAGATACGCCTTCTCCAGGCCGGGAACGTCCCATTGCTCTTCCATGCTTTCTTCCGGAACGTGGGCGCGGAAGAGGTCGGTCACGACACCCTCGCGCAAGGCCGAGATCTGATCCGATACGTCGCGCGATTCCAGTATGGAGTTCCTCAACTGATAGATTTCGCGCCGCTGGTCGTTGGCGACGTTGTCGTACTCGAGCAGTTGTTTGCGAATGTCGAAGTTGTGTGCCTCGACCTTGCGCTGGGCGCTCTCGATCGAGCGCGTCACCAGACCGTGCTCGATCGGCTCCCCTTCGGGCATACCCAGGCGCTGCATGATGGCATTCACCCGTTCGCCGGCAAATATCCGCAACAGCGGATCCTCCAGAGACAGATAGAAGCGCGAGGAACCCGGATCGCCCTGGCGCCCCGACCGGCCGCGCAATTGATTGTCGATGCGCCGCGACTCGTGCCTCTCGGTACCGATGATGTGCAGTCCCCCTGCGGCAATCACCCGGTTATGCAACTCCTGCCACTCCCTGCGCAGGTCGCCGATGCGGCGCTCCCTTTCCCCGGCGTCGAGATCCTCCACGGCGCGCACGACGTCGACCTGCTTCTCGACATTGCCGCCGAGCACGATATCGGTACCGCGGCCGGCCATGTTGGTCGCGATGGTAATCACACTGGGGCGCCCGGCCTGCGCAACGATCTCCGCCTCGCGCGCGTGCTGCTTCGCGTTCAGCACCTGGTGCGGCATCTTGTCCTTGAGCAACATTCCGGACAGGAGCTCGGAATTCTCGATCGAAGTGGTGCCGACCAGCACGGGCTGGCCGCGCGCGTGGCAGTCCTTGATGTCCAGGATGATTGCCTTGTACTTCTCCGCGGCGGTGCGAAACACCTGGTCGTGCCGGTCGATGCGGACCATCGGCATGTGCGTCGGGACGACAACCACCTCCAACCCGTAGATTTCCTGGAATTCGTAGGCTTCGGTGTCGGCCGTGCCGGTCATGCCGGCAAGCTTGCGATACATGCGAAAGTAATTCTGAAACGTGATCGAGGCGAGCGTCTGGTTTTCGCTTTGGATCGATACGTTTTCCTTGGCCTCGATCGCCTGGTGGAGCCCGTCGGACCAGCGCCGTCCCGGCATCAGCCGGCCGGTGAACTCGTCGACGATGATGACTTCTCCCTCCTGAACAACGTAGTGGCGGTCGCGGTAGAAAAGATTATGCGCCCGGAGCGCGGCATTGAGGTGGTGCATGAGGTTCACGTACGAAGGTTCGTAGAGGCTGCGCCCCTCGGGCAGCAGACCCGCACGGGCGAGCAGCTTCTCGGCGTGCTCGTGTCCCTCTTCCGAGAGCAGTACGGTGTGATTCTTCTCGTCGACGTGGAAGTCGCCCGGCGCGGCCTCCTTCTCCTGGCGTTTCAGGTGGGGGGCGACCCCGTTCATGCGGTGATAGATCTCGGTGCGATCCTCGGCCTGTCCGGAGATGATAAGCGGGGTGCGCGCCTCGTCGATCAGGATCGAGTCCACCTCGTCCACGATCGCGTAGTTCAGCCGGCGCTGGAAACGGTCGCCGGTCTGCATCGCCATGTTGTCGCGCAGATAATCGAACCCGAACTCGTTGTTGGTGCCGTAGGTGATGTCGGCGGCGTAGGCCGACTGCTTGTCCGCGTGCGGCATCTGGGTCAGGATCACACCGACCGAGAGCCCCAGGAACTTGTAGACCTTTCCCATCCACTCGGCGTCGCGGCTGGCGAGGTAATCGTTGACGGTGACGATGTGGACGCCGCGCCCGCTGAGCGCATTGAGATAGGCGGGCAAGGTCGCAACCAGCGTCTTCCCTTCCCCCGTGCGCATCTCCGAGATCTTGCCGTCGTGCAGGACCATCCCGCCGATGAGTTGCATGTCGAAGTGGCGCATGTTGAGGACGCGCTTTGCCGCTTCGCGCACGACGGCGAAGGACTCGGGAAGGAGCTCGGCGAGCGCCGCCTTCTCCGCCGCATCGCGCCCTTCCTCCGGCGTCCCCTCGACCCGCTCGGCGAAGCGCGCTCTCAGCTCGAGGGTCTTCGCGGCCAATTCCTGATCGGACAGCGCGGTGATCGACGGCTCGAGCCCGTTGATTGCCCTCACCGACCTGCGATACTGCTTCAGCAGGCGGTCATTGCGACTGCCGAAAACCGCCCTGAGGGCGCGGGAAATCATAGGGAAATTACAGCTCTGGAAAGCCGCAAGTTTATCATGCCGCGGCGACCCTTCACCTCGGTACGAACCCAGCGGAGCGCGCGCCGGAGGGCGCGTCGAATACTGGCGGTGCTAGCGGGTTGCAGCCTGGAGGAACCGAACCGGGTTCTGCGGGACGCCCCGGTAGCGAACCTCGAAGTGCAGGTGCGGACCGGTGGCCCGGCCGGTCGATCCGGATTCGGCAATCTTGCTGCCGCGCTGGACGACTTCGCCTTCCCTCACGAGGGCCCTCGAAAGGTGTGCATAGCGGGTCGTGAAATCGTTGCCGTGGTCGATCTCGACGAGGTAGCCGTACTGCGGATGAGGCCCGGCGAAAGTCACCACACCGCCGGCCGCCGCGAACACCGGCGCGCCGACATCGACGGGAAAATCCACGCCGTCGTGCATCGCCAGCATGCCGTTGAAGGGGTCGATCCGCCAGCCGAAGCTCGAAGCGCTATAGGCCGCGTCCACCGGAGGAATCGTCGGCATGAGCTTCTTCTTCACCTTCGCGTCGAACAGCTGCGATTCCAGAATACCGAGCGAATCGGTGCGATTTTCCATCTGCCGGGAGAGCCGGTCGAGCTGCCGATTGAATTCGGGCATCGAGAACTCCTGTGGCGGAAGGCTCGACAGCGCGCCGCCGCGGCCCGGCGCCTCGGCAAATCGGAACTCGCCTGGCTTGAGGCCGGCGAGGGCCGAAAGGCGCTCGCCAAGCGCGTCCAGGCGCACCAGTTGTGCCTGCATCTGGCCGAGCTTGACAGCCATGGCATTGAGATTTTCCCGCAGGAATTCCTCGGTCTTGCGGCGCTGAGCTTGCTGGGCGGAGGATACCAGCGAATCGAGCATCGGAAGCTTGATGCGGTCGGCGTGGCGCACCGTGATCCAGAACAACCCGAGCGTGAGGCCGAGGACCAGCAGGGCCGCCAACAGCGTGCCGGCGAGCATGTGCCCCGAATGCAGGGTCAAGGACCTCGACTTCGCCAGCTTGCTCGAAACAAGAATAATATGCACGCTACTCCTCCAGGGCGGCACCTACGTCCGGCCCCATGCCCACCAAGAACCCTTGCGCCTTCCTCGATCAACCCGAAGGCATCGCACCGCTCATGCCCCAGGCCCGACGCCTGATCGAACTGCGCAGAATTCTCGCGGCCGTTCTGCCGGAGTCCCTGGCGCGCTGGTCTTCGATCGCCAACGTCAAGCAGGGAAGAGTCATTATTTTCGCAGCCAACGGCGCGGTCGCCGCCAAGCTCAGGCTCCTGAGCCCCGCGCTGCTGGAGCAACTGTCGAAGCGAGGGACCGAGGTTACCGGATTGGAGGTGCGCGTGCAACCGTCGTCCCCCTCACTCCAGGCCGCTGATAAATCAGCGAAAATGAGCTCGTCAGGCGCATCCAGCCTGGAGGAGCTCTGCGAGCAACTACCTGATTCAGAACTGAAAAATGCAGTGGGGCGGCTGGCGAGCCGATATCGAACGTAAGTGTCGGCTAAACGAGGACAATTACACGTTCCAGCATCAGAAGTCCGAATACGAACGGTGCAAGGATGAGGCTGTACTTGAACACCCGGTAGGCGACGCGCAGGTGCGCGTCAGGAAGAACAGGAGCACCCCCGCCGCGGTGGCGAGCACCCCCTCATGGCGGCGGCGCGCAGGGCGAGCAAGCCGGGTCCGCGGCGGGCGGCCGTCAGCCGGCGGGCAGGGCGAACAGGCGCAGAAGCGCGGCCGGCGCGTCCTCCTCGCGCTCGAAGGTGACCCACTCCCAGGCCTCTTGGGCGGCGAGCACTGCCCTCAGCAGGCGATTGTTGAGGGCATGTCCGGACTTGTGGGCGGAAAACGAGCCGATCAGCGGGTGCCCGATCAGGTACAGATCGCCGATCGCATCGAGCAGCTTGTGTTTGACGAACTCGTCGCTGTAGCGCAGGCCCTCGGCGTTCAGCACGCGATACTCGTCCACGACGATGGCATTGTCGAGACTGCCGCCCAGTGCGAGACCCGAGTCGCGCAGCGACTCCACGTCCTGGATGAACCCGAAGGTGCGCGCCCGCGCAACTTCCTTGACGTATGAAGTATGGGCGAAATCGACGACCGCCGACTGCGCCGAGCGCTCGAAGGCCGGATGGTCGAATTCGATCGAGAACGACAGCCTGAAACCGTCGAAGGGATCGAAGCGCGCCCACTTGTCGCCGTCCCTGACCTCCACCGGACTCCTGATACGAATAAAACGCTTGGCGGCGGGCTGCTGTTCGACCCCGGCCGACTGGATCAGGAAAACGAAGGGAGCGGCGCTGCCGTCCATGATCGGCACTTCCGAGCCGGTGAGATCGACATAGGCGTTGTCGATGCCCAGGCCGGCAAACGCCGACATCAGGTGCTCGACGGTCGCGACCTTCGCCCCGTTCGCCTCGATCGCGCTGCACAGCCGCGTGTCCGTCACTCCGAATGCAGTGGCGGGGATATCGATCGGCACCGGCAAATCGATTCGACGGAACGTAATTCCCGCGTTGGGCGGGGCCGGCCGCAGCGTCATGGCGACCTTTTCACCGGTGTGGAGACCGACTCCGGTGGCGCGGATCGCGGATTTCAGGGTGCGTTGCTTGAACATTCGCCTCAGCCCGGCAAGTGGCAGGTACGCGCCAATGGCTGTGCCGTAGCCGCTTGAAAGTTCAGGAGTTTAACACGACGTATCATTTCCCCGGCCCGGCGTCCGGCGACCTGCGTGTCATAGTGCTCAGTGGGGGCGCTTGCGCAGGTACGCCGGGATGAACGCCACCGTCCGGATCAGAACCGGTGCCGGCCTCGGGGAGATTTTGACCGGGGTTTTCGCGACCAGGGGCCTGCGCAGGTAACGCGGCAGGCCGGTTCTCTTGGCTGTGCTCATGTCATCGCTCCTGGGACTAGTCGGCCTGCTTGCGCAGAAACGCCGGGATGTCGTACTTGTCGACCCCACTCGCCTGCAGCGCCTCGACCGTGGTCGCCCGGTTCTTGCGGATCACCGCCGGCATCTCATCGAGCACCCGGTAATCCACGCCGCCGACCGGCATGTTGTCCGTGCCGGTCTTGTGCACCACCAGTTGCGGCTTCGATTGGCGCGTGACCTGAGGCTGGCCCAGGCCGGTCGCGATCACCGTGACCCGAAGGTCCTCCCCGATCGTGTCGTCGTAGACCGCGCCAAAGATGATGGTCGCATCGTCGGCAGCGAAACCGCGAATCGTGTTCATCACCTCCTTGGTCTCGCGCAGCTTGAGGCCGGACTTGCTGGCCGTGATGTTCACGACCACGCCGCGCGCCCCCGACAGGTTGACACCCTCGAGCAGGGGACAGGCGACCGCCTGCTCTGCGGCGATCCGGGCGCGGTCGACGCCGGAGGTGGCCGCCGACCCCATCATTGCCATCCCCTGCTCCGCCATCACCGTGCGCACGTCCTGGAAGTCGACATTGATGAGGCCCGGAACGTTGATGATTTCGGAGATGCCGGCGACCGCGTTCTTGAGCACGCTGTCGGCCTCGGAGAAGGCTTCTTCCATCGACACGTCGTCGCCCAGTACCTCCTCGAGCTTCTCGTTGAGAATCACGATGACGGAGTCGACGTGCTGGGACAGCTCCGCGATCCCGATCTCGGCGGACTGCAGCCGGCGCACGCCTTCGAAGGAGAAAGGCTTGGTCACCACCGCGACGGTGAGGATTCCCATCTCCTTGGCGACCTCCGCGACTACAGGCGCGGCACCCGTTCCCGTGCCTCCGCCCATCCCGGCGGTAATGAAGACCATGTGCGCGCCACGCAGCGAATCGGCGATCTGGTCGCGCGCCTCCAGCGCCGCGGCGCGCCCGGCTTCGGGTTTGGCCCCCGCCCCGAGACCGGTCGATCCGAGTTGAACCTGGAGCTTCGCCTGGGTCCGCGACAGCGCCTGCCCGTCGGTATTGGCCGCGATGAACTCCACCCCGGCCACGCCGTTCCGGATCATGTGGTCGACGGCGTTGCCTCCGGCGCCGCCGACTCCGATGACCTTGATCAGGGTACCGCTCAACGTGCTTTCGACGATTTCAAACATGCCTGTCTCCTTCCGGGTGAAATAGAAAGACGCCTGCTTCTGCTGCCGAGAATTTCCCTGAAATCATTTCGGTCGCCTTCAGAAATTGTTCTGAAACCATCCGCGCATCCTTCCGAGGATTTGTCTGAACGATCCGCCCTGCCGCGAGATCAGGCCGCGCCGGGTCTGCGCCACGCCCTCGAGCAGCAGGCCGACCGCGGTGGCGTAGCGCGGGCTGCGGACCACGTCCGACAGCGAGCCGGTGTAGCGCGGGATGCCGAGCCTGACCGGCATGTGGAATATCTCCTCCCCGAGTTCCACCATCCCCTGCATCACGGCCGAACCGCCCGTCAACACGACCCCCGAGGACAGCAGCTCCTCGTAGCCGGAGTCACGAAGCACCTGCTGAATGAGGGAGTAGAGTTCCTCGACGCGGGGTTCGATGACTTCGGCGAGCGTTTGGCGCGAAAGCATCCTCGGCGGGCGGTCGCCTACGCCGGCGACCTCGATCATCTGGCCGGCCTCGGCGAGCTGCCTCAGGGCGCAGCCGTGGTGGACCTTCAGCTCCTCCGCCTCGGCGGTGGGCGTGCGCAGCGCCATGGCAACGTCGTTGGTGATCTGGTCGCCGGCGATCGGCACCACCGCGGTGTGGCGGATCGCGCCTTCGCGAAACACCGCGATGTCGCTCGTCCCCCCGCCGATGTCGACCAGGCACACGCCGAGCTCCTTCTCGTCTTCGGTGAGCACGGCGAGCGAAGAGGCGAGCGGCTGCAGGATCAGGTCGTTCACCTCGAGCCCGCAGCGGCGCACGCACTTGACGATGTTCTGCGCCGCCGAAACGGCGCCGGTGACGATGTGCACTTTCACTTCGAGCCGAACCCCGCTCATGCCCAGCGGCTCCCGCACGCCGTCCTGGCCGTCGATGATGAATTCCTGCGTGAGGATGTGCAGCACCTGCTGGTCGGTCGGGATCGGCATCGCGCGCGCGGTTTCGATCGCGCGCTGCACGTCGATCGGCGTCACTTCCTTGTCCTTGATCGCGACCATCCCCGTGGAGTTGAAGCTCTTGATATGGCTTCCGGCAATACCGGTAAACACGCGCTCGATCTTGCAGTCGGCCATCAGCTCGGCTTCCTCGAGCGTGCGCTGGATTGCGTTGACGGTCGCCTCGATGTTCACGACCACGCCCTTCTTGAGCCCCTTGGACTCGTGCCCCCCCATCCCGATGATGTCCACGCGGCCGTCGGGAAAGATCTCCGCGACGATCGCCACCACCTTGGAGGTGCCGATATCCAGCGCCACCATGAGGTTCTTGTTTTCCCTCGCCATGTCAGACTCGCTCGCGTCCGGCTTTCCCGATGCCGGCCTTCGGGGCGTCGGGAACGCGCAGCGCAAAACCATTCGGGTAGCGCAGGTCTACGTAGTCGGGAGCACGGGGCAGCTTGCGGACCGTTTGCGGATAAACGGCGACGAACTTCGCGAAGCGGTCGTTCACGCGATCCTTGTCGGTGTCGCGCCCGAGCTGCACGGTGAGACCGTTGGAGAGCCTGAGCTGCCAGGCCAGGCGCGAACTGAGCGAGACCCGGGTCGATTCGAGCTCGAGCGGGGCGAGCAGCTCGTGAATCGAAGCGTAGAGTCGCGCGATTTCCGCTTCGCTGCCGGGAGGGCCCGAAAATACCGGGAGCGCTCCTTCCACCCGACCGGAAAAGAGCTCTCCGTGGGTGTTCACCAGGCGCGGCTGCCTGCCCTGCCAGCGTGCGAGGGCCACGTGCTCCTCGATCCGCACCTCCAGGCGGTCGGGCCAGCCTCGGCGGACATCGGCGCGTCTGACCCACGGAACGCCCTCAAAGAGCGCGCGTATCGACTCCAGATCGACGTCGAAGAAACCGCCCGTCACGCGCCCCTGAAGCGCGCTGACGATATCGCTGCGCGCGACGTGCCGGAGGTCGCCCTCCACGACGATGGTCCTCAGCGGAAATGCCGCAGACTCGGCCACGAGCCGCAGCGCGGCATAGCCGAGCAGGCCGAACGCGAACAGGTAGAGCGAGGTCGCGGTGGCGTTGGCGAGGCGGGGGTTATTCCACACGGGCGCTTCCCTCGTTTTCGAGCCGCGCCGCCTCGAGAATCCGCAGACAGAGATCCTCGAACGAGAGCCCGGCGTGGCGCGCCGCCATCGGCACCAGCGAGTGGTCGGTCATTCCCGGCGAGGTGTTGGCCTCGAGGAAGTACGGCTTTCCCGTTCGGTCGAGCATCAGGTCGACGCGCCCCCAGCCGCTGCAGGCGAGGGCCCGGAAAGCGCGCAAGGCCTCGTCCTGGATGATCCGCTCGGCGTCGGGCGGCAGGCCGCAGGGAATGATGTAACGGGTATCCGCGGCGCTGTATTTCGCTTCATAGTCATAGAACTCGCGCGGCGTTTCGAGCCTGATCAGGGGCAGGGACGTGTCCCCGAGAATCGCGGCGGTCAGCTCGACGCCGTCGACGAAGGCCTCGGCGATCACGACGCGGTCGTAGTTGGCGGCGAGCGCGTAGGCTTCCGGGAGTTCGCGGGCGCTCTTGACCTTGGTCATGCCGATCGAGGAGCCCTCGTTGGCCGGCTTCACCATGAGGGGCAGCCCCAGCCGCGTCGCGACCGCGTGGAAATCGCTGTCACGCGCAAGAAGCTCGCAGCGCGGCGTCGGCGTCCCGCCCGCCTGCCAGACGAGCTTGGCGCGCCATTTGTCCATCGCCAGCGCGCTCGCGAGCACCCCCGAGCCGGTGTACGGGACGCCGATCAGCTCGAGCGCGCCCTGAATCGTACCGTCCTCGCCGTAACGGCCGTGCAGCGCGATGAACGCCCGGGCGAAGCGCTCCCGGATGAACGCAGCCAGCCCCCGTTCCTTCGGATCGAAGGCGTGGGCGTCGATGCCCTCGTTCCTGAGCGCGGCGAGCACCCTGGCGCCGCTCCTGAGCGACACGGCACGCTCCGCGGAGCGCCCGCCCATCAATACGGCGACCTTGCCGAACGCACGGGGGCTCATGCGGGGTCCCCAACGATTCTCACTTCGGGCACCAGCTCGATGCCGAAGCGGTCTCTGACGGCCTGGCGCGCGTGTCCGATCAGCGCCTCGATGTCGGCGGCCCGCGCCGTGCGCTTCGGATTGACGATGAAATTGGCATGCTTCTCGGAAATCCTTGCCCCGCCGATCTGGCAGCCCTTCAGACCGCAGGCCTCGATCAGGCGCGCGGCATGGTCCCCGGGCGGGTTGCGAAACACCGAGCCGGCGTTGGGGAGAGCGAGCGGCTGGGCGGCGATGCGCTTCGCGAGCAGCTCCTTGATCCGCGCCCGAGCGCGTTTCTCCTCGCCCGGCCGGAAGCCGAACCAGGCGGCGAGAAACCATTCCCCCTCGCCCAGATTCGAGCCGCGGAGCTCGACGTGGCGATAGCGCGTCTCGAATTCCTTCGCGGAACGCTCGCTCAGCTTTCCCGCGCGGGAAATCGTCAGCGCTCTTGCGACGACGTCCCAGGTTTCGGAACCGTAGCAGCCCGCGTTCATCGCGAGCGCGCCGCCGACCGTTCCCGGGATACCGGCGAGAAACTCGGCGCCTTCAAGCCCTTGGGTCGCCGCGAACCGCGCCACTTTGGGGCAGGCCACGCTCGCTTCCGCGTAGACGAGATCTCCTTCCACCCGCATCTCGCCGTGAGATCTGTGCATCAGCACCACCGTGCCGCGATAACCGCCGTCGCGCACCAGCAGGTTGCTGCCCAGGCCGACGAAGCACACCGGCTCGCCCTCGGGCAGCGTTCCGAGGAAAGCGGCGAGATCTTCGTGGCCCGCCGGGGTATAGGCGCGCGCCGCCGCCCCGCCCGCGCGCCAGCTCACATGCTTGGCCATCGGTTCGTTCAAGCGCAGGACGCCTCGCAGGACCGTGGCGGATTGGCCGATCGGCTCGCCCATCTTCATCTTTCGGCTTTGGCAAGCACAGCGGGCACGCCTCCGATCGAGCCCGCGCCCATGGTCATCACGACGTCTCCGGCGCGGACGATCTTGCGGATCGCCTCGGGCATGTCGGCGATGTTTTCGACGAACACCGGCTCGGCCTTGCCGGCGACGCGGATCGCGCGAACCAGCGCGCGTCCGTCGGCGGCGACGATCGGCGCCTCCCCCGCCGGGTAGACGTCCGCGAGCAGGAGCGCGTCCGCGCCGGACAGAGACTTGACGAAGTCCTCGAACAGGTCGCGCGTGCGCGTGTAGCGGTGCGGCTGGAAAGCGAGCACGATGCGCCGGCCCGGAAAGGCCCCGCGCGCCGCCTCCAGCGTCGCCTGCATTTCGGCGGGGTGATGACCGTAGTCGTCCACCAGCGTGAAGGTGCCCGCGGACTTGCCGTTCGGAACGAGCGGGATCTCGCCGTAGCGCTGGAAACGCCGCCCGACCCCGCGGAAATCGGCCAGTGCCTTGCGAATCGCGGCGTCGGCGACGCCGAGCTCGGTGGCGACCGCGATGGCGGCAAGCGCGTTCTGCACGTTGTGGCGGCCCGGCAGGTTGAGCGTGATTTCGAGCGAGGGCGCGCTTTCGCGCCTCACTTTGAAGCGCATGCGTTCGCCGACCACGATGTCGGTCGCGCGGACCATCGCGTCCTCGCGCATCCCGTAGCTGACGATCGGTTTCGAAACCGAGGGCATGATCTCGCGCACATTGGGATCGTCGACGCACAGGATCGCGCTGCCGTAAAAGGGGAGGTTCTGCAGGAAGCCGGAGAAAGCCTGCTTCAGCCGAGAAAAATCGTGCTCGTAGGTCTCCATGTGGTCGGCATCGATGTTGGTGACCACCGCCGCCACGGGTTGCAGGTGAAGGAAGGATGCATCCGACTCGTCGGCCTCGACGACGATGAACTCGCCCGACCCGAGCCGCGCATTGGAAGCGGCGCTGACCAGGCGTCCGCCGATCACGAACGTGGGATCCAGGCCGCCCTCGGCGAGCACGCTCGCGATGAGACTGGTCGTGGTGGTCTTACCGTGAGTGCCGGCGACGGCGATGCCCTGCTTCAAGCGCATCAGCTCGGCGAGCATCAGCGCCCGCGGCACGACGGGAATGTGCCTCGCGTGCGCCGCAACGACTTCCACGTTGTCGGGCGTCACCGCCGAGGACACGACCACGGCATCCGCCGCGGCGACACTGTCGGCCCTGTGACCGAGCACGATCTTCGCTCCGAGAGCGGACAAGCGCTCGGTCGCGGCGTTCGCGGCGAGATCCGAACCGCTCACCTGGTAGCCCAGATTGAGCAGCACCTCGGCGATGCCGCTCATTCCCGAACCCCCTATTCCGACGAAGTGAAGGCGCTTGACCTTGTGCTTCACCGGGCGAGCTCCACGCAGGCTTTCGCGACCGCCTCGGTCGCATCGGGCCGCGCGAGCGAGCGCGCCCGTTGCGCCATCGCGCCCAGGCGCTCGCGGTCGAAGCCGCCGATCAGCGCCGCCAGGCTCTCCGCGGTGAACTCGCTCTGCGACACCAGAATCGCCGCCCCCGCGTCGGCCAGGAACCGCGCGTTGGCCCTCTGGTGGTCGTCGACGGCGTGGGGATAGGGAACGAGAACGCTCGCGACGCCCACTGCGGCGATCTCGGCGACCGTGGTCGCTCCGGCGCGCGAAACGACCAGGTCGGCCTCGGCGTAGGCGGCGGCCATGTCCTCGATGAAGGCGGTCGTACGGGCCGGGACGCCGGCCGCCGAATAGGCCTGCTGCAGCGACTCGAGGTGCCGCGCGCCCGCCTGGTGGGTCACCCCCGGCCGCCGGTCGCCCGGCAGCAGCGCGACCGCCCCGGGGACGGTTTCGTTGAGCGCCTTCGCGCCGAGGCTGCCGCCGATGACGAGAACGCGAAGCGGGCCGGAGCGGCGCGAGTAGCGCTCCCCGGGAGACGCAACCGCGGCGATGCCCGGACGCACCGGGTTTCCGGTGAGCGTGGCGCGCGCGAGCGCTCCGGGGAAAGCGCACAGGACGCGGTCGGCAAGGCGCGCGAGCACCCTGTTGGCGAGGCCCGCTATCGAGTTCTGCTCGTGTATGACCAGCGGTTTTCCGAGGAGCGCCGCCATCATGCCGCCGGGAAAGGAGATGTAGCCCCCCATCCCCAGGACCACGTCGGGACGCTGCGCGAAGATCGCGCGCGCGCTCTGCCAGAACGCGCGGAGCAGCCGCACCGGCAGGAGGAAAAACGCGACCGGACCCTTGCCGCGCAGGCCGGAAAAATTCACCCAGGCCATGTCGTAACCGCGTCCCTCCACCAGGGTCGCCTCCATGCCGCTCCTCGCCCCAAGCCACACCACGCGCCAGCCCGACGCGCGCAGGAAATCGGCGACGGCGAGCCCCGGGAACACGTGCCCGCCCGTGCCGCCCGCCATGATCATGATGGTTCGCGCCATTCGCCCGGTTCCTCGTTCATGGGCGGACTCCGCGCATCAGCTGCCGGCTCTCCCAATCGATCCTCAACAGGACCGCGAGGGCGACGCAATTGGCTAGCAACCCGCTCCCGCCGAAACTCATCAGCGGAAGGGTGAGACCCTTGGTCGGCAGTACGCCCATGTTCACGCCCATGTTGATGAACGACTGCACGCCGAACCAGACCCCGATCCCCTGGGCGACGAGCGCGGAAAACGGGCGCTCCAGCGTCACCGCCTGGCGGCCGATGGCAAACGCGCGCACGACCAGCCACGAGAACAGCGCGATCACCACGATCACCCCCGCGAATCCGAGTTCCTCGGCGATCACCGCCAGCAGAAAATCGGTGTGCGCCTCGGGCAGGTACAAGAGCTTCTCGACGCTGCCACCCAGCCCGACGCCGAACCACTCCCCGCGGCCGAAGGCGATCAGCGCGTGGGAAAGCTGGTAGCCGCGACCGAACGGGTCCGACCAGGGGTCCATGAATCCGAAGATGCGCTGCATGCGGTAGGGGGAAGACAGGACCAGGCCCGCGAAGCCGATGGCGAGCAGCACCAGGAGCGCGGCGAACCAGCGGCCGTTCATGCCGCCGAGAAACAGGATCGCCATCGCAATCGCGGTGATCACCACGAAAG
>JBATEB010000154.1:0-2834 GCA_049663805.1 Burkholderiales bacterium | reverse complement strand
GCTCGGGCAACCACTACCTCGAAGTCCAGGTCGTGGAGCGCATCGACGATGCTGCGGCCGCCGAAGCCTATGGACTGCGTTCCGGGCAAATCGTCGTGTCCATCCACTGCGGCTCACGCGGGCTGGGTCACCAAATTGGCACCGACTTCCTGATCAGCCTCGCCAAGGCGGCCGGTCGCCTCGGGATCGCGCTGCCCGACCGAGAGCTCGCGTGCGCGCCGGTCAAATCGCCCGAGGGCGAGCAGTACATCGGCGCGATGAATGCCGCCATCAACTGCGCGCTCGCGAACCGCCAGATCCTCGCGCATCTCACCCGGCGCACCTTCGCGCATTTCTTCCCCGGGGCGCGGCTGGACACGTTGTTCGACGTCTCGCACAACACCTGCAAGCCGGAGCGCCACGAAGTGAACGGGAAGCCGCGCCTTCTGTGGGTGCATCGCAAGGGCGCGACGCGCGCGCTTGCACCAGGTCACCCGGACATTCCGCGGCGCTATCGCGAGGTCGGCCAGCCGGTGATCATCGGCGGCAGCATGGGCACGGGATCCTACGTGCTCGCCGGCGTGGGCTCGAGCGAGGCGCGGGCCTGGAGCTCGGCGAGCCACGGCGCCGGGCGCGCCATGAGCCGGCACCAAGCGCTCAAGCAATGGCAGGGCCGGCAGCTGGTCGATGCGCTGCGCGAGCGCGGCATCCTGATCCGCACGCGCTCGATGCGCGGCGTCGCCGAGGAAGCCCCCGGCGCCTACAAGGACGTGGACCGGGTCGCCGAGGCGACCGAGGGCGCGGGCCTCGCGCGCCGCGTCGCTTTTCTGAGGCCTCTGGTGTGCGTGAAAGGATAGCGGTCCTCCAGAACGCTCGCCATGCCCGTCCACAACGCCGATATCGCGCGCATGTTCGAGGAAATCGCCGACCTCCTGGAGATCGGCGACGCCAATCCGTTTCGCGTGCGCGCCTATCGCAATGCCGCGAGAGTCGTCGGCGAGCTGCGGCTCGACATCGCGGCGACGATCGTCCGCGGCCAGGAGCTGCCGAAACTGCCGGGGATCGGGGAAGACCTCGCCGGCAAACTGCGCGAGATCGCGACGACCGGCCGTTGCGCGATGCTCGAGCGGTTGCGCAGGAAGACGCCGCCCGCGATCGCCGAGCTGCTTCGGATTCCGGGATTGGGCCCGAAGCGGGTGAAGGCGCTGTATCGGGAGCTCGACGTGCAGACGCTGGAACAGCTCTATCGCGCCGCGCGCGACGGGCGTATCCGCGACGTCCACGGGTTCGGCGAGAAGACCGAGGTGAACATCCTGCGGTCGGTCGAGGCGCGGCTGTCGAAGGCGCGGCGCTTCAAGCTCGCGGTCGCCGCGCAGTACGCCGACGCCCTCGCCGAATACCTGCGCCGTTCGCGCGGGGTCGGGGAGGTGGTGGTCGCGGGCAGCCTGCGGCGCATGCGCGAGACGGTCGGCGACATCGACATCCTGGCGACCGCCGCCGCCTCGAGCGACGTGATGTCGCGCTTCGTCGCTTACGCGGAGGTGAAGGAAATCCTGTCACACGGCGACACGCGCTCGAGCGTGCTGCTCGGATCGGGCATCCAGGTCGATCTCCGCGTCGTGCCGCGCGAGAGCTACGGCGCGGCGCTGCACTACTTCACCGGCTCGAAGGCGCACAACATCGCCATCCGCCGTCTCGCGCAGGCGCGCGGCCTGAAGCTGAACGAATACGGGATCTTCCGCGGCAAGAAGCGCATCTCGGGGGAGACCGAGAAATCGGTCTTCTCCGCGGTCGGGCTCCCGTACATACCGCCCGAGCTGCGCGAGGATCGCGGCGAGATCGAGGCGGCGCGGGCAGGACGCCTGCCGCGCCTGGTCGAGCTTTCCGATCTCAAAGGCGACCTCCACTCGCACACCCGGTGGACCGACGGCCACCACTCGGTCGAGGAAATGGCGCTCGCCGCGAGAGCGCAGGGGCTCGCCTATCTCGCCATCACCGATCACTCGCGCCGCCTGACGGTCGCCAGGGGATTGGACCCCGAGCGGCTGCGCAAGCAGATGGACGAGATCGACAGGACCGCGGTTTCCGGGTTGACGCTGCTGAAGGGCATCGAAGTCGACATCCTCGAGGACGGCACACTCGATCTCCCCGACTCCGTGCTGCGCGAACTGGACGTGGTCGTCGCCGCCGTGCACGGCAAGTTCGATCTCTCGCGCGAGCGGCAGACGGCGCGCATCCTCAAGGCCCTCGATCATCCGCTGGTTACGATGCTCGCGCATCCGCTCGGGCGGCTGATCGACGCGCGCGAGCCCTACGACGTCGACATGCTGAGAATCATCCGCAAAGCGGCCGCGCGCGGCCGTTTCCTGGAGCTGAACGCGCATCCCGAGCGGCTCGATCTCTTCGACACGCACTGCCGCATGGCCAAGGATGAAGGCGTTCTGGTCTGCGTCAATTCGGACGCGCACGGCATCCAACAGTTCGACAATCTCAGGTACGGCATCGGCCAGGCGCGCCGGGGCTGGCTGGAGAAGCGCGACGTGGCGAATACGCGGGCGCTGTCGGAGCTTCGCGTCCTTGCGGCGGTGCGCCGCCGAGAGTAAAGGCGGGGCCTCGATCGCGGACGCACCGCGCATGCATTCGCAACAACGGGGCGCCGGCCGGCGTCAGGACTCCGTCCTGCGAACCGTCCTGATGCTTGAAGCCCGGCGCTCCAGACAGCGCGCCTGCGCAGGCTCGTCCTGCAGCGACTTGACGATGCGCACGACGGTCCGATCCTTCGGCACCGGCTCCACCTCGAAACCGAGCGCGCGAACGAAGCGCAGCATCTCGGCGTTGCGGGACAGCACCAGGCC
>JBATEB010000153.1:0-2008 GCA_049663805.1 Burkholderiales bacterium | reverse complement strand
GCGCCCGCCCCAGCGCCGGCACCGCGGCAGGCGGCCCCGGCGCCGAGTCCGGCCGCGGCTCCCGTTGCCGCGCCCAAACGATGCGATGCAGCGGTGACCTTGCGCAATCAGGAGACCTTCCCCTTCGACCGGTTCGCGCTGACTTCGGCGGCGAAGGCCCGCCTCGACGGCGACGTGATCGGGCGGCTCGCGACCTGCGAGCGCGTCGATGCGGTGGTGGTCGAGGGACACGCCGACCGCATCGGCGGCCAGCAGTACAACCAGAAGCTCTCCGAGCGCCGCGCCGACAGCGTCAAGGCCTACCTCGTGGACAGGGGAGTCGACCGCACCCGGATCGAGACGATCGGCATGGGCAAGACCGTCCCGGCGAAGTTCTGTCCCGAGGTCAGGAAACGCCCGGAATTGATCGCCTGCCTCGCCCCGAACCGGCGCGCGGTCATCTCGATCAAGGGGCCCGGAAAGTAGGATCCTCCCGGGAAGGTCCACCGGCCCCGCCGCGCGCGGGGCTTGTTTTTGCCGGCGTCGCAAACCCCGAATGCAGCCGATCGACCTTCTTGTCAGCGCCCGCTGGGTGATCCCGGTCGAGCCCGCGGGGGCGGTCCTCGAGGACCACAGCGTCGCGGTTGCGGGCGGCCGCATCCTCGCGGTGCTGCCCTCGGCCGAGGCCGAGCGGCGCTACCAGCCCGGGGAACGCTTCCACCTCGGCCGCCACGCCCTGATACCGGGGCTCGTCAACCTGCACACCCACGCATCGATGACCCTCATGCGCGGCCTCGCCGACGATCTTCCGCTGATGTCATGGCTGAAGGACCACATCTGGCCCGCCGAAGCCAGGCACGTTTCGCCGGAGTTCGTGCACGACGGCACGCTGCTCGCGTGCGCCGAAATGCTGCGCGGCGGCGTGACCTGCTTCAACGACATGTACTTCTTCCCCGAGGCGGCCGCGGGCGCCGCGCTCCAGGCCGGAATCCGGGCGGCGCTCGGGATCATCGCCCTCGAATTTCCCACCCCCTACGCGGCCGATGCCGAGGACTACCTCGCCAAGGGCCTCGCGGCGCGCGACGCGCTCGCCGAGGAGCCGCTGCTCAGCTTCTGCATGGCGCCGCACGCGCCCTACAGCGTGAGCGACAGGACCTTCCGCAGAGTGGTCACCATGGCCGAGGAGCTGGATCTTCCCATTCACCTCCATCTGCACGAAACCCGCCACGAAATCGAAGAAAGCCTCGCCCAGTTCAAGGTGCGGCCGCTCGAGCGGCTCGCCGCCCTGGGGGTGCTCGGTCCCCGGCTGATCGCGGTGCACTCGGTGCACCTGACCGAAGGCGAAATCGAAATGCTCGCGCGCTTCGGGGCCTCGGTCGCGCACTGCCCTTCGTCGAACCTGAAGCTGGCGAGCGGTTTCGCGCCGGTCGCGGCCCTGCTCGAACAGGGCATCAACGTCGGCTTGGGCAGCGACAGCGCGGCCAGCAACAACCGCCTGGACCTGCTCCAGGAGATGCGCACCGCGGCGCTGCTCGCCAAGGCGGTCGCGGGCGACGCCGAAGCGATGCCGGCGCACCAGGCGTTGGCCGCGGCGACGCTCCATGGCGCGCGCGCTCTCGGGCTCGAAGCCGCGACCGGCTCCCTGGCGCCGGGCAAGTTCGCCGACCTGTGCGCGGTCGCCCTGGATGGGCTGGAGCTGCTTCCCTGCTACGACCCGGTGTCGCACCTGGTGTACTCGGCGGGGCGCGAACATGTCTCCCATGTCTGGGTCGCCGGCAGACAACGCGTCGGGGACGGGCGGCTCCTGGGCTTCGAGAACTTCGGCTTGGACAAGCGTATTCTTTTCTGGCACAATAAGTTAGCAGCACAGAGTTGAAGTTATCAATATCCGGCATCGCGAAACTCCGAAAACTTCCGGACGGCCATCCAAGCCGCCTGGGCTGCGGCTCAGGCCAAAACCAACGAGGGAAAAGCATGACCAACAAACTCAGCAGTTTCCTTTCGGCGATCGTCCTGCTCGCATTCGCAG
>JBATEB010000152.1:0-5183 GCA_049663805.1 Burkholderiales bacterium | reverse complement strand
AGCGAACACACAGCCGAATCGCGGCCTGCCTGCTGATCGCGGCCGGCGCCCTCGCCGCGGGCGGCGCGGCGACGGCCGCCGACATCGAGGTCGGCGACGCCTGGTCGCGGCCGACCCCTCCCGGGGTCGAAGTGGGCGTGGCCTACTTCACGATCACCAACCATGGCAGGAACGACCGCCTCCTCGCCGCGTCCTCGCCGGTCGCAAAGCGCGCCGACCTGCACCTGAGCCGGATGGAAGGCGGGGTGATGAAGATGAGGCATCTCGATTCGGTAGAGGTCAGGGCCGGGTCGCCGACGGCTTTCGAGCCGAACGGACGACACGTGATGCTGACCGGGCTCAAGCGGCAGCTCAAGCGGGGCGAGCGCTTTCCCCTGGTCCTGAAATTCTCGAACGCGGGTTCGGTCGAAGTGCAGGTCCGCGTCGGGGAAGCGGGCGGCGGTCACGCGATGGACCCTTCGAACATGAAACACTGACGCCGCCGCCCGGCCGCATCACCCCCGGTCTCACCGGCACACGACCTTGAAGCGCTCGCACCGGATGGCGCTGGCCGCCGCCCTCCTCGTCGCCGCCGCGGCCGGGGCGATCGTCGCCCTGCGGTGGCAGCCGGCCGGGCCGCCCGAGATCGCCGGTTTCGTCTATCCCGAGCCGAAGGCGCTCGCCCCGTTCGCGCTGAGCGGGCACGACGGCAAGCCCTTCGATCTGGACGCGCTGAAAGGCAAGTGGTCGTTCGTGTACTTCGGTTACACCCACTGTCCCGACGCCTGCCCGACGACGCTGGTCGAGCTCGACCGCGTGCAGCAATCGCTCGATCGGGCCGGGCTCGACGCCGGCAACCAGTACTTCTTCGTCTCCGTGGACAGCCGGCGCGACAGCCTGAAACGGCTCGCGGAATACGTTCCGTACTTCAACGCGAAATTCATCGGCGTCACCGGAAACGACGCGGCGCTCGCGGGATTCACGCAGCAGGTGGGCGTGCTGTACCTGTTTCCGGAAGGCAGGAAGGGAGACGATTACGTGGTGGCCCACTCCTCGACGGTCCTGCTCTTCGATCCGCAGGCGCGTCTGCACGCGGTCTTCACCGAGCCCCAGAGGGCCGAGGAAATGGTCGAAGGCTTCCGCAAAATCCTGAGCGCCCGTTGACGGGCCCGACCCGGGGGGTGTTGAGGGGAGGGGTCCCCTTGCAACCCTTTACGAAGCCGGCAGCGGTTCCGGGGCGGCGGATGCCGCCGGGGATCCCCCCGGTTGCAGGCAGGTCAGGAGCGCCCGCGCGCTCAGCAGCTCGGTGGAATGCACCGCCCAGGCCCCCCGCTCCCTGAGCCGGCCGGCGAAGCCCGGTTCCGCGGAACTCGCCACCCACATGCGGGGAAACCAGCGTACCGGCCGCACCAGCGATCCGCTCGCCTCGGAGACGCTGCGGAACAGCTCGCGCGAGCCGAGCATCGGGGGAAACACCACGACGACGGTCCCGGTGGCGCGATCGGCGAGCGAGGTCCGATACAGGTGAACGCCGAACACCGGCATCCAGGTGACGGCGAGCAGCAGCAGGCACGCGAGGGCCCACTTGCGGCCCTGATGCGCCGGGGTGGTCAACGCCCGCGCCCGGCCCGAGGGTGAGGTGGAATGGGCTTCAGGTTTGCGGATCATGGGTCGTGAGTATCAAGATTCGTGCCAGATATCGTTTTCCTCAGCGCGGGTCAAGAAGCGGCCCGGCGACACCCGCCAGAGCTTCCCCGAGCCCGCGGTGCTGGCCGGCGTCCAGATGCACCCCGTCGAGCGCGCTCGAGGAGGTCGCCGCGGCGCAGTCGAAAAACGCGCAAGACAGCTCGCGGGCGACCTCGCGGTAGGCGGCGGCCAGCCCGGCGCATTTCGCCTCGCCTCCGGCGAACTTGGCTGCGATCGGCCCTCTGGGGTCGCGGATCGGCGGCGGGGCGGCGACGAGCACGGGCGGCACGGGCATTCCGGGCTCGATCGGCGCCTCGCGGATCGCGGCCACCAGCGCGGCGATCCCCTGCGCCGAGTGCCAGGCGTTGTTCGCGTGCATCGACTGGAAGTCGTTGGTGCCGAGCATGAGGATCACCAGCGCGAGCGGCGAATGGATTTCGATGCGCTGTGCCAGGCCGGCAAGGCCGTTGCGTCCGGGCTTGTAGGGATCGTCCCACACGGTGCGCCGGCCGTTCAGGCAGTCCTCGATCACGCGCACGGCGTGCCCTCCCGCGTTCAGGCGATTTTCCATCACCCCCGGCCAGCGCGCGTCGAACGGCAGGCGCTCGCGCGTCAGGGGAACGATGCCCCAGGAAAGCGAGTCGGCGTAGACCAGGATCTGCTGCACGGCGTTCTCCTATTCGAGCAGGTGCGCGATCGAGTTGGCGTAGTAGCGGAGCACCGGCAGCTCCCCTCCCCGCGCGGTGAAAAGACCGTCGCCCTCGGCGACCAGATGGCGCATGAGCAGCATTCTCAGTCCGACGTTGATCGCGTAGTCGAAGTCGCGCCGCGGCACGTAGACGCGCGCTCCGGCGCGCTCGAGTCTCTCCAGCAGGCGCCCGACCCCGGCCTTGAGCTCCAGCGCGGAGAGCGGCTTCTCCGGGTTCGCCACGAACACCGTCGCGATCAGCGGCACCGGCACCACCGGCACGATCCGGCCGACGGTTTCCATCAGGCGGGCGCCGAGCGCCGCGATCTCGCGCTTGCGCTCCTCCCCCGAGAGCCTCTGGAAGTCCAGGCCGCGCTCGCGGCAATAGGCCCGCATCGACAGCGGCGAGCCGAAGTTGACGCAGGCATAGCCGAAGCGGTGCCACTCGCTCTTCAGCATCAGCCGGGCGTTGCGCGCGGCGAAGGCGAGCGCGTTCCACACGGACTTCGCGCGCCCGACGCGCGGCGCCTCCGGGTCGAGCGAGCGCAGCAGGCTGCGGTCCTCGAGCACGCGGTCGTAGTTGATCCCCAGCGGCACGAACACCAGGTCGTGCGCGCCCTCGATGCGGAAGCCGCGCATCATGTAGTCGATCACCCCGAGCCGGGGCTCGCGCATGCGGCCGTCGCGCGTCAGGCCTCCTTCCGGAAAGACCGCCTGCGGAACACCGGCCTCGGTCGCCATCGCGATGTAGCGCTCGAGCACGCGGCGGTAGAGCTCGTCCTTGGAATTGCGGCGCACGAAGTACGCGCCCATCGCGCGGATCAGCGCCGAGAGCGGCCAGACGCGCGCCCATTCGCCCACGGCGTAGGAGAGCGCGGTCTGGTCGGCCGCGAGGTAGGCGGCGAGAACGTAGTCCATGTTCGAGCGGTGGTTCATGACGAACACCACGGCCGCGTCCGACTCGATCTTCGCCAGGCCCGCCGAGTCGAGGTAGCCGATGCGCACGCGGTACAGCGACCGGGCGATGCCGCGCCCGATCCAATAGCCGATGCGGAAATAGAGGTAGGCGTTGAACGCCGGAACGATCTCGCGCGCGTAGCGCTCGACCGAGCGCAGCGCGGCGCTCAGGGACAGACCCTTGTCCTTCGCGAATTGCTCGGCGGCCGCCTGCACCCTGTGGTCGGCCAGGAGGCTGTGGATCAGCGCCTGGCGCTGGGTGCGCTGAAACGGCCGGATGCCGATCCGCAGGCGCTCGCCCAATTCGTCGATCACGCGGTTCGCCGGGTGCGCGAGGATGACACGCAGCGCCGGCGCCAGCACGTGCTCGTAGAGCGCCCAGACGGCGAGCGCCGCGATCAGGACCAGAAGCCACGCGGGGATTGATACTGCGTCGGTCATGGGAGAGGGGAATGTATCGGCAAACCACCCCGGCGGCTGCGCCGCCTCCCCTCCTCATTCGAGGAGGGGAAAGACGCCAGGCGGGCTTCGCCGTACCGACGGGGGGAAAATTCAGGCGGGCTTCGCCATGCCGCCCTTGGTCCTGTCGAGCACCGTCATCGCCGAAGCGACGACGCTCGCCACGTCGGCGAGGTTGGAGGGCACGATCATGGTGTTGTTGGTCTTCGCCAGATTGCCGAAAGCGCCGATGTAGAGCTCGGCCACCTTGAGATTCGCGGCCTGCAGCCCGCCTTCCTTGCCGATCGCTTCGGCGACGACGTTGACCGCCGCGGCGGTCGCATCCGCCACCACGCGCAGCGCGGTCGCTTCGCCCTGCGCCTTGTTGATCGCCGACTGCTTCTGGCCTTCGGAAGTGAGGATCGCCGCCTGCTTCTCGCCCTCGGCGAGGTTGATCTCCTGCTGCTTCTCGCCCTCGGACTTGGCGATCAGCGCGCGCTTCTCGCGCTCGGCCGTGATCTGCGCCTGCATCGCGCGCAGGATCGCCTCGGGCGGGGTCAGGTTCTTCACTTCGTAGCGCAGCACCTTCACGCCCCAGGAGCGGCCGGCCTCGTCGAGCACCGCGACGATCGAGCGGTTGATCACGTCGCGGCTCTGCAGCGACTGGTCGAGCTCCATCTTGCCGACCTCCGAGCGCAGCGTCGTCTGCGCGAGCTGAACGATCGCGGTGACGTAGTCGGAAGTCCCGTAGGAGGCCAGGCGCGGATCGGTCACCTGATAGTAGATGAGGCCGTCGACCGCGAGCTGGGTGTTGTCCTTGGTGATGCACACCTGCTCGGCGACATCCAGCGGCACCTCCTTCAACGAGTGCCGGTAGGCGACGCGGTCGATGAAGGGGATGATGACGTTCAGACCCGGCTCGAGCACCTGGTGGAATTTGCCCAGCCGCTCGACGACCCAGGCGCTCTGCTGCGGCACCACGCGCACGCCCTCGATGACGAACACCACGGCGAGCGCGATGATGGCGAAGGGGATCCAGAGGGCGTGAAGCGGCGGGTAACCGTAGATGAGAATCGTCGCGACGACGACCCCGATGATCTTGAGCAGCATGCTGCCTCCCATGGAGCGTGAGACTTCTGTCGCCGCCTGCGCGAGATCAGGCGGGCCGTGTCTTGGAAACTTTGAGCGTGTTGCCATCGACCGCCGCCACGTAGAGAACCTCCCCCGGCTCGGCCGCGGCGCCGTCCGCCACCTGCGCGTCCCACAGCGCGTCGCGATACCTGACGCGCGCGTGGCCCGCGCCCTGGTTCACCCAGGACTCGAAGGCGGCCGGCTGGCCGACGTCCAGCCCGCGCATGCGCCCGGGCAGCATCTTGCGCTTGTACCGATGCACCCCGACGACGCCGGCGAGGGCCACGATCGCCGCGGCGATCGC
>JBATEB010000151.1:0-1960 GCA_049663805.1 Burkholderiales bacterium | reverse complement strand
CTCGCTCCAGGTGGGCCTGGATCTCGGATTCGGGCTGGTCGCGAAGATATCGGCGTACGTGCCGTCTTTTGCGCCGGGTACCTGGTACCACGTCGAAATCCCGCTCTCGGTCATGAACCCCAATGGGATCGCGTTCCGAAAGATCGTATTTCAGAACAACAGCACGTCGAACCTGACTTTCTATATCGACAATGTCGTGCTCCTAGACCGAACAACGTCGCCTGCGCCTGCCCCCGCGCCCACTCCTGTTCCGGGAGGTGCTCAGCTTCAAAGCTGCAGCGGCATCCTGCCCTTGGGTGACTCGATCACACTGGGCGTGAATGGCGGATATCGCAACAATCTGTATACGGAACTTCAGCAAAACAACTGTGGCGTCGATTACGTGGGCACACTGTCCGACCAATGGACGCGCGTCGCCGATAAAGACCACGAGGGGCACCCCGGTTTCAACATTGGCGACATCGCGGGCGGCGTCAACGCCTGGGCGGCATCGACACAACCGGGCATCATTCTGCTCATGATCGGCACCAACGACACCGCTTGGTGGTCGGCAGACAATGCGAACCAGATCGGAGCGCGCCATAACGCATTGATCGAGCAACTCAGGACGGCGCGTCCCAATGCCTGGATCTTCGCGGCGTCCATTCCGCCGCAGTCTTCGGCGATCATTCAACCCAACAATATCGATCGCGCGGTGCTCGCTCAGCAGCTCAACGCCGTCATTCGCGCCAATGTGGATGCCCGGGCCGCGGCGGGCCAGCGGGTGCGCTTTGTCGACGTCAACTCGGTACTGACCACCGCGGATCTCTACGACGGCATTCATCCGACGGAAGCGGCGCATGCGAAGGTCGCGCAGAAATTCCTGGAGGGAATCCGTGCCGCGCTCGCTCCCTGACGAACGCCGCCGAAGCAAACGCAACAGGGCATCACGAATTTCTCGCCCAGCTCCGGCCCGGTGGGCACGGTCGTTACGCTAAACGGGTCCGGTTTCACCGGCTCGAACCTGGTGTGGATGGGTGCGGCGAGAAATGTCCCTGTGAGAGTCATCGGCGACACGCAAGTGCAGGTGACCATCCCTACGGGCGCGACGAGCAGCGCCATCGGAATTTTCAACCGACCTACGTGGCGTTCGCGGCAACCTGGTTCACGGTTCAGTAAGCGAGCCTTAGTTCGACCTGCGTGCATTTAGGCGTGCGCACAAGTATCCCGGTGTTTCACCTTTCGTGAGAAGGGCCTCTGCGGGGAGCCAGCCGGAACGGTTCCATGCAGGACTTCAAAGGGCCCGGCCCGCGTGTCGAGCTCTTTTCCACGCGCGGGCCGATCGAGTGTCGCCGCGCGACGACGGATTCGGGGAATACCCCTTTTCTCCCCGCGCGGCGGACTTCAGTTGTCGCTGCGCGCCGACAAATACGGCGCGAGCTTTCAGCCGACGAGTCCAAGGTAAACAAGACCCTGTGCGTAATCGCCGCTCCCGAGCGGAACTAGTGCGCATTTCAGCGTACGCTGGCGCATAGACAACGAACCAAAGCTGTGGTTCGGGTTCATAATGAGGGCTACCGCACAGAAGACCCCGCTACGAGGGCTAGGTAGCGAGCCCCTGCGCCCCACGTGATTGCACCCCAGAAGTGTGAATACGGGCAAAGGATCCGCAAAGGATCGACGCAATCCGCAATCACAGTGAGGTTTCCAATGAAGGCTTTTCTCAACGGTAGTCTTGTGTCTCGAATGCTTCAGGCGATCGCCGGAATTGCATTCCTGTTCATGCTCGCGGCCTGTAGCGGGAGCGGGAGCGGCTATGGCGTTACCGGCGGTACCGCGGAATCCCCCCCGACCGACCTCCCCCCGCCGGCGACCGCGAACCCGACGGCAGCCGGGTACTTCGTGCAGTCGGGGAAGGTATTCGATGCGAGCGGGCAGGAGATCCAGATCCGCGGTATCAACCATTTTGGCTTCAATTCCC
>JBATEB010000150.1:0-1544 GCA_049663805.1 Burkholderiales bacterium | reverse complement strand
CCATCCTGAAACCCACCTACGGGATCATGGTGTACCAGGAGCAGGTGATGCAGATCGCGCAGGTCATCGGCGGGTATTCCCTGGGCAGCGCCGACCTGCTGCGGCGCGCGATGGGCAAGAAGGACGCGAAAGAGATGGCGCAGCAGCGCGACGTGTTCGTCGCCGGCGCCGAGAAGAACCACCTGCCGCGCGCCAAGGCGATACTGCTGTTCGATCTGATGGAGAAGTTCGCGGGTTACGGCTTCAACAAGTCGCATGCCGCGGCCTACGCGCTGATCGCCTACCAGACGGCGTATCTCAAGGCGCATCATCCGTCCGCCTTCATGGCGGCCAACCTCTCGGCGGTGATGGACGACACCGACAAGGTGCACCAGTTCCACGAAGACGCGCTCGCCAACGGCCTCGAGGTCCTGCCGCCCGACATCAACTCGGGCGAGTACCGCTTCGTCCCGGTGGACGCGAAGACGATCCGCTACGGGCTGGGCGCGGTGAAAGGCACGGGCGAATCGGCGGTCGCGGCGGTCCTCGCCGCGCGCAGGGACGGCCCGTTCCGGGATCTCTTCGATTTCTGCGCGCGCGTGGACAAGCGCGCGGTCAACCGGCGCACGGTCGAGGCGCTGGTGCGCGCCGGCGCCTTCGACTGCCTCGACGCGGGCGGCCATGCGTCGCGCTCGAGCTTCCTCGCCTCGGTGGGGGTCGCGCTGGAAACGGCCGAGCAGGCCGAGCGCAACGCCAAACAGACGAGCCTGTTCGACGGCGAGGGCGGCGCGCAGGAGAAGCCCGCGCTCGTCCCCGCGCCGCGCTGGACCGAAGCCGAGCGCCTGCGCGAGGAGAAGACCGCGCTCGGGTTCTACCTCTCGGGGCACCCGTTCAGCGCGGTGCGCGCCGAGATCGGGCGCTTCGTGCGCTCGAACCTGAAGAGCCTCGCGGCTTCGGCGGAATCCGAAGGGCAGCGCACCCAGCTCGTGGCCGGCGTGGTCGAGTCGATACGCTTCCAGCGGACCCAGCAGGGCCGCATGGTGATCGTCAACCTGTCGGACGGCACCGCCACCCAGGAACTCACTGTATACAACGAGGTGTTCGACCAGTACCGGGAGCTCCTGAAGGAGGACGCGGTGGTCGTGGTCGAGGCCAAGGTGCGGAGCGTGCGGCGCTCGGTGGGCGAGGAGGGCGAAGCGGTGTTCACCCGCATCACCGCGGAGAAGATCTACGACGTCGCCGGCGCGCGCAGCCGGTTCGCGCGGGGGGTGAGGCTGTCGATGAACGGCGAGGCATCGACCGCCGGGGGGGCGGCGTCGGCGAAGTTGAAAAGTTTGCTGGAGCCGTATCGCAACGGGACTTGTCCGGTGGCGGTGTGCTACCGCAACGGAGGAGCGAGCGTCGAGATGCAGCTGGGGGAGAGCTGGCGGGTCAATCTGGATGAGGCGTTGATGACGTCGCTTCGGGAGTGGTTGAAGCCGGAGAATGTGGAGGTGTTGTATCCGTAGGGGCAGGCGGGACCACCGCGCTCTCGATAATGCCCGGCTGCGGCCCGTAGATCTTCC
>JBATEB010000149.1:0-35445 GCA_049663805.1 Burkholderiales bacterium | reverse complement strand
ATGTAGGTCTCGAGCGCCACCCGGACGCGTCGCATGCGCGCCATCAGCAGGCCGAGCGGCGCGCCGGCGAGCAGGGCGAGCGCGAGACCGGTGGCGTAGAGCTCGAGCGAACTCGCCGCCTGGGAGGCGAGCTCGCCGCTCTCCGCCGTCTCGGCAAGACTCTGCAGCGTCCCGGAGAGCGGCGCCCAGAACGCCTGCGTGGTGAAAAGCGCGGAGACCTCCCAGACCGCCGCGCCCGCGGCGAGGCTCAGCGCGATGGTCGCGTAGCGACGCCAGCGCGCGCCGGTGAGCATCGCCACCTTCGTCGGACCGGCCTACTTCTTGTTGACCCTCGCGAAGGCGTCGCGCCACACGGTCGTATCGACGATGCGGGTGTAGGTCGCGGGCATCTTGTCGCCCTTGATGTTGCCGACTTTCTTCTGGATCTGCCCCACGAGCTCGAGATTCTTCCTCCCGAGACCGTCCTTGTCGTGCGGCCAGAACTCCATGTCGACGTAGGCCTTGAGCGCGTTGGCGGCGATCTCGCCGCTGCGGCCGGTCGGCTTGGCGTGCTCGGCCACCCTGGCGCGGTTCGCCGGATTGCGCATGAAGCGCTCGGCCTCGATCAGTCCCGCCACCATGCCCACGAAGGCGTCCCGGTCCTTTGCGAGCCTGTCCTGGTGAACGGTGAGCAGCAGGTAATGATCGACGGGGCGAATCTGCTTCTGGGTGAGGATGGTCTTCAGCGGTTTCTTTCTCTCGGCCTCGATCACCGGGACGTCGTCGATGTGCAATACGCCGTACGTCAGCTGGCCGGCCACCATCGCCGTGCCGACGTTGGAGCTCAGCGGAACCTGCTGCACGTCCTCGGGCTTGAGCTTGCAGCCGACCAGCATGGTGCGCAACGCGATCGATCTCGCTCCGCCCAGGGAGTCGACCCCGACCGCCTGGCCCTTGATCGTGTCGCAGCTGGCGTTCGGGTCGGTCGAGCCGATCAGCCAGTCGGGATTCTCCATGCCGTAGATACCGACCAGCTTCACGTTCGCGTTCGAAATCTGGTTCACCACGAGCGGCGTGGGCGACCACGAGGCTGCGATCTCGCCCGAGGCGACCGCGCGCGAAGCGGCTGCTCCGGTTTCGAAGGCACGCACCGTGACGTCGACGCCGTACTTCTTGAAGAAGCCCTCGTTCTCGGCGACGTAGGCGATGGTTCCGGCGAACACCGGCGGGATCCCCGGGACGCCGAGGGTGAGCTTCTGCGCCGAGGCGGATCCGCAGGCGGCCGCGAGCGCCAGGAAGGCACCGGCGGCGGCCACGCGGTGAATTCGTGAAGGATTGCTGTGTGCCATGGTGGTTCCTCCTTTGCGTTGGCATGGCGGACCCGTATTCCAGCCCGCCTGCAGCGAACGCACTGTAACCCGAATCAGTCGGCGCGGCAAAGCGCTCCCGCGGACTCGCGCCGGGTCGCTGTACACTGTCGAGTAATGGCATCCACGGATGCAGGCGCCGCGCGAATGCGCCGCCGCCAAGGCTGGCGAGCTGTGCTCGCCGCCTGCGTGCTGTGGGCGCTCGCCCCCGCCGCCACCGCCCTCGAGCTGTCCCTGACCGACCTCGCCGCGCCCGAGCGCCGCCGCGACCAGTTCCCGAAGGACTTCGGCTACGCGGCGTTCCCCTTCCCGTACCGGCTGCCGGGCATCGGCTCGGGCCTCTCCCTCGTCGCGGGCGCGCTGAACATTGCCGACACCCCCACGGACGTCTACGGCATCGCCTTCGCCGGCGATGTGAAAGGAGGCGCGGTCGGCGTGGGAGACATCCACCTCGTCCCCCGCACTCTCATACTCGATCTCGGTTACAGCGCGGTGAGCAAAGCGGCTTTCCAGAGCTACGCCCAGCGCGGCATGCACACCGCGAAGGACGACTTTCGCCTGATCGAGGCGGGCGACACCGCCTTCTACGGAGGCCGGCTGACCGCCACGTTTCTCGACCGCCGCATTGAAACCTACGGGGCATGGTACCAGGGCGCATCGCGGCTGAAGAGCATCCGCGACAAGGACGGCAATCTCATCATCGAAGCGCAGGACCCGGCCCGCAACCGGGGCCACACCACGCTCCTCGGGGCGCGGCTGGACCTGACCGACGACTACACCGACCCGAGACGCGGCTTCCGGTTCGACATCACGCGCACGCAGTCGCCGCCGCAAGGTTCCGGGCCGGATCAATTCGTGATGGACTACAACACCACCGCCTATATCCCTTTCAGGCGGCGCGATACGCTGGCGCTCAACCTGCTGCGTTCCGACGCGTTCGTCACGCGCCAGGGAGAAACCGACCGGACGGCGCTGCAGCAACAGCTGGGCCTGGACTGCGCGACCCTGACCGATCCCACCCAGCAGCAATTCTGCAACGAGGTGATCGACACCACGATCGCGAACAACCGCTTCGGCACCGCGACCTCGCTCGGGGGGTTCAGCAGGCTGCGCTCCTATCCGCAGGGCCGCTTCAAGGGCGCGCACACGCTTTTCTTCGGCGCCGAATACCGCTGGAATCTCACCGACGAGAGAACACCTTTCGACATCTTCGTCATGAAAGGCGTGCGTACCTCCATCCAGCTCGCCTTCTTCGCCGAGACCGGGGTCACCTCCGACACGCGCAGCGACCTCTACGTCCGGAACAATATGCGCGACTCCTACGGCGTCGGGTTGCGCATCGTCACCGCCTCCGGCGTGGTCCTGCGCGCCGACCTGGCGGGCGGCAAGGAGGGACCGAGCACCGCGATCTTCATCGGCTATCCCTGGGAGCTCTAGGAAACCGGGAGGAAACCGGGGACAGACCACTACTCAAAACCGTGGTCTGTCCCCGGTTTCGGTCGTCGGTTTAGAATGGCCTCCCGCGGGCAGAGCATTCAAACCAGGCAGGGGCGGCCGGATGGGGATGGGGCGCTTTGAAGACCCGAGCATCGCGCAGCTTCGCGACAGCGAGACGCGCTTTCGCAGTCTGTCGGCGCTGTCCGCGGACATCTATTGGGAGCAGGACGAGCGGCTGCGCTTCACTTCGTTTTCGGGCAGCACTTCGAAGGAATTCGAGCCGGGACGCACCGAGAGCCTTCTCGGCAAGACGCGCTGGGAGACCGATTACGTCAACATGACCGAAGCCGACTGGGCGGCGCACCGCGCGCTGCTCGACGCGCGGCGGCCGTTCCGCGACCTGGAGCTGTGCCGCCACGACGCGACCGGGCGCAAGATCTGGATCCGGGTCAGCGGCGAGCCCACGTTCGACGCCTCCGGCGTGTTCAGCGGCTATCGCGGGATCGCCCGAAATATCACCGCACGCAGACGCGCGGAGGAACTGCGCGAGCTGGAGCACGCGGTAACCCGCAGCCTCGCCGAGGCATGCAGCATCCAGGCGGGCCTTCAATCGGTAATCCGCGCCGTGTGCCGGACCGAAGGCTGGGAGTGCGGCCGCTACTTTCGCGTCGATGAGCAGGCGGGCATCTTGCGCTTCGTCGACGGCTGGAGCCTGCCCGATGCCGCTTTGCAGCGCTTTCTCGCGCTCTCCCGCGATATGGTCTACCGCCCGGGCGTCGGTCTGTCGGGCCTGGCGTGGCAGACGCTGCGGCCATTGTGGGCAACCGATGTCTGCAGGGATGCGCGTGCGTCCAGGGGGCCGGCCAAGATCGGGTCGCGCGAAATCGGCATCCACGGCGCGTTCGTTTTCCCGATCGTTTCCGACGGAAAGGCCATCGGCATGCTCAATTTTGCAAGCCGCAAGGCCCGGGAGCCGGAGCAGCTGCTGCTGGAGGCCATCTCGGCGGTCGGCGCCCAGATCGGCCAGTTCGTGCAGCGCAGGCAGGCCGATGAGCAGCGGCGCACGCTGGAAGCGCAGCTGCGCCAGGCGCAGAAGTTGCAGGCGATCGGCACCCTCGCGACGGGCATCGCGCACGAGTTCAACAACGCCCTCCGCTCCATTCTCGCCAACGTGGAGCTCGCCCGCATGGACGTCGGCCCGGAGCACCCGGTGCGTGAGAGCATCGAGGAAATCGACCGGGCCGGGCGGCGCGCGAAGGACTTCGTCCAGCGGATCCTTGCGTTTGCGCGCCCCGAGGCGCGGCAGCGGCAGCGCCTCGAGCTGGGCGAGATCGCGCGCGAGGCCGCCAGATTGCTGCGCGCCGCCCTGCCCCCCAAGATCGAGCTGGACGTGGAAATCGGTCCCGACGCGCCGCCCGTCCTGGCCGATGCCACGCAAATCCACCAACTGCTCGTCAACCTGTGCACCAACGCCTGGCAGGCCATTCCCGGTGACTCCGGTCGAATCGTCATCGGCGTATCCGGCATCGCGCTGGACGAGAAAGCCCTCCACCTTGCGTCCGGTCTCCGGCCGGGCGAATACGCGCACTTGTCGGTATCGGATTCCGGGACCGGGATCGAACCGGTGATCCGGGAGCGCCTGTTCGAGCCGTTCTTCAGCACCAAACCCGTCGGCGAAGGAACCGGTCTCGGACTGGCGATCGTGCACGGGATCGTCCAGGCCCACGCGGGCACCATCGAAGTGGAAAGCGAGCCCGGAAGAGGAACGATCTTTCACATCTATCTTCCGGCGACGCCAGGGCGCTCGGAGCGGCGTCGCGCGCAGCCGGCGGCGGTTCGCACCCAGGGCGAGGGCCGCCACGTGCTTTTCCTGGACGACAACCTGGAGCTGGCTCGCGCCATGGAGCGCTCGCTCCCGCGGCACGGTTTCCGCGTGAGCAGCTACACGGTGCCCGAGGCGGCTCTCGATGCGGTGCGCGCCGCACCCCGGGCGTACGATCTGGTCCTGACCGACTACAAGTTGCCGGGGTTGTCGGGACTGGACGTCGCGCGGGAGATCGCCCGCATCCGGCCCGATCTGCCCGTGGTCGTGATTTCCGGCTACGTCGACGACGAACTGCGGAGAATGGCGCGCGCGCTCGGCGTGCGGCAGGTGCTGAACAAGCTGCACACGCTGGATGAATTGGTCGGGACCATCGACCGATTGACGAAAAAAGCGCTCGCGCACTAGCGAGCGGGGCGTCGAGTCTCCCCATCGCCGCTGCTCGATGGAGCGTCATTGCATGCGGGGAACGAAAGCCGCGGACGGTTCCCGGTTTCCTCGGCATCGACCTTCGGCGTGACGAGGATACAATAGCAGGCGCGCCGTGGAGCGAAGGCACCACCGATCAACCTTGCAGGAGCCAGCATGCCCATCCCGCCCTGGAATCGCCGCGACCGGACCCGCGCCGTCGCGCGCAGGCACGGCGCGCCGTCGGCAACCGCGATGCTGTTCGCCCTGGGCATGTCGAGCGCGCCGCAGGCCCTCGCACAGAGCGACCCCGCGCCGACCCACGCGGGCACGTTCTACGCCTTCGCCGGCCTGGGCGCGTTCTTTCCGCAGAAGAGCAGCCAGCTTCAGGGAGAGAACACCGGCCTCGCCTTCATGGCCGGCGGCGGATACCGCGCTGCGCCCAGCCTCTCGCTGGAGGCCAACGTCCTGCTGGGAGCCCGCGATATCGACACGCCTCCGGGCGGGCAGCCTCCGGCGGGGACGTTTGTGCCGGGCACGCTCGAGTCGGGCATCGCGACGCTGGGATTGGCCGCCACCGCAAAATACACTTTCGACGCCGGCCGATTTTCGCCCTACTTCGGCGGCGGGCTCGGCGCCTACCGGAGCGCATTCGTAACGACCAGCGAGTCCCCGGGATGCACGCAGAATTGCAGCGACACCGGGCCCAGGGTCACGCGGCGCTCCAGCGATCTCGGCATCCATGCGCTCGCGGGCGCCGATTTCCACATCACCCCGAAGGATATGGTGATGGCCGAGCTGCGCTATCTCAGGCTCCGCGCCGATTTCGGGGACGTGGTTTCCGGAAAAATCAACGCCGGCGGCACTTTCCTCTGGCTCGGTTACCGGCGCGCCTTTTGAGCCCGCTCGCGGCCGGCTAGCGGCCGCCCGGCCGGCCCTGGGTCCTGCGTCCGCGGTTCCGCGCCTGGCGATGCCCCTTGTCCCGGTGCTGAGGCTGCAGTCCGCCGGGGCGCGGACCCCCGGGCTTTGAATTGCGGCCCGCGCCGCCCAGCATCTGCTTCACCCTCCGGATCTCGTTTTCCAGGGCCTCGACGTTCGCGGAATGCCGCGCGTCCGGAGCCTCCTGCTGCGCGGCCTGCTGTTCCTGCTGAAGAACTTCCTGCAACTTGCGAAGCGCCAGATTGCACGCCGCTCCCGGATTGGATTGTTTCTCCATATCCTGCCGCTGCATTTCGATGTAGGCAATCGCGTCGATTACCTCGTCGCTCGCCTTTTCGGCGCTCATACCGGCTCCCCCATTTCAAGGATGCGGCTTCAAGCATAACATCGCGGGCGCGGTGCCTGCGCAACGACGGGGGGCTGCCAGCCGGGTCACGCCCCGCGCGGGCCGCTAGCGCAGAGCCGTGATCTTCTCGAGGAGATCCTCCTCGTCGACCGGCTTCACCACGTAATTCTTCGCGCCCTGGCGCAGGCCCCACAGCCGGTCGGTCTCCTGGTCCTTGCTCGTGCACAGGATCACGGGAATGTGCTTGGTCGCCTCGTCGCGCGTGATCGCGCGCGTCGCCTGGTACCCGTCCATGTCCGGCATGACGACGTCCATCAGGATCATGTCGGGTTTTTCGGTTTTCGCCTTTTCGATCGCTTCCTTGCCGGACTCCGCGAGGCTGCACCGGTAGCCGTGCCTCGCCAGCATCTCGAAGAGCACATGGCGGTTGGTGGCCGAATCGTCGACGATGAGTATCTTCCTGATGGGCATGGCGGAGTTTTCGTATTGCCTCGGGGAATGAGCATACAGGAGCCGCCGCACTCGCGGGGAGGCGGGCTGCTATCCTGCGCCGTGACCGAAATTTTCCACGAATCCGGCGCCGCGGAGTCCGGCTACGCCTGGGCGCGCCTCGGCGCGGCCCTTGCGCTGATGACGATCGGCGGCGCGGGAATGTACTCGATGGCGGTGGTGCTGCCGCCCCTGCAGGCCGAGTTCGGCGTCGCGCGCTCGGAGGCGTCGCTGCCTTACACGCTGACGATGATCGGCTTCGGCCTGGGCGGCATCCTGATGGGGAAACTCTCGGACCGCTTCGGCGTGATCGTGCCGATACTGATCGGCGCGCCGTCGCTGGGCCTGGGCTTCATCGCGGCAGGGTCGGCCGGGAGTCTGCTCCAGTTCAATCTCGCGCAAGGGCTGTTGATCGGTTTTCTCGGCGTCTCCGCCAGCATGGTGCCGCTGATCGCCGACGTCTCGCTGTGGTTCACGCGCCGGCGCGGAATCGCGGTGGTGATCGTGATGAGCGGCAACTATCTCGCGGGCACCGTGTGGCCACCGCTGATGCAGCACTTCATCGATGGCGCCGGCTGGCGCGCGACCTACCTTGGTACCGGAGCGTTCTGCCTGCTGGCGATGCCGCTGCTCGCGCTGGCGTTCAGGCGAAAGCCGCCCGCGATCGCGGAGCTCGCCCCGGGTGCGCGCCGCGCCGCGCCGGGCGCCGAGCGCCCGCTCGGATTTTCCCGCGACGCGCTGCAAGCGCTCTTGTGCGTGGCGGGCGTCGCCTGCTGCGTGGCGATGTCGATGCCGCAGGTGCACATGGTCGCCTACTGCGGCGATCTGGGCTATCCCGCCGCGCGCGGCGCGGAGATGCTCTCGCTCATGCTCGGTTTCGGCATCGTCAGCCGCCTGCTCTCGGGGTGGATCGCCGATCGCATCGGCGGCCTGCGCACGCTGCTGCTGGGCGCGACGCTGCAGGCGAGCGCGCTCGCGCTGTTCCTGCCCTTCGACGGCCTCGCCGGGCTGTACGTCGTCTCCGCGCTCTTCGGCCTGTTCCAGGGAGGACTGGTGCCCTCCTATCCGCTCATCGTGCGCGAGTATTTCCCGCCTCGCGAAGCCGGTGTGCGCACCGGCACGGTCCTGATGGCGACCCTCGCCGGCATGGCGCTCGGCGGCTGGATGCCCGGCTGGATCTTCGATGCGACCGGCTCCTACCGCGCCGCCTTCGTCAACGGCATCGCCTGGAGTCTGGTCACGACCGCGATCGCGCTCCTGCTGCTGCATCGCGCGCGGCGGGAGCTACTGGCACTGCGGGCGGCGTGACGGCGGGGGGCGCTCGGCTGACGTCACACGCCCCGCTAGAAGCGAGTCTCATACTCCCGCGAGATCCGAACTAAGGCCGCAGCATATTCTTTCTCGGTCTGCGTCTTCTCAACCCACGCAAAGTCGTAAGGCCGCGTGTTCGGCGCCCGAAAGCGGAGTGTGATGAATTCGTCAAAGTGCAGTTGAACACGGGACATCAACCGCTTCTCCGCTTCGTCGGCTTCCTGCGCTGGATGTTTATGTCTTCTGCCATCCGTAGGCCAGGACTTCCTCCCCTCGTAGCTCGTGTAGGCCTTGGCCCCGTTGATTCCGACAATGCCAACGCAGATCGGATTGCCTCCGTGTTTCTTGAATTCCGAAACCTGGTTAAGCATGTCCGTGCAGACGCGATCGATCTGCTTGATCATTGCTTTAGCCAGAATCTTGACCTCGGTGCCTATTTCGATAGTCGCGACTTCGCCCAGAGCAACTGTATGGTCGGGAATGGTGACAGCAAGAATGTGCGGCACCCTTACCCCGAACGTGCCGTCTCCTCTGCGAGATTGTTTCCCGACTGCGACATTCTTGGTATTGAGCACTCGGTCGCGGGAAAAAACCGCAGACTGGTACTTAGGGGATCGTCCTAAATCGTAGAGGTCTTCAAGCAGGAAAGCGGCAACATGATCACCGAGCGTCGAATTCCGATGATTGTATTTGGTGCCTTCGAATAGTCTTCGGAATTCTTCTAGGAGCTTGTACGCCACTTTCTTCTCCCTCGGGCGTACTTCGCCTTCTTTGTCTTGCTAGCGGCCCAATCGACGACGATGTGACCGTAAGCCGAACCAAAGAGGGGACGGTCATTGGACGCGCTTTCCAGATTCTTCAAACCCATTTGAATATAGGTCGGATCGATTTCATTGCTGATCGAATTTCTTCCGGCCTGATATGCCGCCACAGCAGTCGCGCAGGTCCCGGCAAAAGGATCCAGCACCGTATCGCCCGCAAAGGAAAACATCCGGATTAGGCGTTCCGCGAGAGCGACTGGGAATGGGGCGGGATGTCCGCTACGTGTCGACGCTCCTCGGATATCAGTCCAGATCGGCTGCCACCAATGCTGCATTTCTTCCTTGGTCAGCATCGAGAGGGCCTTCTGAATGGGCATCGGCTTTCTGTATTCGCCACCCTTCCGAAGGAACAAGATATATTCGACGTCGTTCTTTACGATCGCGCCGGGCTGGTAGGGTTTTCCGTAGAAACCCGCCCCGTTACCGGCGGCTTCCGTCACGCCATTTGCGATCTTGTTCCAGTAGATAGGCGAAAGACAATCCAAACCGATACGGCGGGCACGCACCTGAATATCCGCATGAAGCGGGATTACCTGATGGCGACCTGTTCTACGCCGGGGCAGGCACACATCACCGACCACACAACAAATCCGCCCACCCGGCACGAGTATGCGGGCGCACTCCTGCCAGGCTTTGTCCAATTCGCCCAAGAACATTTCATAGTCTTCAACATGACCAAGCTGACCCTCGTGGTTCCTATACTCTTTGAGTGTCCAATAGGGCGGAGAGGTAACAATCAAATGGACGCTCGCATCTGGGATCCACGAAAGATCCCTAGCATCGCCCAAATGAATCTTGTGGGTTGTCGCATCGAACGGTGCGGGCCAAGGCACGGTCCGGAGAATCGCGTTGATTTCCCGATATCGCTTCAGGGCTTCGGGAGTGTTATCGGCGCCTGGGAGGTCTGCGAGGAAATAGTAGCTATCGAGTGATTCCCGGCGCATCGCTGAGTCCTTTGTATCGTCAAGCCTAACTGCGCAATCCTACCACTATCGTGCCGCGCTCTTTTGGCTCTCTCAGCCCACCCTCGCTCGCTTCTGGTGGGTTCAGCCCGCACCCCGTTTCTTCGCCTCCAGCTCCTCCCAGCGCTCGAGCGCCCGCGTCAATCCCTCCTCGATCGCGGCCTGGCGCGCCTGCAGCGGCTTCACTTCGCCCGGCCGGTCGCGATACAGCGCGGGGTCGGCGAGCCGGGCCGTGATCTGCGCCTGCTCCCGTTCCAGCGCTTCGAGCCTGCCCGGCAATTCGGCGAGCTCGCGCTCTTCCTTGTAGCCGAGCTTGCCCTTGCCTTGCGCGCGCTTGGCCTGTGCGCGGGACGCAAGAACTCCATTGTTCTGTTTCGAAGGCACGGGCGCCGTGGTCTTAGACCTCGCGCGCTGCCAGTCGCTGTAGCCGCCGGCGTATTCCTTCCACTTTCCTCCCCCTTCGCTCGCGATCGTCTGGGTCACGACGTTGTCGAGGAACTGCCGGTCGTGGCTCACCAGGAACAGCGTGCCCGCGTACTCCTGCAGCAGCGCCTCCAGAAGCTCGAGGGTCTCGATGTCCAGATCGTTGGTCGGTTCGTCCAGCACCAGCACGTTGGCCGGCCGGCTGAACAGGCGCGCCAGCAGCAGGCGGTTGCGCTCGCCTCCGGAGAGCGACTTCACCGGCGCGCGCACCCGCTCCGGCGGAAAGAGAAAATCCCCGAGATAGCCGATCACGTGCTTTCTCACCCCGTTCACTTCGACGAAATCGCTCCCCTGGCTGACGCTGGCCCCGAGGGTCGCTTCCTCGTCCAGGGTCTCGCGCAACTGGTCGAAGTAGGCGACGCTCAGTTTCGTTCCGCGGTGCACCTTGCCGGAGTCCGGGGGCATTTCGCCGAGGATCAGCTTCAACAGCGTGGTCTTGCCGCTGCCGTTCGGTCCGATCAATCCGACCTTGTCGCCGCGCAGGAGGCGACAGGAAAACTCCTCTACCACGCGCTTGTCGCCGCCCTGCCCCGGGTAGGCCTTGCTGACGCCCTCGAGGTGCGCGACCAGACGGCCCGAGCGCTCGCCTTCGGCGAGCCCCAGCGACACCGCGCCCACACGCTCGCGCCGGGCGGCGCGCTCCAGGCGCAGGGCTTCCAGGCGCCGCACCCGGCCTTCGTTTCGGGTGCGGCGCGCCTCGATACCCTTGCGAATCCACACTTCCTCCTGCGCGAGCACCTTGTCGAACTTGCGCTGATGCACCGCTTCGGTCTCGAGCGCCTCCGCCTTCTGCAATTGATAAGCGCTGTAGTTGCCCGGATACGCGCTCAAATGCCCGCGGTCGAGCTCGATGATGCGCTGCGCGACCGCGTCGAGAAAGCGCCGGTCGTGGGTGACGATCAGCACGCTCCCCGGGAAGGAGCGCAGCGTTTCCTCCAGCCATTCGATCGCGGTGAAATCGAGATGATTGGTCGGTTCGTCGAGCAGCAGCAGATCGGGCGCCAGGACCAGGGCGCGCGCCAGGGCGACGCGCTTCCTGAGTCCGCCCGAGAGCGCCGCCACCGGCTCGTCCGCGGAGAGCTGCAGGCGGCTCAAGGTGGCTTCGATCTTGTGCTGGAGGCTCCAGCCGTCGCTCGCGTCGAGCGCCTCCTGCAGGTGCTGCACCCGCTGCATCAGCGCGGCGTCGTCAGCGGCGTGATGTCCATGCGCAGCGAGCGCGTGGGTCGCGGCGTGATAGTCGAGCAGCAGCTTCGTGCCCCGGCCCAGGCCCTCGGCCACGGCCTCGAACACGCTTTGCCCGGGCCGGAACGCCGGCTCCTGCGCAACACTCGCGAGCTTCCTCTGCGGCGCGCGCCAGACCTTGCCGTCGTCGGCCGCGGCGAGGCCCTCGATGATCTTCAGCAGGCTGGACTTGCCGCTGCCGTTGCGCCCGATCAGGCCGATGCGCTCGCCGGGCTCGACGACCAGATCGACACGATCGAGCAGCGGCACATGGCCGTAAGCGAGGGACACCTGCGAAAGCTGGAGGAGAGGCATTGCCGGGATTCCGGTGAGGACTTCAACCCGGGGTGCCGGGAAGATCGAAGAAGGTTGCGTAGAGTAACGCATCGGGCGCTCGAGTCGCGCGGATGCCTGGCGTCGCCGGCCCGCCGCATGTCGTGCTCCCCGGCCTTGCGCGTACAATGCGCGCCTTGCACATCGACCCGACATGATCCGCTTCTCCCGTCTCACGCTCCGCCGCGGCGCCAAGACGCTGCTCGAAGGCGCCGACGCCGCGCTCAACCCGGGCGACAAGATCGGCCTGATCGGCGCCAACGGCTCGGGCAAGTCGAGCCTGTTCGCGCTCCTTCGCGGGGAACTGCACGCCGATCAGGGCGAGGTCGACTACCCGGCGCGCTGGCGCGTCGCGTACGTCGCGCAGGAGACGCCCGCGCTCGATCGTCCCGCGCTCGAATACGCGATCGACGGCGACACTACCTTGCGAGCGCTCGAAACCGCGCTCGCCGAAGTCGAAGCGGGGGATGATACCGAGGAGAGCGGCCACCGGATCGGTGAGCTGCACGCCGCGATGCTGGACGCCGACGCCTACACGGTGCGCCCGCGCGCCGAGCAGCTGCTGCACGGCCTCGGATTCACGCACGAGCAGATGGGCCAGCCGGTGGCGAGCTTCTCCGGCGGCTGGCGCATGCGGCTCAACCTCGCGCAGGCGCTGATGTGCCCCTCGGACCTGCTGCTGCTCGACGAGCCGACCAACCACCTCGATCTCGATGCCATCCTGTGGCTGGAGGACTGGCTGAAGCGCTACTCCGGCACGCTCCTCATCGTGTCGCACGACCGCGATTTTCTCGACGGCGTGGTGGACGTCGTGGTGCATATCGACGCAAGGAAACTCAAGCGCTATTCGGGCAACTATTCGAGCTTCGAGCGCCAGCGCGCGGCGGCGGTGGTGCTCGCCTCGGCGCAGTACGAAAAGCAGCAGCGCGAGCGCGAACACCTGGAATCGTTCATCAACCGCTTTCGCGCCAAGGCGACCAAGGCGAAGCAGGCGCAGAGCCGCATGAAGATGCTGGCGAAAATGGAGGAGCTCGCCCCCTTGCACGTCTCCGCGCCCTTCTCGTTCGAGTTCCGCGAGCCGCTCAAGGCGCCCGAGCCGCTGCTGGTGCTGGAGGAGGTCGCCGCCGGCTACCGCATCGAAGGCGGCCCGGACAAGCGGGTCCTGGACGGCGTCAGCTTCTCGCTGCGCAACGGCGAGCGCTACGGGCTGCTCGGCATCAACGGGGCGGGCAAGTCGACGCTGATCAAGACCATCGCCGGCGAGCTGGCGCCGCTCGCGGGCAAGGCGATCTTCAACAAGGGACTGGCCGTCGGCTACTTCGCGCAGCAGCAGGTGGAGATGCTGCGCCACGACGAATCGCCGCTGTGGCATCTCGCGCGCATCGCATCCCCGGACGGGAAAGCGGCCCGCGAGCAGGACCTGCGCAATTATCTGGGGAGCTTCAATTTTCCCGGCGACATGGCGACCACCTCCATCGCGACCTTCTCCGGCGGCGAGAAGGCGCGGCTCGCGCTCGCGCTGATCGTATGGCAGCGCCCCAACCTGCTCCTGCTCGACGAGCCGACCAACCACCTCGACCTGGAGACGCGCGAAGCGCTGACGGTGGCGCTCGCGCAGTTCGAGGGGACGCTGGTGCTCGTTTCCCACGACCGGCATCTTCTGCGCGCGACCACCGACCAGTTCCTGATCGTCGCTGACGGGCGCCTCGCGCCCTTCGACGGGGACCTGGAGGACTACCGCGAGTGGCTGTTCAGGACCAAGCTTGCGCCGGCGGAGGAATCCGTACCTCTGCCGGAAACGAAAAAGGACGCGCCCGCCAAGCCCGCCGCCCGGGCGATCGACCCGCGCGGGCGGAAGCGCAGGGAAGCCGAGGAGCGTCGGCGCCAGTCCACCGCGCGAAAACCGATCGAGTCGCGCATCAAGCGGCTCGAAGAGCAGATGGCGAAGCTCAACGCGCAGAAATCCGCGATCGACGCGCAGCTCGCCGACCCGGCGATCTACGGCGAGGAGAAGCGGGAAACCCTGAAGGCGCTGATCGTCGACCAGGCTTACGTCGCGCGCGAGCTGGCACAGCTCGAAGCCGAGTGGCTGCAGCGGCAGGAGCAGCTCGAGCATCAGTAGGACCGGCAGGCGCCGCTTCGATCCCGCCGCCGCTGCGGCGCACAAGGGTCTGTTTTGACCGTTCGGCGAGGGCCGGACCCGGGCTGCCCCGGTTCCGGCTTTTTCTTTCCCGGCCGTTCGAGCGCGTGCACATTAATTGATCAATCTGTTGAAACACCCCGATCCACGCGCATTTCCGCGCACGGATCCGCCGGCTATTCACAGGCTATCAACAGATTTTGGGGATAGATTTGCCCCTCGCCGGATGCGACCGACTCGAATTTCGCGCTACTCCGCGGCGGGAACGACCCTGGCGCGCAGACGCTTGACCTGTCCGCGCCGCGTCTTGCTCTCGATGCGCTTTCGCCGCGCGCTGCGCGTCGGCCGGGTCGGTTTGCGCGGGCGCGGGACGGTCGCCGCCCGCGCGATGAGCGCGTGCAGCCGCGCCAGCGCCTCCTCGCGATTGCGCTCCAGGCTGCGGTGCTGCTGCGCCTTGATCACCAGCACGCCGTCCCGGGAGACGCGCTGATCGCGCGCGCCGAGCAGCCGCGACTTCACGGGTTCGGGAAGCGAGGAGGCACCGATGTCGAAGCGCAGGTGCACGGCCGAGGACACCTTGTTGACGTTCTGGCCGCCCGCTCCCTGGGCGCGGATCGCGGTGATCTCGATCTCGCCTTCGGGGACGGCGTGGGCAGGCTTGCGCATGGCCTATTCTGCCCGACGCCGCGCCCTTGCGGCGACCGCCCTTTGATCTAGATCAAGCCGCGGGCCGCGGTCTTGGGCAAATTGAAGTTCGGACGAGCGCTGAAATGACCGATCCCGTTTCCCGCTGGCACGCCGAGCACGCCGTCTTCTTGCGGTTGCTCGGCATCCTGGAGAAGGAGGTCGACATTTTCCATGACGGCGGGCAACCGAACTACGACCTGATGGTGGACATCGTCACCTATCTGCGGCATTTCCCGGATCGCCACCACCACCCGCGCGAAGACAGGGCCTTCGAAATTCTCATCGCGCACGATCCCACGCTGACCATTCCCCTCGAGCGCCTGCGCCAGGAACACCGCGTGATCGCCACGGCGGGCGAGGAGTTCCTGAAGACGCTGAACGAAGCGGCATCCGACACCCTGATCACGCGCGCCTCGGTCGAGGCGGTCGCGGCGATGTACCTGGTCTACTACCGCCACCACCTCGCCTCCGAAGAGGAAGATGTCCTGCCGCGCGCCAGGCAGCTCATGAGCCCGCAGGACTGGCGGGAGGTCGATTCCGCCGCCCCGGGCGGGCGCGACCCGCTGTTCGGGAACCAGGACGAAGCCGGTTACCGCGAGCTTCGCCGTCATATCGCGCGCGAAGCGCACGACGGCTGACGCGGGTTCCGGCGGCGCGTCCCGGCCTCCCCGGGGCGCCTGCGCCGGCCACCTCCCGGCGCGGGGGCCGAGGATCCGCCGCAGGCTTGACGCGCGCCGAACCCTTCTCTAACCTGAGCCGGCTTGCGCTGCGCCCGCCGTCCAAGAGCGGCAACCCAGAGGAGGAACCCATGTTCGAATCCGATCGCGAGACGAAACTGCTGTTTCCGGCGCTCAAGCCGCTCTACGTGTCCCTCGAGCCCCTGTCGTGGCTCCTGATCCGCTGCTCGGCAGGCCTGATCCTCGCGGTGCACGGCTGGGGCAAGATCTCCCGCGGCGCCGAGGCGATGGCGCCGGCGTTCGTGAAGATGGGCTACGAGAACCCGGTCCCGCTCATCTATCTGCTCATCCTGGTCGAGTTCTTCGGCGGCATCGCGATCGCCGCCGGGCTGTTCACGCGGTTCTTCGCGGCCGCGGTCACCATCGAGATGGCGGTCATCACCTTCGCCCACTACCTGCCCAACGGCTTCTCCTGGCTCAACCGCGGCTACGAATTCACGCTCTTGTGGGGCCTGGTGATGCTCGCGATCTGGTGGCGCGGCGGCGGCGCGCTCTCCCTCGACAGGAAGATCGGCAAGGAACTCTGAGCAGTCGAGCCCGCTCGTGCGGAGTCGACCGTGCGGTGCAGCATGGCTGTCCGGATTCTTCCATGTGATCCGTAAGCCGAGCCTGTTTCGGGGCGGCGGTCTCTGGCAAAATGAATCCATCGTTGCGCGAGCCGAATCGCGCGCAGCGCGAAATCGTGCGGGAAAGAAAACGATCCCGGAGAGACCCATTGAAAACGATCAAAGGAGGGACCATGAAGGCATTCATCGCGGTGCTGGCGGGTGTTCTCGTCGGTACGCAAGTCACGACTGCAAGGGCGGACAATGACGGTCCTCGGTTCCCGTCAGACGCCAGTTTCACCACGCTCACCGTTACTCCGCTCGCCATCGAGGGCCTGACCGGCGACGCGACCGGCAATGTCTACACGACCGGCCGGGCCGCGGCGGGCACCCCTTGCCCGGTGTGGAAGGTCTTCTCCGGCGCGACGCCTCCGGCGGCGCCGATCCCGGTCGGCTCCATCGACAACTCGGTCGGCGCCTGCAACCCCTCCGGCATCACCTTCGACCGGGACGGCAACCTCTACGTCGCCGACGCCAACCGGGGAGGGGTGATCTGGAAGCTCACCCCGGAAAACATGAATCCCACCGTTCCCTTCGTCACCGGCGTGCCGGGCACCAACGGGCTCGCGTTCGACCGCGACGGCAATCTGTGGACCGGGGACGGCACGACCGGCCAGGGGCGGGTGTGGAAAATCACCCCCGCGGGTGTCGCGACCGAGATGTTCCGCATTCAACCCATGCGTAACGGCACGGCCCTGGGAGGAGGCGTAAGCGTGGTTGCAACGGCGGCCGAGCCCGCGCAAGGCGTGGGCCGTCAGGCGAGGACCTTTCCCCATACCGCGAACGGAGGCAACCCGCAGGATCTGGTCGCGAACGGACTGGCCTTCGACCGCGAAGGCGACCTGTTCGTCGCCGACACCGCCCGCGGCGCGATCTGGAAGGTCGAGTTCGACCGCCACGGGAACATCAAGAGCCGCATGGGCTGCGACGCCGCGTTCACCGGCAACACGCTGTGCCTGGACAATGTCTTCGTCGCTCACCCCTTGCTGGAGGGCACCGACGGCATCGCCCTGGATCGCGCCGGGAACATCTGGAACTCCGCGAACGAGCGCAACGCCATCGTGGTCGTGACCCGGCAGGGGCGCGTGGTCGAAGTCTTCCGCAATCCGCCGAACGCCGCCGGGCTGAGGAACTCGGCGGACGATGCGGCGGGCAACGCTCATATCCTCGAGCTGCCGACGAGCCCGTTCCTGCTCGGGCACAAATTCTGCACCGCCAACTCCGACGGAAACCGGCGCGACAACTTTCCCAACTCCGCCGGCGAGGTCAATTCCGGCGGTGCGGCCGGCACGCGCGGAAAGATTTCCTGCATGGACCAGGATCTCCCGATTCCCGGATTGCCGCTGCCCGTCCATTGATCCATTCCCGGAGTGCGCTCCCGCGGGGCGCACTCCGGTTTGCCGGAGGGAGCACGGCTCCCGCGGCCGGGACCTCGGGTAGAATGCCGCTCCACTCCCGAAAGCCCGAGTTTGACCGACTCGCATCACAGCGAGGCCTCCGCCGCCGCGCACCAGTCCTTCGCCGCGCTGCGCCATCCGGGCTACCGCGCCTACTTCCTCGGTTCGGCGCTCGCGATGATGGCCGATTCGATCGAGCACGTGATCAGCTACTGGATCATTTTCCAGAAATTCCACTCGCCCGCGCTGGGCGGATTCGCGATGCTCTCGCACTGGCTGCCGTTCCTCTTCTTTTCCGTGTACTCGGGCGCGCTCGCCGACCGCTTCGACCCGCGGCGCATCATCCAGCTCGGCATGCTGTGCTTCATGGGAGCGTCGCTCGGCTGGGGCCTGCTGTTCCTCACCGATTCGCTCCAGATGTGGCATGCGATGGCGCTGCTGGTGCTGCACGGCTTCGCGGGCGTGTTGTGGCATCCGTCGGCGCAGTTGCTGATCCACGATATCGTCGGCACCGCGCATCTTCAGAGCGCCGTCCGCCTGGGCGCCACCGCGCGCCATCTGGGTCTGCTTTTCGGGCCGGCGGTGGGCGGCGTGTTTCTGATCGCGTTCGGACCGGCGTGGGGAATACTGCTCAACGCGCTGATCTACCTGCCGCTCGCATGGTGGCTGTGGAAGGCGCCCTACGGCCCGCGATTCAGAAAGGGCGGACCCGCTCCGGCCCGGGCGGTGAAGGGCCTGAGCGACGTCGTCTCGGCGGTGCGCGAGGTCGCCCGCAACCGCACCGTCGGATCGATGATCCTCCTCGCGGGGATGACTTCCCTCTTCGTGGGCAACGGCTACCAGCCGCAGATGCCGGAGTTCGCCAGCGACCTCGGCCACGGCGACCCCGATATGTCCTACAGCATGCTGCTCGCCGCGGACGCCGCCGGCGCGCTGTCCGCAGGGGTGATCCTCGAGAGCCGGGGATTGCTGCAGGCGCGGCCGCGCACGGCGTTCGTGCTGGCCATGCTGTGGTGCGTCGCCATCGCGAGCTTCGCGATGTCCTCCTCCTACGTTCTCGCGCTGGGGCTGCTGTTCGCGGTCGGCTTTCTCGAGCTGTCCTTCAACGCCATGGCGCAGACCCTGGTGCAGCTGCGCGCGCCCGCGCACATCCGCGGGCGCGTGATCGGGCTCTACATGCTGTCGGGTCTGGGGATGCGTGCCTTCTCCGGAGTCACCATCGGCGTCGTCGGCGGCCTGATCGGCATCCATGGGTCCCTCGCGTTCTCCGCGCTCGCCCTGCTCGCGGCGATCTCGGCGCTGCTCGCGTATACGCTGCGCTCGGGCGCACGGGAATCGGGCCCGGTTTCCTGAGCCGTGCCGCGACCGGCGCGCATCGCCCGCCGGAGGAACGGGCTATCGCCTGGTGATGATGATGCGCTCCTCGTCTCCGACCAGCACGCGCGCCTGCAATCCCCGATGCCTGAGCGTTTCATACGTCTCCGGTCTCATGATGGCATAGGCCTCGGGATCAGCCTGCCAGCGCTCGAGAAACGCATCCATCGACGCGATGTATTTCTCCGGCTCCGCGGCGATTCCGGGCGCGAGCTCGTCCTTGAGGCCCACCAGCGTCACCGTCCGCCCGAGATAGAACGGCGCGCTCTGGTCGAAGACTCCGACGCTGTAAAAGGGCGGCGCGCGCGGGAACCGAAGACTCTCTCCGACCAGGGACTCGATCAGGCGTTCGGACGAATAGCGCTCGTCGAGCAGGTGCGTGCCCGACAGGGCGATCTGGGCGGCGACCAGGCTTCCCAGTCCGAGCAGGATCAGCGACGCCTCCTCCCGGCCGCGGCGCAGAAGCCGGATCGCGCCGAGGCCGGCTCCCGCCAGGGTCAGGGCTGACGCGAACAGCCAAACCGCGTAGTCCGGATCGAACTCCGTCCATGCGAAGCGCGCGCCCAGGTACGGCAGCGCGGAGGAAAAGAGCATCAGGACCGCGCCGCCTGCGACACAGGTCACCGCGGGGGCGCTGCGCGCCCCCGCGCTCATGCGCGGAAACTGTCTTGCAAAAAGGAGCAGCACCGCCGGGAGCGCGGGCAGGACGTAGCCCGGGAGCTTGGAGTGCGACGCGCTGAAGAAGACGACGACCGCGCTCGCCCAGATGACGAGAAAGCGGTCGACCTGGAATCCCGGAGGGGGAGGCATCTTCCACCCCCGCGCGAAAGCCGCGGGGAGGCCGGGCGTCCAGGGCATCAGACCGACCAGCAGAACCGGAACGAAGTACCACCAGGGGCCCGGCCGGTGGTGCTGGGGCAGAAGATAGCGCTCGAAGTGCTCGTAGATGAAAAAAAACCGGAAGAACTCCGGGTTCCTCAGTTGCACCAGGACGAACCACGGCAGGACGATCGCGCCGAACACGCACAATCCCGGCCCCCAACTCAGCCGGCGAAGCGGCGACCCGTCGCGCCGCGCGACGACGTAGGCGAGCAGCGCGAGCGACGGCAGCACGACTCCCACGACGCCCTTGCTCAACACGGCGAGGCCGGCCGCCGCCCAGGCGAGCATCATCCAGCCCCGCTCGGCCGATTCGGAAATGCCCTCCCGCCGGCTCAGCAGGAAACCGAGCAGCGCCGCCGTCAGGAAAAACGTCAGCCCCATGTCGAGGGTCAGGAACTGGCCGCCGAGGAAGTATCCCCAGCATCCCGCGGCGATCAGCGTCAGCGGCAGCCAGGACGACCTGGGCGCAAGCCGGGATCCCGCGAAGGCGGTGAACAGAATCCCGAGAAATCCGGTGAGGGCGGGCCACAGCCGCGCCGTCCACTCGTCCACGCCGAGCAGGGCAAAGGCGCCGGCGGTCACCCAGTATTGCAGGGGAGGCTTCTCGAAGTACTTCAGCCCGTTGAGCCGCGGCGTGATCCAGTCTCCGGAATCGAGCATCTCCCGGGCGATGCTCGCGTAGCGCCCCTCGTCGGGCATGAACAAGCCGCGGAACTCCAGCCCCAGAAACCAGCTCAGGGCGCAGGCTGCCAAAGCCAGCAGCATCCATCCTGTGCGCGGGTTGCGGGAGTCTTCGTCGGACATGGGGGAACGACTACCTTGAGCCGGCTTCGGACCCTCGGGGCTGGAAGGGCTCGTAGGTTACCAGAGCATGGACGCGCCGGGACTTTCGTTGCGCACACCGCGAGCCTTCCACGGATCGCCCGCGAGAATGGCTATACAATTGCCGTTCCCGAAGGACATCGCCAGGCGAGATTGCCATGATTTCCGTATCGAGAAGCGCGTCCGCGACGGCGCTGCTCGCGGCGCTGCTCGCGGCGGCGCCGCTTCGCTCGGCGACGGTTTTCGAGAACGACTACGTCCGGGTGAGCCGCGACGAGGCGCCCTGCGCCCGGGCTTCAACGCCCGGGTGCGCCGAGCGCATGATCGTGGCCATGGCGGAGCTGCAGCTCGGTTTCGGCAAGGTGATGCGCACCATGAGGCGCGGCGAAGTCGCGGTGTTCAAGTGGGGTGAGTCCTACTCCCCGCCCTCGGGCGGCCCCTACTTCGAAGTCGCGGTCAAACCGAACGTCCCGCCGGTGAAATCGCCCGCGGAGATCATTCCGCCCGCGAACAACACGCTCGTCTACGAAGGCGATCGCTTTTTCGTCTACGAGGAGCGACTTGCCCAGGGTGATACGCGGCCGCGCCACAGCCACAGCGAGCGCCTCGAGATCCGCATCAACCAGGGACCGCTGCTGCGCCAGGTCATCGACGGCCGCGCCGCGCCGCAGGAACCGGCGGTGGTGAATTTCCGGGAGCCGGTCATCCACTCGGTGACCAACGTCGGCGACATGACCCTATGGAACATCATTCTGGAGTTCCGCCCCGGCGTCGGGAGCACCCCGCGAAAGTAGACCCCGGCGGCATCGGCCGCTGACAACCCGCGCGTCACCTGCTAAAGTGCGGCGCGCGGCATTCCCGGACGAATCGGAGAACATCACATCCATGGCCCCGAAGAACCAGCCCTTAGTCATCGCCCTCGAAGAACATTACTGGGACGCCGAGGTGGCGAAGAGTTTCGAGGGCGCCGAAGCGCGCAATGCCGAGCTGCGGCGGCGCCTGGACGACCTCGGTGCGCTGCGCATCAAGGAAATGGACGAGGCGGGCATCGACATGCAGGTGCTCTCGCACGGCGCGCCTTCGACGCAGCGGCTCGACGCCGCGACCGCGGTGCCGCTCGCGCGGCGCGCGAACGACCGGCTGCACGAGGCGGTGCGCGCTCACCCCGACCGCTTCGCGGGATTCGCGGCGCTGCCGACCGCCGACCCGAAGGCGGCCGCGGACGAACTGGAGCGCGCCGTCACCCGGCTCGGCTTCAAGGGCGCGATGGTGCACGGGCCGACCAACGGCGTGTTCTTCGACGACAAGCGCTTCTGGCCGATCTTCGAGCGCGCGCAGGCGCTCGATGTGCCGCTCTATCTGCATCCGTCCTCGCCGATGCAGGCCGTCGCCGACGCCTACTACAAGGATTATCTCAAGGATTTCCCGCAACTCCTCACCGCGGCCTGGGGCTACACGGTGGAGACGGCGACGCAGGGGATCCGCATGGTGCTCTCGGGCGCGTTCGACAAGTATCCGGGCCTGAAAATCATCCTCGGCCACCTCGGCGAGTCGCTGCCCTTCTCGGCCTGGCGCATCAACATGTGCCTGTCGCGGGGAGGAAAGCCGAGCAATTTCCGCGACACCTTCTGCGAGCACTTCTGGATCACCACCAGCGGCAACTTCTCCACGCCGGCGCTGATGTGCTGCATCATGGAGATGGGCGTCGACCGCATCCTGTTCTCGGTGGACTATCCTTTCGTTCCCAATCCTCCGGGAACGAAATGGATGGCGGACCTGCCCCTGAGCCTCGATGACCGCACCAAGATCCTGTCCGGCAACGTCAAGCGGCTCCTGAAAATGTAGCGGCCGGGGCCGCCCGCCCCTTCGCCGCGAAAAGAAACGGCGCGATGAGCCGCGCGAAGCGTCGGCTCGATCGCGCCGAAGTAATCCCGCGCGAAGCGTCGGGTATTACTTCTTGTTGAAGGCCTTCCACGGATCCTTCACGGCCGTGCCCACGGTCTCGATCTCGACGTTGGCGAGCTTCCCGCCGACTCTGCGCACTTCGCGCAGGTACTCGTTCTGGACGATGTCGCGCGTCTCCGGGTCGATCGAGATCGGGCCGCGCGGGCTGTTCGGGTCCTTGAAGTTCTTCAGCAGCGTCATGGTCCTGTCGGGATCGAGCTTGCCCTTCTGTTGCTTGATGGCGTGCATCATCGCGGCCATGCCGTCCCATCCGCCCACGGCGACGAAGTTCGGCGTCTCGCCGGCGCCGTAATCGCGTTTCCACGCGGCGACGAAGGCCTTGTTCGCCGGACGCGTCGCGGCCGCGGAGTAATGATGGACGGTAAGAACGCCGAGCGCGGCGTCGCCCATGTTTTCCAGCTCCTCGTCGGTGGTGATGTCGCCCGGGCCGATCAGCTTGACTCCGGCCTTCGAGAGGCCCAGATCGCCGAAGGCCTTGAGCACCGCGGTCGCGGTCTTGCCGGCCGGGATGAAGACCATGAGCGCATCGGGTTTGGCGTCCTTCACGCGTTGCATGTAGGGGACGAAATCGGGATTCACGAGGGGAACGCGCACGCTGCCGGCGATCGCTCCGCCCGCTTCCTTCGACGCCCTGACGAAGGCGTCCTCGCAGTCGTGCCCGGGACCGAAATCGCTCACCATCGTGTAGGGCCGCTTGAACCGCTTCGCCGCCCACTGCCCGAGCGGGTAGCACGACTGCCACAGCGTAAACGACAGGCGCACGATGTAGGGAGAGCGGGCGGTGATCACCGAGGTCCCGGCGTTCATGATGACGAAGGGGACCCTGGCCTCGGTCGCGAGCGGCGCCATCGCCATCGCGTTCGGCGTGAAGATCACGCCCGCGAGAAGGTTGACCTTGTCCCGCACGATCAACTCCTGCGCGAGCTGCTTCGCCTTGTCCGGATTGGGGCCGGTATCGTCCCGTATCAGGAACTCGATCTTGACGCCCGGCGGCAGCTCCTTGGAATGTTCCTTGAGGTACAGGCGTGCCCCGCGCTCCATGTACGGCCCGAGATTGCCGTTCAGTCCCGAGTAGCTGGTGATGAAACCGATCTTGACCGTCTGGGCGGCGGCGGGCTGCGCCAGCAGCGCGAACCCTGCCGCGGCAATTGCAAACCAGTTTGTGGCTCGATTCATGGTCTCCTCCTCGGATTGCGTTGCGGAATGCGATTCTAGCCGATCGCTGTCCGCTGCGACCGGTCGGGTAAACCTCAGTGCGTTGCCCTCCGGAGCGCCGGCATCACTTCCCGGACGAACAGGGTCATCGACCGCATCGCCTGCTCCGGCCGCAAGCCGCCGAAGGAGAACACCAGCAGCAGGTAGTTGATCCCCGCGCTACGCACGATCTCCTCGAGTTGCTGCACCACGGTGGCCGGCGACCCCGCCACCAGCCGGGCGACCGCGGCGGGCGAGGTCGGGTTGACATCGAGCAGCGCCGGCTTGCCGTGCCTGCGTGTGAGGTGGGTCAGGTGATCGCTCCAGACGCGGTAAGCGGCGGCGCCTTCCTGCTGCGCCTCCGCGTCGGTGCGAGCGACGAATACGTGTTGGGACTTTCCGAGCCTGGGTGCCGGGACGTGCGCGTTGTGGCGCCCGGGATCGCGCCGGTGCCGCACCCAGACCTCGCGGTACTGCGCATAGAGCCGGCCCGCCGCCTCCGCGCTGGTATTGAGAACGGTGTTGTAGCCGTGCTTCGCCGTGAACTCGATCGAGTTCGTGTCGCTGCTCGGAAACCACAGCGGCGGATAGGGTTGCTGCTTCGGATGGATGTAGAGCTCGAGGTCGCGATAGGAGAAATACTTTCCCTCGTGGTTGAGCGCTCGGCTTCCGCAGGCCGCGAAGAACACCTCCAGGGTCTCGCGGTAACGCTCGCGCGACTCGTCGACGCTCTTCATGAAGAAGTAGGAGGATTCGATGGGCGATACGCCGCGCCCCACCCCGAGCTCGAGGCGGCCGCCGCTCATGTGATCGAGCATGCAGACCTCGTTGTAGAAGCGGTAGGGGTTGTACCAGGGCAGGCAGAAAGTCAGCGCGCCGAGCCGAAGGCGTTGGGTGCGCTGGATCGCGGCCGAGAGCACCAGCGCGGGCGAGCCGTCGATCGAAAGCGGCGTGCCCTGGTGCTCGGCGATGTGCCAGGCGTAGAAACCCGCCTGGTCCGCCAGCTCCGCGATCCTGAGCTTGTGCTCGAAGATCTCGCCCGCCGGAACATCGGACCACTCGATCCAGTCGAATACGCCGAATTCGAGCGGGCTCTCGGGGAAAAGGCCGTCGCTCACGAGCTCGCCCCTCAATCCGCGTGGATATTCCTTTCCCGGATCAACGCCCCCCAGCGGTCCCCTTCGCTCTTCAGGATCCGGGCGAACTGCTCCGGCGAGCTCGGCGCCGGCACCGCGCCGAGCTCGGTGAGCCGCTTTTCGACCTCGGGCCGCTTCAAGGCCTTGACCACTTCGGCGTTCATGCGATGAATGATCGGCGCCGGCGTCCCCGCCGGAGCGAGGAGGCTGGAAAACAGCAGCGCCTGGACCTCCGGAAATCCCTGCTCCGCGGCCGTCGGCACCTCGGGCAGCTTGTCCGAGCGCCTGTCGCCGGTCACCGCGAGCACCTTGATCTTCTTCTGCCTCGCCTGCGGGGCCGAGAGCGACACCGACAGGAACATGACCTGGACGCGCCCGGCGATCAAGTCGGCGAGCGCCGGCGCCCCGCCCTTGTAAGGCACGTGCACCATGTCGATTCCGGCAACGCTCTTGAGCAGCTCTCCCGCGAGGTGACCCGAGGCGCCGATGCCCGCGGAACCGTAGCTGAGCGAGCCGGGCTTCGCCTTGGCGAGCGCCACCAGCTCCTTGATGTTCGACGCCGGGAGCGAGGCGTTCGCAATCAGCGCCATCGGATAGTCGGCGAGCTTCGCGACCGGCGCGAGATCCCGGTAGGGATCGTAGGCCATGGAGCGGTACAGGTACGCGTTGGTCGCGATCGCCTCGCTCGCGATCAGGTAGGTGTAGCCGTCGGGCGCCGATTTGGCGACCGTGGAGGCGGCGATGTTGCCGCCGGCTCCGGGGCGGTTCTCGATCACGATCGGCTGGCCGAGCGCCTCGGTGAGCCGCGGCTGCAGCACGCGCGCGAGCGTGTCGTGCACGCCCCCGGGGGCGAACGAGATGACGAGCCTGACCGGCTTGTCGGGCCAGTTCTGAGCCCGGGCCGGAGCGGAAGCGGAGAAAGCGAGGGCGGCGGCGGAAGCCAGCGCGGCGAATCTCATGATGGGTCCTCCTGTCGGTTTGCGCATTATGACTTCGTTCCCCCCGGGATCACGCCTCGATCCCGCGGTAGAGCCAGTCGACTTCCCAGAAGGTCTCCGGCGTCCTCTGCGCGAGCAGGTGGTTGCGCAGGTCGCGCGTGCCCCGGTCGCAGTGAATGATCGCGCCGAAGATGCGCGCGGTCACGGTGACCCGCGCGCCGCGCAGGTAGCGCTCGCTCTGGTAGGCGAGCAACGCGGCGTTGAGGTTCCCGTCCACGCCGGCCGCGGCGATTTTTCCGGAGATCACGACCGCGTCCTCGATCGCCATGCACGCCCCTTGCGCCAGGTACTGCAGCGTCGGGTGGGCCGCATCGCCCAGGAGGGTCGCCCTTCCGCGCGTCCAGCCCGGGTGCGGCTCGCGATCGTGCAGGACCCAGTTCTTGTCCTTGCCTACGTAGGTCAGCATCTCCTGCACGTGGGGCGTGGTGCGCGAGAATGCCTCCATCAGCTCGTCCGGTCCTCCGTAATTCTCCCGCTCGCCCTGCTCGAATTTCCGGCTGACGACGGTCGCGACGTTGTTCATGACGGTGCCGCCCCGCAGGCGGTATTGGACGAAGTGCAGGTTCGGTCCGACCCAGATGACCATGTCGTCGAAGTGCGCCTGGTCCCTGACCTGGTCGAAGGGTACGACGCCGCGGTAGGTCACGTGCCCGGCGGGCCGCGGAGGGCCGTCCGCGATCACGATCTCGCGCACGCGCGAGCGCAGGCCGTCGGCGCCGATCAGCGCGGCGCCCTCGTATTCCGAACCGTCGGCGAAGCGCGCGATGACGCCGGCGCCGCGCTCCTCGAAGCTCGCCAGCTCCTTGTTCGTGTGCAGCCCGATCTCCTCGTATTTGCGGCACGCATCGAGCAGGGCGCCGTGCAGATCGCGCCGGTGGACGACGGTGTAGGGGGCGCCGTAACGCTTACGGAAGGCCGGCCCGCAGGAAATGCGTGCGATCTCGCGGTCGGTGAGCGCGTCGATGAGGATGAGGTTCTGGGTGAACACCGCCTGCGGTTCCAGGTCCTTCATCACTCCCAGCCAGTCGAGCATGCGGTAGGCGTTGGGCCCCTGCTGGATGCCGTAGCCGATCTCGCCGAACTCGGGCGCCTTTTCGAACACCCGCGAGCGCAGGCCGCGGCGGGCGAGCGCGAGCGCGGTCGCAACCCCGCCGATGCCGCCGCCGATGACGAGAATTTCCCGATTGGGTTTCGAACTCAAGACCTTCCCCGAATGGTCCGGATTCCAAGGCAGGCGGCGCGAGCTTTCCGCGCCGCCGGTCGTCAAATCCGCGACTCCTGGTAATCCAGGTCTTTCTCCATGTGGTGCAGCACCTCGTCGCTGATCAGGTTGTCCCGCCACAACCGGATCAATTCCTCACGCTCCGCCCTCACCGCCGCCGCCCGCAGTCGCCGCGCCACGTCCGCGCCGCTGTGGCTCAACACCAGGCCGCCGGGAACGGCGAGGGTGATCTTCTCGGCGAATTCCGCGCGGATGCGCTCGGCAAGCTCCTCCGGCGTCCCGCCCTGGGCGGCGACGGCGTCGATCGCGGCGATCGCCGCCTTGCCGAGCGCCATGTTCGCGCGCTGGTGCTCCTCCTGCAGGCTCCAGTCCTGGCCGACCTTGAGACGGCGTATCAGGGGCTTGAGCGTGAGCCCCTGAAGGACCAGCGTCACGGCGATGACGACAAAGGTCAGAAAGATGATGAGGTCGCGCTCCGGAAACGCGTTGCCGTCATCGAGCGCCTGCGGCAGCGCGAGGGCGGCCGCGAGCGACACGATCCCGCGCATTCCGCTCCAGCCCATGATGAACACCTCGCCTTCGGCGGGCAGCACGGCGGCGCGCCCGAGCATTGCCCTGAATACGAGCGGCAGGTAGGTCGCCAGATAGACCCAGGCGAAACGCACGGCGATGGCAACGGCGGAAACGAAGGTCCCGTAGAAGAAGAGCTGCGCCACCGAGTAGTCGGTAAGCCGCGCGACGATCCCGGAGAGCTGCACGCCGATGAGGATGAAAATCAGGCTGTTCAGCAGGAATACCAGCAGATTCCAGACCGAGCGCGCGATGATGCGCATTTCGGCGGAGACGATCTCGGGCGAGTAGCGGCCGCGCACGACGCCCGCCGCAACCACGGCGAGCACCCCCGACAGGTGCAGGGATTCGGCGAGGATATAGGTGATATAGGGGACGGCAAGCGTGGTCAGCACTTCGATGAAGGCATCGCCCAGGTAGCGGTGGATGAAGACGAACAGCCTGCCCATGAGGACGCCGATCACGATCCCGCCGAGTGCCACGCCGACGAACTGCAGGCTCGCCTGCCACAGGGAAAACACGCCCGTGAGCACCGCCGCCACCGCGAACTTGTAGATCACCAGGCCCGAGGCGTCGTTGACGAGACTCTCGCCTTCGAGCACTGTCACGACGCGGCGCGGGATGTTGAGGCGCGAAAGAATCGCGGTCGCGGCCACCGCGTCCGGAGGCGAAACGATCGCGCCGAGCACGAAGGCCGCGGCCCACGGTATGTCGGGAATGAGGAGCTTCAGCGTCGCGCCGACGGCGAGCGTGGTCGCGACGACCAGACCGATCGCGAGCAGGCCGATCGGGCGCAGGTTCGCCTTGAAATCGCGCCAGGACGTGAGCAGCGCGGCCTGATAGAGAATCGGCGGCAGGACCAGCAGGAGGAGCGACTGCGGGTCGAACTGGAGCTGCGGCAGCCCCGGCACGAAGCCCAGGGCCCCGCCGCCGATCACCAGGGCGATCGGATAGGGAAACCTGAAGTGCCGCGCGATCCAGCCGAGCGCGACCGCGCACAACATCAGGAACAGGATCACCTGCAGCAAGGCCATGCCCGCCTCCCCTCCGGAGCCGTAATTAGATCACGCCGGAGGACCGTGCACCATGCCGCGGGCATACGGCGGCGCGATCTTCGAGGGAGTTTGACCGCTTTACCCTCGCTTGTTAGCCTACGGCCCATGAAATTGCTGCGGGCGCACGCGGCCTCGGGCACGACGAGGGCTTCCGGATTCGCGACCAGGACCGCCGTCCTCCTCGTCGCCGCGCTCGCGATCGCCGCGGCGCTCGGCTACTGGGGCGTCGGCGCCTACCGCGCGGCCCAGCAGCAGCGGCTGGTCGCGGCGCTGGTCACGGATACGAGCCACCGGCTGCAGCAGGCGCTCGCAGTCGAGAGGGAGAAGGCGCCGGCCGAGACTTCCCGGACGGTGAGCCTGCTCGACGAGCACGCCCAGGAGGTGGACAAGCACCTGATCGAGCTTCGCGGCCTGAACGCCGGCGACCGCGATCTGGTCAACTCGGCCGAGGAGTACCTGCTCACCGTGAGGCAGATTCTGCGCAACCAGGCCGCGAGCCACCGCTATCATATCCAGGTCGTGGCCGGGAACCGCGCGTTGCGCGACCACATGAGCCGGGCGAACAGGCGCTCGGCTTCGTGGATCCAGGAAGCGGTGCGCGCCAAGGAACGGCTGGAGAGGGCCTATTTCGACTACCGGCTTTCGGCCGATGCGTTCGGGCGGCTCCTCGGCTCCTACCCGCGGGCGAGGAGCGGCCTCGCGCAGCGAGTCGGCGCAGGCCTCCTTCTCGGGGACGCCGTTGTCGCCGAGGTCGGCGCGCGCGTAAGGGAAAACTCGAAGCGCACCGCCGACGAAGTGGAGAGCGCGAGGCGGCTCGCAGCGGTCAAATGACGGGAGGAACGCAATGACGACGGCTGAAAAAGTCGCGATCGTGACCGGCGCGGGCAGCGGCATCGGGCGCGCGGTCGCTCTCGCGTTGCTGAAAGACGGCTATCGCGTCGCTCTCGCCGGCCGACGCAAGGAGCGCCTGGAGCAGACCGCGAAGGACTCCGGGGCGGGCGAGCGCGCGCTGGTCGCGCAAACCGACGTGACCGACCCGCGATCGGTACACGCGCTTTTCGCGACAACGAAGGAAAAATTCGGCCGCCTCGACCTGCTGTTCAACAACGCCGGAATCGGCACGCCCGGCAGCGTCATGCTCGAGGATCTCACCCTCGAGCAGTGGCAGGCGGTGGTCAACACCAACCTCACCGGCATGTTCCTGTGCACCCAGGAGGCGTTCCGCATCATGAAGGCCCAGAGCCCGCGCGGCGGGCGGATCATCAACAACGGTTCGATCTCGGCGCACGCGCCGCGGCCGAACTCGGCGCCGTATACGTCGACCAAGCACGCGGTCACCGGGCTCACCAAGTCGACGTCCCTGGACGGCAGGAAATACGACATCGCCTGCGGCCAGATCGACATCGGCAACGCGCGCACCGATCTCGCCGCGAGGATGGCGAACGGCGTTCCGCAGGCGAACGGCCAGATCGCGGTCGAGCCGCTGATGGACGTCGATCAGGTCGGCGCGGCGGTGCTGCACATGGCGAACCTGCCGCTCGAAACCAACGTGCAGTTCATGACCATCATGGCGACCAAGATGCCCTTCGTCGGCCGCGGATGAATCCGTGCCGACGACAGGAAATCCCGAACCCGGCGTGAGCGATTCCGACCCGAGGGCGGTGACGCTTTCGCCGGGTCTGGTCTCGACCTCGGCCGGTGAGGTCGAGCGGGTGCTGCACGCGCTGCTCGCGCGGCGCGAGCCGCTCGCGGCGCTCCTCGGCGGCGGCGCGTCGTCCCGGTGGAAGCTGGGTTTCATCGATCCGGCGCGGGAATACATCGTCGTCGAGCCGGTTTCCGAAGCCAGCATCAAGGAGGCTCTCCTCGAGCGCGAGCGCGTGACCTTCATCGCCGAATTCGGCGGCATGAACATCGAATTCACCGCCGAGCGCCCGCGGCAGATCGAGCGCGGCGGCGCGCCCGCGATACGCCTGGGCTTCCCCGAAGTCACGGTGAGCCGGCGGCGCCGGGCGTATCCGCGCGCGCAAGTGCCGCAGGGCTTTCCCCTGACCTGCGTGATTCCGGCGGGCGCGGGCGTGGCGCTCGAGGCCCAGATCATGGATATCAGCCAGGGCGGCATCGGCCTGCTGGTTCACTCTCCCTTCATCGTTCCCGCTCCGGGGACGCTCATCAAGGGGTGGCGCATCGAGCGCCCGGGAAAGGACGCCGTCAAGATCGACCTCCAGGTGCGGCATTGCAGGCCGGTGGCGCTCGCCGGCGGGGATCAGGCGCTGCGCTGGGGATGCCAGCTCATCGATCCTTCAGACGAAGCGAAAGAGCTGATCGCGCTGTTCGCGAGCAAGTGAACGGAAAGCGAAACGGACCTCCGGCGGAGCCGCCACCGGGCCGTGCACGGACGGTATCGAGACCATTGCCGTCTTTCGGCTCCCGCTCCTTCCCTTGAATCCATGACCGATAAGACCATCCGGCGCGAGGATGCGCGCCTGCTCACCGGCGCCGGCCGCTATACCGCCGACTGGGATCTTCCCGGCCAGCTCTACGCCTTTTTTCTCCGCTCGGACCGCGCACACGCCGAGATCGTCTCGATCGAGCCGGGCGCCGCGGCGGCGCGGCCGGGAGTGCGCGCCGTGCTGACCGGCGCCGACTACGCCGCCGCCGGCTGGAGATCCCTTCCCGGAGGCGTGAGCTACGACGGGGTGGGCGGGCGGAAGATGAAGAAACCGTTCTGGCCCGCGCTCGCCCGGGGCAAAGTCCTCTACGTCGGCCAGCCCGTGGCGCTCGTCGTCGCGGAGACCGCCGCGCACGCGCAGGATGCCTCCGAAGACATCGCCATCGAGTATCGGGATCTCGCGGCGGCGATCGGATTCGAGACCGCGACGCGCGAGGGCGCGCCGCAATTGCATGAGGACATTCCGGGCAACCTCGCGTTCGAGTACGAGACCGGCGATCGCGCCGCGGTCGAAGCCGCGTTTTCCCGCGCCGCGCTGAAGACGCGCTACACGCTCAGAAGCCAGCGCCTGGTCGGCAATCCGATCGAGCCGCGGGCCTTTCTCGCGAGCTGCGACCCGGCGTCCGGCATCTTCACCGTCTACTCGCCCAGCCAGGGCATGAACAACATGCGCGGATTTCTCTCGGCGGCGAGCGGCCTGCCCGCGGAGAAGATCCGCATCGTCACCGAGCTGGTCGGCGGGAGCTTCGGCATCCGCAGCTATTCCTACGCCGAGCACCTGGCGGTGATGCTCGCCGCGCAGAAGCTCGGGCGCCCGGTCAAATGGACGGCGACGCGCTCGGAGGTCTTCCTGTCCGACAACCACGGGCGCGGCCTCTCGCTCGCGGGAGAGCTCGCGCTCGACCGCGAAGGGCGCTTCCTCGCCCTGCGTTTCGAGGACGCGGCCGACCTCGGCGCCTTTGCAACCCCTTTCGGCCCGCAGATCGGCTCGCGCAACATCACCGTCACGATGGGCGGGGTGTACCGCATCCCCGCGCTCTACGCGCACACGCGCATCGCCTACTCGAACGCCGTTCCCGTTTCGGCCTACCGCGGCGCGGGCAGGCCCGACATCGCCTGCGCGATCGAGCGGTTGGTGGACCAGGCCGCCGCCGAGCACGGCTTCGACCCGACCGCCTTGCGCCGGAAGAATTTCATCCCGCCCGGGGCGATGCCTTACCAGACCGCGAACGGGACGACTTACGACTGCGGCGAGTTCGAGCACGTGATGGACAAGGCCCTGCTGCTTGCCGACTGGAAGGGATTTCCGGCGCGCCGCAAACTTTCGGAACGCCACGGAAAGCTGCGCGGCATCGGCATCGCGACCTTCCTCGAAATCAGCGCGCCGGGCCTCGCCCCCAAGGACCAGGCGCACGCGCGCTTCGATGCGGCAGGCGACCTTCACGTTTATACGGTGTCGCAATCCACCGGCCAGGGGCACGAGACCGCGTTCGCGCGCATCCTGCGCGGCGATCTGGGTACCGACGAGCACCTGCACTTCCACGAGGGCGACCCGGACGTGCCGGTCGTGGGAAACGGCACCGGCGGCTCGCGCTCGCTCTACGGCGCGGGCAGCGCGGTCAAGCTGCTCGGGCCGAAGCTGATCGAAACCGCCCAGCCGCACGCCGCCGCCGCGCTAGGCGCGGACGCCGCCGCGGTCGAATACCGCAGGGGTGCGTTTCACGCCGCCGGAAGGAGCCTCGGCTTCTTCGAGCTTGCGCAGAAGCTCGCGGGGAAATCACCGCACCCCATGGATTGCGTCGCCGAAGGAACCTTCGGCGCCACCTTCCCGAACGGCTGCCACATCGCCGAGGTCGAGATCGATCCCGAGACCGGTGTCGTCGAGGTCGAGAACTATACGACCGTAGACGACGTCGGGAACGCGGTCGATCACGCGAGCGTCGAGGGCCAGGTGCACGGCGGGGTACTGCAGGGCGTGAGCCAGGTTCTGGCCGAGCACGCCATTTACGACCGCGAAACCGGGCAGCTGCTTTCCGGCAGTTTCATGGACTACCCGATGCCGCGCGCCGACTGGATGCGCGCGATCCGATGCGACGAGCACCTCGTGCCTACGAAAGCGAATGCGCTCGGTGCGAAGGGCGTGGGCGAATCGGGGACATCGGGAGCGCTCGGCGCGGCATTGAACGCGATCCTGAACGCCGTGCGGCCCGAGGGCGTGCAGGACCTCGACATGCCGGTGACACCGGACAAGCTCTGGCGGGCGTTGCGCGAAGCTCGGAACAAAGCGTAATCGATGTCACAGGGCGCGCTTGCGCTCCTCCTCCCGCTGGCGCAGCACGCGCCGCTGCACCTTCCCCGTCGTGGTCATGGGCAGCGCGTCGATGAACTCGATCTGCTTCGGATACTCGTAAGGCGCCAGCCTGCCGCGCACGTGCTGCTGCAGCTCGAACTCGAGCGCGGGCGTCGCGAGCCGGCCGGGCGCGAGCACGATGAACGCCTTCACGCTATGAGTGCGTTCCGGGTCGGGAATGCCGATGACGGCGCAATTGGCCACCGCCGGGTGCTTCAGCAGGCAGTTCTCGACCTCCGACGGCCCGATCAGGTAGCCGGCGCTCTTGAACACGTCGTCCGCGCGGCCCTGATACCAGAAATTCCCGTGCTCGTCGCGCCGGGCGAGGTCGCCCGTGCGGCACCAGCGGCCGGTGTACTTCGCCCGGGTCGCTTCGGGATTCCTCCAGTAGCCGAGGAAGAACACCGGGTCGCCCTCGTCCCAGGCGGCGATGTCGCCGGTCTCCCCGGGAGGCACCTCGTTACCCGCGTCGTCGATGCACGCGACACGGTGGCCCGGATAGGGCCGGCCGATCGACCCGGGCTCGGCCGGCCACAGCGTGTGCGAGTTGCCGACGATGTAGTTGATCTCGGTCTGGCCGAACATCTCGTTCACCGTCACCCCCAGGGCCTCGCGGGCCCAGGCGAACACGGTCTCGCCCACCGATTCGCCCGCGCTCATGATCGAGCGCAGCGCGAGCCGGTAGCGCTCGTGCGGGCGGGGCACGGCCTTCATGATCATCTTCAGCGCCGTCGGGAACAGGAAGGTGTTGCGCACGGCGTACTTCTGCATCAGCCACAGGGCGCGCTCGGGATCGAAGCGTCCGCGGTAGCCGACGAGCGGACAACCGTGGTACAGCGTCGGCAGCAGCGCGTCCATCAGGCCGCCGGTCCAGGCCCAGTCGGCCGGCGACCAGAACAGGTCGCCCGGCTGCGGGAACACGTCGTGCGAGTACGAGAATCCCGGCAGGTTCCCGAGCACGGCGCGCTGCGCCTTGAGCGCGCCCTTGGGCGGGCCGGTGGTGCCGCTCGTGTAGACGAGGATCGCGGGATCGTCGGCCGCGGTGTCGACCGCGTCGAAGTCCGGCGAGGCCCGCTCGAGCAGCGTCTCCCAGGGCGTCACCCGCGACTCGCGCGCGCCGGCCACCCCGATCACGTGCAGCAACGCGGGCAGCCGGTCGCGCACCTGCGCGAGGTTCGGGAGCGACTGGGGATCGGCGAGCGCGGCGACCGACTCGCTGTCCTGCAGCCGGTACTCGAGCGCATCGGGCCCGAACAGGACCGAGAGCGGCATCGCGATCGCGCCCATCTGGTAGCAGGCGATGTGCGCGATCGCCGTCTCCGGGCGCTGCGGCAGGACGATCGCGACGCGGTCGCCGCGATTCACGCCGAGCGCGGCGAGCGCGTTCGACAGGCGGTTCGCCTGCCGCTGCAGCTCCCGGTAGGTCCACCGGGAGGCGGCGCCGCCCTCGTCTTCCCAGTACAGCGCGACGCGGTCCCGGTCGGCGGCGTGCCGGCGGCAGCACGCCATGGCGATGTTGAACCGCGCGGGGACCTCCCAGCGGAAGCTCTCGTAGACTTCGCGGTAACGGTCGCGTACGGCCGCGCCGGCGCTCGTTGACATCGCTCCTCCGCGGCAAACTTACCACGTCAAGAGCGATCGGGCTGAGATTGATTGCGAGTTTAGTGGGAAAAGGGAGGCGCCCCGGGTTTCTCCGGGACGCCCCTGCGGAGGCGCCTGCAACGGGCCTCCGGACTACTCCTTCAGGAACACCTCGATGGCCTCGAAGAACGGCACCCGGTTCTTCTCGAACAGCACGAAATGGGTGGCGTCCTTGATCAGTACGCTTTTCTTCGGCGCGTTGGTGAGATCCCGCATCAACCCCTCGCGGTCCTCCGGGAACGACCAGGTGTCGTACTCGCCGGCGATCAGCAGCGTCGGCGCGTAGATGCTCGACGCATTCCA
>JBATEB010000148.1:0-5514 GCA_049663805.1 Burkholderiales bacterium | reverse complement strand
GCCGCGACGAGCGTTTCGACCCGCTCGAGGTAGCGCTCGCCGCCGGCGAGCGCCTCCGGGTCGATCGCGACGAAGGCCTGCCCGATGCGCGGCCGGTTGCCCTGCTCGACGAAGAACGAGTCGGCTTCGAAACCGAAGGCCGCGCCCGTGAGCGCGCAGGCGAGCAGCTCGACGACGAGCGCGAGCATCGCCCCTTTGACGCCGCCCGCGGGCAGCATGCTGCCCTCGAGCGCCGCCTTCGCATCGGTGGTCGGCCGACCCTCGCGATCGAGCGCCCAGCCTTGCGGGATGGGCTTTCCCTCCCGCGCCGCGAGCATGATCCTTCCGCGCGCGGCTTCCGAGAGCGAGAGGTCGATCGTGAGCGGCGGCGCCGCGCGGCGCGGGAATACCGCCGCGACGGGGTTGGTGCCGAAGAGCGGCGTCTTCCCGCCCCAGGCCGGCATCGCCGCGGGCGAATTGCCGAACGCAAGGCCGACCAGGCCGGCTTGAGCGACCGGCGCGAGATGGATCGCGGCGACGCCGAAGTGATTGCTGTTGGTCACGCCCGAGAACGCGACGCCGTGCTCGCGCGCGCGGCGCAGCGCTTCCCCCACTGCGAGCGCGCACGCCTCGTAGGCGAGGCCGCAGGCGGCGTCGACCAGGCAGGCGCCGCCGCGCTCGCGCACGATCTTCGGGACCGCCTTTCCATCGGCGCGCCCCAGGCGCAGCTGCGAGGCGTATTGCGGCACCCGCGAGACGCCGTGCGAGGCGATCCCTTGAGCCTCCGCGGCGGCGAGGCAGCCTGCCGTGGCGCGCGCCATGGCGGGGCTCGCACCGGCCCGCTCGAGGGCTCGCGCCGAGAGCCCGGCGAGCGCATCCAGCGGGAGCCGGCCCATCTCAGCCCTCGAGCGCCGCAGCCACCCGCCCGGCGATCAGCTCGCCGACGCGAGCGTTCGATTCGAGCGTCAGGCCGGCGACATGCGGAGTGAGGATCAGGTTCGGCAGCGCCTTTGCCGCCTCGCCCAGCGGAGAATCGGCGCCGAGCGGCTCGCGCTCGAACACGTCGATCGCGGCGCCGCCGAGCCGCTTTTCGCGCAGCGCCCGCGCCAGCGCCGCCTCGTCGACGACGCCACCGCGCGCGGTATTGATCAGCACCGCGCCCGGCTTCATGAGCGCCAGTCGCCCGGCGTCGATGAGATGCCGGGTCGAGTCCGCGAGCGGCACGTGCAAGGAGACGACGTCGGCTTCGCGCAGCAGGTCCTCGAGCGTCGCCGGGCGCACGACGGCCTCCCAGAACACGTGCGAATCGTGCGCCAGCAGCGGATCGTGCGCCCAGACGTCCATCCCCAACCCCTTCGCATGGCGCGCCACCCGCCGGCCGATGCCGCCGAAGCCGACGATGCCGAGCGTCTTGCCCGAGATCTCGCGGCCCGCGGAGAGCGCCTGGCGCGGCCAGCCGCCCGCCGCGACGTTCGCCGTCGCGAAAAACGCGCCGCGCAGCAGCAGCATCGCCGCGGCGATCACGTATTCGGCGACCGATTGCGAATTCGCGCCGGTGGCGGGAATCACCTCGATCGAGCGCGCGCGGCAGGCGGCGAGGTCGATATTGTCCAGGCCCACGCCGAGGCGCCCGACGACGCGCAGGCGGGGAGCCGCGGCGAGCAGGGCGGCATTCACCTGCGTGCGGTTGCGGACGATAAGTCCCTCGGCGTCCTTCAGGTGCTCGAGGAGACGCGGGCACTGATCGACGAGCTCGGCGTCGTAGACGATGTCGAACCGGCGCGACAGAGACGCCACGCCCCCCTCGTCCATGAACTCGGCGATGACGACCTTCTTCACCCGCCGTCCGGCTCAGGCGCTCTCGTACAGTCGGGTGAGGACGAACTCGCGATGGCCCAGGGTTTCGGCCGCCGTGAGCCGGCCGTTCGCGGTGCGGAACATCATCTCGAGGAGCTTGTCGCCCGCCTGGTCCATGTTGATCTCCCGCCGCGTGATACCGGAAACATCGACATCGAGATGCTCGGCCATCAGGCGCACGGTGCGCGGATTGGCGCAGAGCTTGATGACCGGCAGGATCGGGTTGCCGATGACGTTGCACTGGCCGGTGGGAAAGAAATGCACCACGTAGCCGCTCGCCGCGCACAGCGTCACCATCTCGGCCGCGGCCGAGGACGAATCCATGAACCACAGCCCGGGCCCGGTCGGGACCTCGGCCTTGTCGAGCACGCCGTCCACCCTGCATTTCTTGCCGATCTTCTGGATGTTGCCCAGGGCCTTCTCCTCGATGGTGGTGAGGCCGCCGGCGATATTGCCCTTGGTCGGCTGCGAATCCATGAGGTCGCTCGTCTTGTGGCGGTCGATCACGCCCTGGTAGCGGTCGAACATGAACATGAAGCGCTCGCGCACTTCGGGGGTGCGGCAGCGCGCGGCGACGAGCTGCTCGCCGCCGGTGAGCTCGGTGGTCTCGCCGAACACCAGCGTCACGCCGTGGGGATAGAGCTTGTCGAAGGCGTTGCCGACGCAGGGGTTGGAACCGATGCCGGAGGTGGTGTCCGATTCGCCGCACTTGGTCGATACCCACAGGTCGCGGAGCGGGCGCTCCTCGCGGCGCAGCTCGGACGCCCAGTGCAGGTGGTCCTTCGCGGCCTTGGAGGCGCGCCGGATGGTCTCCAGGTCGCCGTGGCCCTCGATGCCGAAGTGCGAAACGGGCTTGCCCGTCTTCGCGATGCCGTCGGCCACCTTCTTCGCCCATTCCTCCTCGATGCAGATCACCACGACCGCGGCGACGTTGGGGTTCGCCCCGGTGCCGATCAGCGTCCGGAAGTGCAGGTCCAGATCGGCGCCGAACTGCAACCGCCCGTAGGGATGCGGGATGGCGAGCGTGCCCTTGATGTTGTTCGCGACCGCCTCGCAGGCGGCGTTGGAAAGATCGTCCACCGGCAGGATGACGACATGGTTGCGCACGCCGACTCTTCCGTTCTCGCGCTGGTAGCCCCGGAAAGTCGCGTTCTTGAGATCGATGGCCATGGCGGTCACCAGCGTTTGGTCTTGAGGTTGTGTACGTGAGCGTGCTCGCCCACCTTGAGCGCCGCGACGGCCCGGCCGATGTCGACGCCGTACTTGATCACGGTGTCGTTCGCGGCCAGCTCGCGGATCGCCAGCTTGTGGCCGATCGGGATGTCGTTCCTCGCCTTCACCTTGATTTCCTTGTCCTGGTCCATGATCCAGCCGGTCAGCTCCTGCCCGGCCCTGACGCCCTCCTGGACGACAACGCCCACGGAGTCGTGTTCGTCGTGCACTACGAAATGAATCATGACGTTCCTCGTAAAGGTTCGCGGGTCAACGGCACAACAGGTTGCCCACCGACGGGTCGACCGGCCGGGTGAGCCGGCGCATAGGTTGCAAACTTATCACGCGCGTGCGCGCTTCGCCACAGGCACGGCGCTCCGTTAGAATGGACGTTCGCCCCGAAACGGCCTGTCGGAGCATCCTCCATGAACAAGCCCGTCGAATCGCTCCCCGCGGAGAAGCTCGAGTACCTCGAGCGCCGCACCGACAAGTACTTCACCAAGTCGCGGGAGATCGTCGAGCGCTTCGGCGACCGTGCGGTCACCTACGGCGTTTTCCTGCGGCGCGGAGTGATCTGTGCGGTGAATCCCGCCGTCGACGTGTTGCGTCAGTACTACCCCGCCCGGGCCGAGCCGCTTCAGATCACCCGCCTGTACGAGGAAGGCGCGTTCGTTCCCGACCAGATGGCGATCTTCACCTACACCGGTTCTTTCGCCGCGCTGGTCGAGCTCGAGACGCTCGTCCTGCAGCGCGTCGGCGTCGCCTGCGTATCCGCCTACAACGCCTACAAAATGGCGACGAACCTGAAGAAGGTCGCCTTCATCGACATGCACGCGCGTCATTCGCCCGGCGACGACCTGTCTCTCCTGGCGGCTTACGGGGCATCGGTCGGAAGCCGCATGGCGAAATTGAACGGCGCGGTCGGTTTCGTCGGCTCCTCGCAGGACCTGACCGCGCACTTCTACGGCCAGGAAAAAGGCGTCGGCACCATGCCGCATGCCCTGGTCGGCTACGCCGGGTCGACGCTGCGAGCCGCGCAAATGTACGTCGAGACCCATCCCCGGGACAACCTCACCGTGCTGATCGACTACTACGGCCGCGAATACACCGATGCGCTGGAGGTCTGCCGCTGGTGGTATCACGACACGCTGCCGAAAGACATGGCCGGCGCGCGAGCCCTGTCGTTGCGGATCGACACCCACGGCGAGCGCTATGCCGAAGGGCTGGACTACGAGAAGTCCGTCGAAGTCGTGGTCAACTGGCTGCACGTGCCGAACGAGTTCGAGGCGGTCCGCCAGGTGATGGGCGAGGAGGCGTTCGATGCCGACAGCCTCAACATCGTCAAAGACCGCGTGCGCAAGGTGCTGTTCGGCACCGGCGTCTCCGTCGCCTCCGTCATTCAATTGCGCCAGACGCTCGACGCCAACGGCTTCAACGCCTGCAAGATCGTCGGCTCCTCGGGCTTCAATCTCTTCAAGTGCAAGATGTTCGCCAACTGCCGCGCCCCGCTCGACGCGGTCGGCACCGGGTCGTTCATTCCGGAGAATTTCGCCGACACCTTCGCCACCGCGGATGTTTTCATGTACGAGGGAAAACCCGGGATCAAGGTGGGACGCGAGAAGCTGTTCCAGGGATTGACGCCCTAGATTCATGCTCTTTCCGACCACGCTCGTCGGCAGCTATCCCCAGCCCGAGTGGCTGATCGACCGTACGAAGCTCGCCGGCCGTTTTCCCCCGCGAGTGCGCGCGAGGGAGCTGTGGCGCATTCCGGAGCCTTTCCTCGCCGAGGCTCAGAACGATGCGACCCTGCTCGCGATCCGCGCGCAAGAGGAGGTGGGCCTCGACATCATCAGCGACGGCGAGATCCGCCGCGAGAGCTACTCGAACCGTTTCGCCACCGCGCTCGAGGGCGTGGACATCGACAATCCGGGAACGGCGCTCGACCGCTCCGGACACCCCAATCCGGTGCCGCGCGTCACCGGCAAGATCCGCCGCAGGCATGCGGTCGAGGTGGAAGACCTGAAATTCCTGCGGGCGCACACGAGCAAGCCGGTGAAGATGACGGTGCCCGGTCCTTTCACGATGTCGCAGCAGGCACAGAACGACTACTACAAGTCAGAAGAAGAGGCGGCGATGGATTACGCGGTCGCCGTCAACGCGGAGATCCGCGATCTTTTCGCCGCAGGCGCCGACATCGTGCAGATCGACGAACCGTACATACAGGCGCGGCCGGAAAAGGCGCGCCAGTACGGCCTCAAGGCGCTCAACCGCGCGCTCGAGGGCGTCGCCGGAACGACCGCGGTCCACATCTGCTTCGGCTATGCCGCGGTCATTCACCAGCGGCCTTCCGGCTACTCGTTTCTCGGCGAACTGGCCGGCTGCAGTTGCAGGCAGGTGTCCATCGAAACGGCCCAGTCCAATCTGGACTGTTCGGTATTGAAGTCGCTCCCCGGCAAGAAGATCATC
>JBATEB010000147.1:0-9975 GCA_049663805.1 Burkholderiales bacterium | reverse complement strand
CGTTCCGCCCGAAGCGTTCGACCGCTGGAAGGTGCGGCTGCTCGTCAACAACGCCCAGCTCGACGGGCCGGAGCTGATCGAGCCGATGGAAGAAGGCGTGGTGCCCGGCCCGAAGCGGGCGCGCGGTTGAGGGGGGCGACCTCTAGACGGGCGGCCGCGGCCTGATCCGCTCGCGCGTCATCTGCGCGAGCGCGGTGATCCCGAGGAGCGCCATGTCGCGCTCGATTTCCTCGCGCAGCAGGTGAACGCCGTGGCGCACGCCGGCTTCCCCGGCGATCGCCGCCGCATACAGGAAGGGCCGGCCGACGAAGACGAACCGCGCCCCGAGCGCGAGCGCTTTGAGCACGTCGGTGCCGCGCCGGATGCCGCCGTCCATCATGACCGTCATTCCTCCCGCCTGCGCCACGACCGCGGGAAGCGCGCGCAGGGGTGCTGCGGCCCCGTCGAGCTGCCGCCCACCGTGATTCGACACGATCACCCCGTCGACGCCGCTCTCGCGGGCGATACGTGCATCCTCCGGGTCGAGCACGCCCTTGAGCACCAGGCGTCCCTGCCACAGCCGGCGCATCAGCTCGAGGTGAGTCCACGACAGCCGGTCGCGCGGCCCGTCGCCGCGATCGCGATGGGTGATGAGCGGGATGCGCGCGCCCATGTTCTCGAAATGCGGCATGCCGTGCAGGAGGAGCGTGCGCAGGAACATCCCGATCAGCCAGCGGGGCCGGAGCGTGCACTCACAGGCGAGGCGCAGCGTCGGCCGCAGCGGCCGGCTGAAGCCGGCCCTCACGTTGTTCTCGCGGTTCGCCCCGACCGGGACGTCGACGGTGAGGACCAGCGTTTCGAAGCCGGCACGCGCCACGCGCTCGATGAGCTGCGCGATCGGGGCGGTTTCGCCCGGGAGGTAGGCCTGGAACCAGGTCGTGGCACCGGCCGCGCGCACTTCCTCCAGGCGCGTGAGCGAGGCGCCGCTCATGATCATCGGGATATTGGCCGCGGCGGCGGCGCGCGCGAGCACGATGTCGCCCTGGTAGGCCGCCATCGAGCTGCCGCCCATCGGGGCGAAGCCGAAGGGCGCATCGTAGCCGCGGCCGAACAGCGTGGTCTTCGCCGTGCGCCCGGAAACGTCCACCAGCACGCGCGGCAGGAGCTCGATGTCGTCGTATACAGCGCGGTTGGCGCGCAGCGACGCATTGGTCTCGGCCCCGCCCGAGACGTAGCCGAACATCGGCCGCGGCAGGTAGCGGCGCGCCGGCGCCTCGAAATCGTCCAGCGCGAGGATGCGCGCCAGGGCGCGCGGCAGCACCCGGTCAGGGCGCCACTCGGCGCCGGAGCGCCTTGCGCCGGCCTGCGCCGCGGAAACGGGCCGGCTTGCTTCGCTGACGTCGGGCATGGGCTTTTTTTGCAGATGAAAACGCCTGGATTGTAGTGCGCTTTCGCACCGGGGCGAAACCGCGGCGATGGAATATGATCTCCGGCTTCGGAGATCCCGCCGTGCGCCGATCCGTTCCCGCCCGCGCCGTCGCCGCCTGCGCGGCGCTCCTCGCCGCCGGCGTCGCGCTGTCGCAGGTCGAATTTCTCGGGCGCGAGAGCCTCCCGGCCGAGGAGTTCGGCGCGGCTGCCCGCGCATCGCTGCGGCTGCATCTCACCCTGGTTCGGCTCGAGGGCAGCGGCTGGACGCGCGAACGGGCGATCGCCGTCGCGCGCGAGGCGGGAGGAATCCTCGCGCAGTGCGGAGTGACCCTCGAGCGCGCGGAACTGGAGACGCTCGTCGCGCCCGGGTATCTCGATTTCTCCGCGCCCGCGGCGCGCGCGCTTGCGCGCTCGCACCCGGTGGCGCGTCCGGCGGTGTATCTGGTGCGCGACACCCGCAGCCGCCCCGCGTTCGACGCCGAGGCGATCGGGCGCGGCAACAGCCGCACGCGCCCGGAGCTCGCCGACACGGTGTGGATGACCGCGGCGACGCGCGACCCCGGGGTCGCGCTCGCGCACGAGCTCGCACACGTGCTGATGGACAGCGGCGAGCACAGCGGGGAGGAGGGCAACCTCATGCGCGCGGAGACCTCGCCGCGCAACCTCGCGCTCTCGGCGGCGCAGTGCGCGCGTCTGCGCGAGACCGGGCGCGGCAACGGATTGCTGCGGAGCGACGGCTGAGCGCGGCGCGCGACTTGTGCGCCTTCAGCTTTCTTCCGGCAAGTCGATGAACCGCACGCGATCGCCCAGGCCGTAGGCGTCGTAGTCGCGCCGATCGGCGGCGAGGATCTCGCCCACGCCGGTTTGCTCCGCGAGCAGCACCAGCGTGGCTTCGGCGAGGTCGACCGCGCGGCCGGGGTGCTTGCGCGCGAGATTCTCGACCGCCCGCAAGTCGATCGGCTCCGGGTTCACCGTCAGCAGCCCGGCCTGCGCCGCTTTGCCGAGCCACTCCAGGCATCGCAGTTGCTGCGCGGGGGAGAGCAGCGCCAGCGTTTGCGCAAGCGCGGCTTCGGTGGTGAGGAAGCGGCCAGGGTACTCGCGCAGGAACGCGCGGCAGCGACGATGCAGGGCGTCGGACTCGTCGAACAGGCCGATCAGGAAGCCCGGGTCAACGACGGCGCTTTTCACGGAGCTTCTGCCGGAAGCGTTCCCGGGGCGAGTCGGGCCCGGGGTGGGCGGCCCGGGCCGGCGCCGGGGGCAGCACCGTTTCGGCGAGATCGCCGAGGGTGGGACCCGACTGGCCGGCGAGGTACTGGGCGAGGACTTGCTGCACGACGCGGCTGCGCGTCTGGCCCGTCCGGATGCAATAGCGCTCGAGAGCGGCCGCGAGCGCGGGATCGAGGCGAACGGAGAGGGGAGGGATGCCGAACGTCACACGCGAAGCCTAATGTATGACATCGCCGGGTGCAAGGGCCCCGGATACCGGCAGACGGCGCAAGGCCCGACGCTTTAGAATCCGCACGGGTCTTCATCGGAACGGGCAATGCGGGTCGTCGTGCTCGGCGGTTACGGCAATTTCGGCGCGCGCGTTTGCCGGGAGTTGGCCGCCTCACCCGGGATGGAAGTGGTCGCCGCCGGCCGCCATCCGAATCCGGGGCGGGAGGACCTCGCCGATCCGAGGCTGGGCCACGCTCGGCTGGACCTGGACGCCGCCGACTTCCCGGGGGCGCTCAAGCGCCTCGCACCCGATCTGGTCGTCCATTGCGCCGGGCCTTTCCAGTCGCAGGACTACCGGGTGGCGCTCGCCGCGCTGGCGGCCGGCGCGCACTACCTCGACCTCGCCGACGCCCGGCAATTCGTCGCGCGCTTCGCGCACCACGTGCAGGCACCGGCGCGGGCCGCGCAGCGGGTCGCGCTCTCGGGCGCGAGCAGCGTTCCCGCGCTTTCCTCGGCGGTGATCGACAGCCTGATGGAGCGGCTCGCGCAGGTGGAGGAAATCCAGGTGGCGATCGCGCCGGGACAGCGCGCCCCCAGGGGCGAAGCGACGATCGCCGCGGTGTGCAGCTACGCCGGACGAGCGTTCAAATGGCGCAGCCGCGGCGCCTGGCGCGACGCCTGGGGCTGGAAGGAACTCAAGCGGCTGCGCTTCTACGGCCTGGGTCCGCGCTGGGCCGCCGCCTGCGATGTGCCGGACCTGGAGCTTTTTCCCAGGCGCTATCCGAGCGTGCACACGATGGAGTTCCGCGCCTCCCTCGAGGTCGGTGCGCAGCAATTCGCGCTGTGGCTGGCGGCAACACTGCGCCGGCGGGGCGTGCCGCTGCCGATCGAGCGCTGGACGCGGCCGCTCGGCCGGATCGCCTCGTGGATGAACGGCTTCGGCGGCGACCGCGGCGCGATGCTCGTCAGCCTCATCGGACGGCGCGCGGACGGAAGCCGCGTGCGCGTCGAGTGGCACCTGACCGCGGACGCCCGGCACGGGCCCGAGATCCCCTGCATGGCCGCGATCCTGCTCGCCCGCAAGCTCGCGAAGGGCGGCCTCTCGCCGCCGGGGGCGTTCCCTTGCGTGGGATTTCTCGCGCTGCGGGAATTCGAGGCGGAGTTCGCGCGCTGGCGCATCACCACGGTGCTGAGGGAGACCGACGCCTGAACACGTTCGAAGTCGAGGCCCGATTTCCCGCTGGACGTCGCCGTAATCGAAATCCGGCAAATCCCGCGGAAGAGTTGCCGGGGTTTTTTTTTGTTTTTGGAGCGTGATAAACTTCGATTTCCCCAATCACGAAAGGAGGTGATCCAGTGAGAGACCAACAAGGCAGCACCGGTTCGCAGGGCTCGAACGCCGGATCCACTTTCAAGGTGAAGATGTTCGTCAGCCGGTAAACCGGCGCGCCTTATCGCACGACGACGCCCCGGAGAGAGATCTCCGGGGCGTTTTGTTTGCGGCGTCACCCGCGTTACACGAGCCTTTCCTTCCCCGTGCCGGACACGGCGTCGCCGATCATGGCGCCGCTCGGTAGAATGCGAAGATGCCGGCCCTGATCGTCTCCACGATCGCGTTTTTCGTTGCGACTTTCCTCTTGAGGCGCTACCTGGACGGGATCGGCGTTCCAAGAACCATGGTACGCGGTCTGGTCGTGTTCGTTCTCGCCCTCGCCGCGGCGTACGGCGTGGCCTTCGCCGTCGATTGGGCGGTGGCCCGGATCGGGTAGGCCGGGGTGTCCCCGCCGCGCGTGCGTGCAGTCGGTGCTAGTATCGCAGCGCCGTGAAAATCACCTCCATCGACAGCTGCGTGCTCACCGTCCCCACGCGGGAGCCGATGGCGCGGAACTACGCGCAGCAGAAGCTCGTCATCGCCGAGATCGCGACCGACGAAGGGATTGCCGGGCTGGGCTACAGCCTGGTCTTCGGCGGGGGCGGCGCCGAAGGCGTGCATGCCTATCTGCGGACGCGCCTCGCACCCGCGCTCCTCGGCGAGGATCCGCTTTTCGTCGAGCGCCTCTGGGAAAAGATGTTCCGTATCGACATGGGAATCAAGAAGCAGGGCGTAGCGGCCTACGCGCTCTCGGCGCTCGACATCGGACTGTGGGACATCGCCGGCAAGGCCGCGGGGCTTCCGCTGTGCAAGCTGTGGGGCGCGGCGACCGACCGCGTGAGCGCCTACGGCAGCGGCGGCTGGTCGAAGTACAGCGACGCCGAGCTCATCGCCGAAGCGGAGAAGTACGCCGCGCTCGGCTGCAGGTACTACAAGATGAAGATTCACCACCCGGACCCGCGCGAGAACCGGCGGCGCGTCGAGACGGTGCAGCGCGCGCTGGGCGGCCGGGTGCGGATGATGGTGGATGTGAACCAGCGGCTCGATGTCCTGGGCAACCGGCGCCAGGCGGGCGAACTCGAGGATCTCGATCTCGTCTGGTACGAGGAACCGGTGCTCGCCGACGACATCGCGGCGTGCGCCGAAGTCGCGCGCTCGATCGGAATTCCCGTGGCCACGGGCGAGAACAACTACACGCGTTTCGAATTTCGCGACCTGGTCGAGCGCCGCGCCGCGAGCTACCTCATGCCGGACGTGTGCCGCGCCAACGGATTCTCGGAGACGCTGCGCATCGCGCATCACGCCGCCGCGCACCAGGTGGCGGTGGCGCCGCACGTCGTGCACGAGCTTTCGATCCAGGTGGTGGGCGCGCTCTCGAACGGCTTCCTCGTCGAGTTCATCGACTGGACGCCGCCGGACCTGTTCGAGGAAATGCCGCGGTGCCGGGAAGGTTCCTTCCTCATTCCCGAGCGCCCCGGGCACGGCATGGCCCTCGCCAAAGGCGCGAAGGAGAAATACCGGACGGCATAGCGCCGGCCGGAAGAGATCATCCGCAGTCCTGGGAACCGGGCGACCGGAGGGCGTGTCTTGTTTTCCGTGGTATGCGCGTGTCGTTGGGAACACGGTTTGTCGCTTCCAGGCGACAGGTGCCCGGACTACTCGTGAAAAATGCACCCGCGAAGTGCTCAAGTCAGTTGTTCGCCAGTTCCGGGGGCTATAATTCGGCCGCCGTATGCGGCAGGCTCGCTGTTCAAGCGGCCCGAAAGACTCTCGAGGCCGCAGTGCCGCGCTTCAATTCCCAAGGAAAGGTCAACAATGAAAAAACTCATTCTCGCTTCGGCTGTATCGGCAATTTTCGCGGCTCCGGGCACGGCGCTGGCGCAAGCGCGCGCCGGTTCGGCCCCAACGCTCGACCGGGTCCTCGAAGCCTCGGGCCTCTCGGTGAACGGTTACCTGGATGTCGCCTACACGCGGGCGAACCGCAACCTCGAAGGCGGAACCGCAGGGGGAGTATCGACCCGGGTCTTCGATGCCCAGAACGATTCGTTCGCGCTGCACCAGCTCGGATTGACCATGGCGAAGCAGCCCAAAGAAGGCTTCGGCGGGCTGGTCAATGTCACCCTGGGCAAGGACGCGCAAGTGATTCACTCCTTCCCCGAGTTCAGCGGCACGACCTCCGGATCGCTGTTCGATCTGACCCAGGCCTACGCGCAATACGCGACCGGAGCGTTCACCGTGATCGGCGGTAAATTCACGACGCTGCACGGCACCGAGGTGATCGCGAGCCCCGGCAACGCCAATATTTCCCGATCGATGCTGTTCGGCGCCGTGCCCTTTACGCACACCGGCGTGCGCGGAACCTGGGCGCTGAGCGACACAGTCAGCCTGATCGCGGGGGTCAACAACGGCTGGGACCAGGTGACCGACGCGAACAGGGGCAAGACCCTCGAGCTCGGCGCCTCGCTCAACCCGATCAAACCCCTGACGATCGCCGTCTCGGGCTATAGCGGCAAGGAAACCACCACCGCGGGGAACGACGGCACGCGCACCAGCATCAATGCGGTCGCATCGTATACGATCACCGACGCGCTGAGCGTGGGCGCCGAGGTGCTCGCAGTCTCGCAGGACAACGCCGATGGCGCCGGGGCGAAGACGAAATACAACGGCGGGGCGCTGTACGCGTCCTACATGTTCGCGCCTCGTCTGCGCGGCTCGGCCCGCGTTGAACTGTTCGACGACAAGAACGGCGCTCACTTCAACACGGCCGCGGCGGAGAAGTACACCGAAGCCACGATCACGGGAACCTACTACGCCGCCGACAACATGGAGTTGCGCGCGGAAGGGCGCATGGACCGCGCGAAGGACAACGCGGTTTTCGCCGACTTCAAGGGCGGCACGAGCAAGAACCTGCTGACGGTCGGCGTGCAGGGCATCTACAAGTTCTGAGGTATCCCGGCCTTCTCCGGAAGCCTGACGTCGCGGAGTATCGCTGCGCCGCCCCGCCCGTGCGGGGCGGTCAGCGCGCGGTCATGAAGCGCGCTCGCGCGCTGACCGCGGTGAGCAGCGAGGCGGCGAAGCGACGACTGTGCTTCACCAGGCTGAGAAACGCGCTGCGGTTGATCGCGAGCAGCCGGCAGTCGCTTTCGGCGACCGCGCTTGCCAGGCGCGGCGTGCGATCGACCAGCGCCATCTCGCCGAATACCCCGCCCGGCCCCACGTTTTCCACCACGCTGCCGCCCACGCGGATCCCCACGCGCCCCTTGAGCACGACGTACATCAGGACCCCGATCTGACCCTCTTTCACGATGGTGTTGCCGGCCTCGTGGCTGTGGCGCGCCTCGGGTCCGACCACGCGGCTGAGGTCGGCGATCAGATCCTTGCTGAGGGGGATCGATTCCCTCGACCTGGGCGTTCCCGCGGAGTCGTACCCGCCGACCCGGCCGATCGATTCGCGAAGGCGGCCGATCATGACGCTCATCAGCATGAGCGCGAATTCCGGGTTCTTCCCCAGTGCGGTCTGTAGCTGCCGGTTGTCAAGGGCGATCACCCGGCAAACCGATCGGGCCACCGCCGAGCCGCTGCGCGGGCCCTGGTCGATCAAGGCCATCTCGCCGAAAATCTGACCCGGCCGAACGGTGCCGATCGGCCTGCCTTTCGAGAAGATCGCGACTTCCCCGTCCAGAAGCAGGTACATCCGGTTGGGCATGAGCAGGAAAGGAATGCCCCGCTGATTCTCGGTGAAGATCTTCTTCCCCTTCGCGAAGGTCCGGGGTGTGCCCGCGGACCGGAAGAATTCCATGGCGATCGACGTGTTGTAGGCGCTGTGCGCGCTCATCTGCCTTATCCTTCGTGGTTCTTCCGTCGGCTGCGCTTCGTGCTCCCCGAGGGCGCCGCTCAGCCAGCGACCATTATGCCCCTGCCTGCCGGAGGGGCCGTGCGCCGCCGCGGGCAGGGCGTTCATTTTTTCACGAATCGATGGTGCTGCGTCGCCGCGCGCATTTGCCATGCGCCGATCGAGGCGAAGAAGCCGGCTAGGGCTTGCAGCGCTCGGCCATCGATCGCGCTCGCTCGCTCATCGTGCCGAGCACCAGCGCGCCGAAGCGGGGATCTTTCCTGACGAGCCGGATGAAATCCAAGCGGCTGACCGCGAGCAGGGTGCACTCTGTCTCCGCGACCGCCGTGGCGAAGCGCGGGGTCCGGTCGATCAGCCCCATTTCGCCGATCACGCTCCCGGGACCGGCTTTTTCCACCAGCGTATCTCCCACCCGGATCGCGATCTGGCCCTCGAGGACGACGAAGAGGGCAACCCCGAGATGACCTTCTCTCATCAAGGTCTTGCCGGCGTCGTAGCGAAAGCGGGCCCTGCTGCCGATCTCCTTCTCGAGATCGGCGAGCAAGTCCCTGTCCATGGCGAGCGCCTGCCGCCAGCCGGTGTCTGCCGGGACCGGCCTGCCGTCCAGGCGCGCAAGCGTCTCGCGCAGACGGCCGACCATGACACTCATCAGCATGAGCGCGAACTCGGGCTGGGAGCGCAAGGCATCGTGGAACTGCCTGTCGTCGAGAGCAATCACCCGGCACGATGTCTTGGCCACGGCCCCCGCGCTGCGCGGCGCCTGGTTGATCGCGGCCATTTCGCCAAAAACCTCGCCCTGCCGGACGGTGGCGACCGCCTTGTCGTTCACCAGGATGCCGACCTCCCCTTCGATCAGCAGGTACATGCGGTTCGGCATGAACAGCAGGGGCAGGCCCTTCTCGCGCTCGGCGAAGATTTGCGTCCCCGGTTTGAACTGCAGCGGCTTGCCGGACTGGAAGAACTGCATTGCTGCCGAGGGGTCGTAGGAGCTGGTCGCGGGTGCGGCGGGTGCCTTCATCGGTTTCCTCGGGATGGCGATGCCGGTCGGCGCATGCGATGCTCCTCGTCCGACCTGCTGGAACGCCCAAGGACGCAATTATGCGTCATGCTTCGCAGGCGGCGCGTGCCCGGCGGCGTTCATTTTTCACGCTGTGTCACGCATGTCGCCGGAATCGGTGGAAAATAGGGGTCCCGGCATCGAACGGATACGCATGCCTCTCGCACGCCTTGTCGCCTTGATCACTTCCGGCCTCGCGGCTGCCGCGATGCCGGCGGGCGCCGCGGCGAATGGTTTGCCGCTGGCGGCTCCCGTGCCGGGTGGAGTCGCCGTCGTCTGCGTCGGGCGGGCGCACGATCCGGCGCCTCGAGTCGAGTTCGACGGCGAGCGCGTGCTGGTCGCGCGCATCGACGAGGTCTGGCAGGCGGTGGTCGGCCTGCCGCTCGCGCTCAGGCCCGGCGCGCACGAGCTCTCGGTGCGCGAGGGCGCCCTGGGCCCTCGCGCGATCCGTTTCGAGGTCGCCGGCCATGACTACGAAACTCAGCGCCTGACGATCGCCGACCGGCGCATGGTCGAGCCCGGGCGCGAGGATCTGCTCCGCATCGCGCGGGAGCGGCAGTCGCTTACCCGGGCGTTCCTGACCTGGAGCGATCCGGCGCCCGAAACCCTCTCCTTCGATCTGCCGGCGGAGGGGCGGCTCTCGGGCGATTTCGGTCTGAGGCGTTTCTTCAACAGCGAGCCGCGCCAGCCGCACAGCGGGTTGGATATCGCAGCTCCGGCGGGAACGCCTGTCGCGGCGCCCGCCGCGGGCGGGGTGATCGAAACCGGCGACTTCTTTTTCAACGGACTCACGGTGATTCTCGACCACGGCCAGGGTCTGATATCCATGTACAACCACCTGAGCCGGAT
>JBATEB010000146.1:0-4804 GCA_049663805.1 Burkholderiales bacterium | reverse complement strand
ATCAGCGCCTGCAGCGTGGTGCGGATGTCGTTGAAGGCGATCTCCTGTGCGTGCAGCGAGCGCCCCGAGGTCTGCGAGTGGAATTTCAACCGCTGGCTGCGTTCGTTCGCGCCGTACTGGTCCCGCATCGCGACCGCCCAGATGCGGCGCGCGACCCGCCCGAGCACGGCGTACTCCGGGTCCATGCCGTAGCTGAAGAAGAACGACAGGTTCGGCGCGAAATCGTCGATCTTCATCCCGCGCGCGAGGTAGGCCTCGACGAAGGTGAAGCCGTTGGCGAGCGTGAAGGCGAGCTGCGAAACCGGGTGCGCGCCGGCCTCGGCGATGTGATAGCCCGAGATCGACGCCGAATAGAAATTGTCGACGCCGTGCTCGATGAAGTACTCCTGGATATCGCCCATCACCTTGAGCGAGAACTCGGTCGAGAAGATGCAGGTGTTCTGCCCCTGGTCCTCCTTGAGGATGTCCGCCTGCACCGTGCCGCGCACCGTCGAGAGCGTCCGGGCCCTGATCCGGGCGGCGTCCTCCGCGGACGGCTCGCGGCCGCCGGCCTTCCTGAATTGTTCGATCTGCTGGTCGATCGCCGTGTTGAAGAACATCGCCAGGATCGTCGGCGCCGGGCCGTTGATGGTCATGCTGACGCTGGTCGCCGGATCGCACAGGTCGAAGCCGGAGTAGAGGACCTTCATGTCGTCGAGCGTGGCGATCGAGACACCGGAGTTGCCGATCTTGCCGTAGATGTCCGGCCGCCGGTCCGGATCGAATCCGTAGAGCGTCACCGAATCGAACGCGGTCGACAGGCGCTTTGCCGGGACGTCCTTCGACAGCAGATGGAAGCGCCGGTTGGTCCGGAACGCGTCGCCCTCGCCCGCGAACATCCGCGTCGGGTCCTCGTTCTCGCGCTTGAAAGCGAACACTCCGGAAGTAAAGGGGAAGGATCCCGGCAGATTCTCGCGCAGCCGCCAGCGCAGGATTTCCCCGTGATCCTCGAACTTCGGCAGCGCGACCTTCGGGATTTTCGTGCCCGCGAGGGAGGTGTGAGTGAGGCCGACACGGGTTTCACGCTCGCGCACCCGCTGCACGTACTCGTCGCCGGCGTAGATACGCAGCGTCTCCGGCCAGGTTTCGAGAAGCCGCCTCGAGCTTTCGTCGAGCCTTGCGTTCCGGTCGGCGATCAACGCGTCCAGCGCATCGGCCGCGCCTCCGGTCTGCGCCAGCATGCGTTTCGACTCCTGCAGCTGCTGCCGCTCGCGCGCGAGCCTGGCCTGCCCGTCCGCGCGCCGGTGGTAGGCGCGAGCGCCTTCCGCGATCTCGGCGAGATAGCGCACGCGCGCCGGCGGGACGATCGCGTTCGCGCGCGAGGATTCGCGGAGCGGGACGGCGGAGAGCCTCCCCGGCTTGAGTTTCAGTCCGAGCTCCGCGAGCCGGGGCAGCATCGCCCGATAGAGCGCGGTGACGCCGTCGTCGTTGAAGCGCGAGGCGATCGTGCCGTGGACCGGCATGCGTTCCGCCGGATCGACGAACAGCTTGCGGTTGCGCTGGACTTGTTTCCTCACGTCGCGCAGCGCGTCCTCGGCACCGCGCCGGTCGAACTTGTTGATGGCGACGAAATCGGCGAAATCGAGCATGTCGATTTTCTCGAGCTGGCTTGCCGCGCCGTACTCGGGAGTCATGACGTAGAGCGACGCATCGACGAGCGGCACGATCGCGGCGTCGCCCTGGCCTATTCCGGAGGTCTCGACGACGATCAGGTCGAAGCCGGCGACGCGGCACGCTGCGATGGCATCGGCGAGCGCGGGCGAGACCGTGTCCGCCCCGCGCGTGGCGAGCGAGCGCATGAAAACGCGCGCGCCGCTCTTTCCAGGCTCGATGGCGTTCATGCGGATGCGGTCGCCGAGGAGCGCGCCGCCGCTCTTTCGCCGCGAGGGATCGACGGCGAGGACGGCGATATTCAGCCTGTCGTCCTGGTCGAGACGGAAGCGGCGGATCAGCTCGTCGGTCAAGGACGATTTTCCGGAGCCGCCGGTGCCGGTGATGCCGAGCGCCGGAACGGCGAGCGTGTCGGCTTCCTTGAGCACCCGGTCGCGCAGGGCGCCGGCGGCGCCGTTCTCGAGCGCGGTGATCAGGCGCGCCAGCGCGCGGTGCGGCTTCGTGCAGTCCGTTCGGGGGCCGCCCAGCCTGACGGCCTCCAGGTCCCCGGGCGCGTGCCCGGAAAGATCCTCGTCGCAGCGGGCAAGGACGTCGTCGATCATTCCCTGCAAGCCCATCCTCTGGCCGTCCTCGGGCGAGTAGATGCGCGCGACGCCGTAAGCCTCGAGCTCGCGGATCTCCTCGGGAACGATCACCCCGCCGCCGCCGCCGAACACCTTGATGTTCCCGCCGCCGCGCTCGCGCAGAAGGTCGAGCATGTATTTGAAGTACTCGAGGTGGCCGCCCTGGTAGGAGGAGACCGCGACGCCCTGCACGTCCTCCTGCAGCGCCGCGGTCACGACTTCCTCGACCGAGCGGTTGTGGCCGAGGTGGATCACTTCGCAGCCGCTCGCCTGCAGGATGCGGCGCATGATGTTGATCGAGGCGTCGTGGCCGTCGAACAGCGACGCCGCCGTGACGAAGCGGATCTTGTTCTTCGCCTTGTATTCGGTGTGCCGCGAAGCGCTGAGGTCGGTCATGGCGGGCTCGGGGCCACCGGGGCGCGGGTGGCGGAATGGACGAGCCTACGTCGCGCCTGTGTCGACGTCAACCGAAGGGAGCGGCTCGCGGCCTACCGATCCGGGGAGGCCCGGCTCGCGGCGTTTTCGGGTTCGAACACGACGCGCAGCGCGTCGTCCACGTTGTCGAGGAACACGAACTCGAGCTTGCGCTTGGCTTCCTCGGGGACTTCTTCGAGATCCTTGCGATTGCGCGCGGGCAACAGGACGCGCCGGATGCCCGCGCGCATCGCGGCGAGCACCTTCTCCTTGATCCCGCCCACCGGAAGCGCGAGCCCCCGCAGGCTGATCTCGCCCGTCATCGCGGTATCGCTGCGCACCGTGCGATCGGAGAACAGCGACGCAAGCGCGACGAACATCGCGACCCCGGCGCTCGGTCCGTCCTTGGGAATCGCGCCGTCGGGTACGTGGACATGCACGTCGGTCTTCTCGAAATTCACCGGATCGCTGCCGAGCGTCGCGGCGCGCGACTTCACCAGCGTCAAGGCCGCCTGCGCGGACTCCTTCATGACATCCCCGAGCTGGCCGGTGAGGATCAGCTTGCCGCCGCCGGGAGTCCTGCTCGTCTCGATGAACAGGATGTCCCCGCCCACGGGCGTCCACGCGAGACCCGTGGCGACCCCCGGGAGCCCCGCGCGCAGCGCCACTTCGTTTTCGAACTTGGCCGGCCCGAGAATTGCGGCGAGCTGCTCCTCGTCGACGCTCACCAGCTGAACTTCGCCCCCGGCGATTTGCACCGCGGCGCGGCGGCAAACGGCGCCGATCTGGCGCTCCAGCGAGCGGACGCCGGCCTCGCGCGTGTAGTCGCGAATGATCGCGCCGAGCGCCCGATCGGAGATCTCGAACTGCCCGGGTTTCAGCCCGTTCTCGGCGAGCTGCCGTTTCACCAGGTAGCGCCGCGCGATCTCGCGCTTCTCCTCCTGCGTATAGCCGGGGAGCTGGATGATTTCCATGCGGTCCCGCAACGGTCCCGGAATCGTGTCGAGGACGTTGGCCGTGGTGATGAACAGCACGCGCGACAGATCGTAGGGAACGGCCAGGTAGTTGTCGCGGAACGAGTTGTTCTGTTCCGGATCGAGCACTTCCAGGAGCGCCGCCGACGGATCCCCGTGGAACCCCGCTCCGAGCTTGTCGACTTCGTCGAGCATCATGACGCAACCGCGCGTGCCGGCTTTCTTGAGCGCCTGGACCACATTGCCGGGCAGCGCGCCGATGTAGGTGCGCCGGTGGCCGCGGATCTCGGCCTCGTCGTGCACTCCGCCGAGCGAAATGCGCACGAACTTGCGCCCCAGCGCCTTGGCGACGCTCTGCCCGAGCGAAGTCTTCCCGACCCCGGGCGGGCCGACGAAACACAGAATCGGGCCGTGGCCGTCCGGGTTGAGTTTCCGCACGGCGAGAAACTCGAGGATGCGCTTCTTGACCTGCTCGAGACCGAAATGGTCCTCGTCGAGAATGCGCCGCGCCTCGGCCATGTCGATCGTATCGGGTCCGGGACTCTTCCACGGCAGCTCGATCAGCCAGTCGAGGTAGGCGCGAACCATCGATTGCTCGGCCGAGCCCTCGGACATCCGTTCGAGGCGCTTGAGCTCCTTGGTCGCCTGCTTCTCGACTTCCTCCGGCATCTGCGCCTCGGCAATGGCCTTCCTCAGGTCCGCGATGTCCGCGGCATTGTCCTCCCCGCCTTCGCCCAGCTCCTTCTGGATCGATTTCATCTGCTCGCGCAGCAGGTATTTGCGCTGGGTCTCGTCCAGGGTCGTCTTGGTGCGCTCGCCGATCTCGCGCGAGAGCTTCAGCACGTGGAGCCGGTGGCCGAGCTTCTCGAGGACGCTGTCCAGGCGCTTCTTCAGGTCCAGCGTTTCGAGAAGCGCCTGCCGCTCCTCGATCTCGATGTCCATGACGCCCGCCACCAGGTCGGCGAGCGCTGCGGGCGAATCGATGCTCCGGACTCCGACCACGAGCTCTTCGGGCATTTGCGGCAGAAGTTCCAGCACCTCGAGCGCGCGCTGCCTGAGCTGCAGGAAGCGAGCCTCGATTTCCTCTCCGCCGTCTTCGGGTTCCGGAATGCGCCCCACGCGGGCAACCATGAAGGGGTAGCC
>JBATEB010000145.1:0-2626 GCA_049663805.1 Burkholderiales bacterium | reverse complement strand
TTCGCGTTGCTCGGCGCAATACTTTTTCTCGGCGAGTCTCTCTCGCCGGCCGTGGCGGCGGGAACGGCGGCGATCGTGCTCGGAGTGGTCGCGCTCACCGCGCGCGGCGCGGGACAGCTGCGCACCTGGGCAGCGTGGGTGATCCTCCTGCCGCTCGCGGGCGCTGCGATCCGCGGCGGAGCGCAGGCGGCGGTGAAAGGAGGACTCGCGCTGTGGCCCGATCCTTTCGTCGCCGTGCTCGTCGGTTACACCGTGTCCTCGGTGATGATTTTCGCCGGGAACCGCGCTTTTGTGTCGCGCGCCGGTACGCCGGTGCCGGGCGCGGACGCGTCCCTCGACCGGCGCGGCATGCTCTGGTTCATGGTCGTAGGAATCTGCAACGGCCTCGGAATGCTGGCGATGTACGCGGCGCTCAACCGCGGGCAGGTGAGCGTGGTCTCGCCGCTCGTCGCGACCTACCCGCTGTTCACGCTCGCCTTGAGCGCACTGTTCCTGCGGGACGAGAAATTCGGCCCGCGCGTGCTGCTCGGAGTCGGCTTGACCGTCGCCGGCGTGGTGGTACTGGCGCGTGCCTGAAGGCGGCGGGGCGCGCATGCGGCAGGTTACAATGCCCGTTCTGTTTTTCCGGAAGGCTCGCTCGCCTTGCGCTCCGATCTGCTGACGCTTGCCTCGAATCTCGCAGCCCGTGAAGAGCGCTTCGCGCTGATCACCGTGGTGCGGCGCGAGCCGCCGAGCTCGGCGCGCGTCGGCGACGCCGCGGTGGTGACCGAGAAAGGCGACTATCACGGCTGGGTAGGCGGGGGCTGCACGCGCTCGACCGTGCTGCGCGAAGCGCTGCGGGCTATCGCCGACGGCGAGCCGCGGCTCTTGAGCCTCTCGCCCGAACCGGAGGAGGGACAGCGCGCCGGGGTGGTCGCGCTGCCGATGACCTGCGACAGCGGAGGGACCGTGGAAATCTATGTCGAGCCCGTATTGCCGGTCGCGCGGCTGCTTCTCTTCGGAAGCTCTCCCGCGGTCCGGGTGCTGTCGCGGATCGCTCACGCCATGGGATACCGCGTCGAGGTTGTCGACCCGGACGCCGACAAGGCGTCCTTTCCGGAGGCCGAACGCGTGTCGCAGGCGATCGCGCCGGATGCCGTGCCGCGCGGCGCGCACGTGCTGGTTGCCACGATGGGCGAGCGCGACCTGGACGCGATCGAAGCGGTCGCTGGGCGCGCGCCCGCGTACCTCGGCGTCATCGCGAGCGCGAAGCGCTTCGCGCAGCTTCGCGATGCCCTGCACGCGCGCGGGGTTTCGCGCGAAGTGCTGGAGGGAATCGCCGCACCCGCGGGCCTGGACATCGGGGCGCGCACACCGGAGGAGATCGCCGTCAGCATCATGGCCCAGATCGTCGAGCGGCGCCGGCGCCCGGCTGCGGACGAGCCCAGGATTGCGGAGCCGGAAGCGCCGCGCGAAGCGATCGATCCGGTGTGCGGCATGAGCGTGACGATCGCGGGAGCCCGTCATACGGCCGAGGTGAACGCAGTCAAAAACTATTTCTGCTGCGCCGGCTGCCGAACCAAGTTCCTCACCGAGCCCTCGCGCTACCCCGCCGCCAGGGCGCAGCGATCGTGAACGAGGACATCCGCGCCATGCAGGCGGCGATGGAGCGGCACGGCTACATCGCCGAGCCCGCCCTCGCGACCGCGGTCTATCTCGCGAGGGAAATGCGCAAGCCCCTTCTGGTCGAGGGCGAGGCGGGAGTCGGCAAGACCGAGATCGCGAAGGTCCTCGCCCGCATGCTCTCGACCGAAATGGTCCGGCTGCAATGCTACGAGGGGCTGGACACCAACACCGCGCTCTATGAGTGGAACTACCAGCGGCAGCTGCTGCGCCTGAAGATCGCCGAGCGCGAGGCGAGCGACCCGGCAAAGCTCGAGGACCTGATCTTCGGGCGCGAATACCTGCTCGAGCGGCCTCTGCTGCGGGCGCTGACGCGCCGCGAGGGGCCGGCGGTGCTGCTGATCGACGAGATCGACCGCGCCGACGAGGGCTTCGAGGCGTTCCTTCTCGAAATCCTCTCCGACTTCCAGATCACGATCCCCGAGCTCGGGACGATCCGCGCCGAGCACGTGCCGATCGTGGTGCTCACCTCGAACCGCTCCCGCGACATCGGCGACGCGCTGCGGCGGCGTTGCCTGTATCTGTACGTCGAACACCCCGGTTTCGAAAAGGAACTGCGTATCCTGAACAGCAAGGTGCCGGGAGTGAACGAGCAGCTCGCTCGCGCGATCACGCGCTTCGTGCAGCAACTGCGCACCCGGGAATTGCGCAAGCTGCCGGGCGTTGCGGAGACGCTCGATTGGGCGCAGGCCCTCGTGCGCCTGCATCGCGAAGCGCTCGACGCCGAGACGGTAAGCGCGACCCTCGGTTGCCTGCTCAAGGACCAGCAGGACATCCGCTCGACCGGGGAGGAAGCGGTCGGCGAGCTGCTCGCCTACGCCGCGGCGCAGGAATGAGCGGCGTGCACGGCATGGGCGCGCAGATCGCGAGATTTGCCGGCGCGCTGCGCGGCCGGGGCGTGCGCGCGGGCGTGGGCGACGAGATCGACGCCGCCACGGCGCTCGGGCTGGTCGACCTGCTCGAC
>JBATEB010000144.1:0-2079 GCA_049663805.1 Burkholderiales bacterium | reverse complement strand
GCGCGGCCCCGCCGCCCTCGCCAAGCGCGGCTGGCGCGCGCTCGCCACCCTGCTCGAGATGTTCGCCGAGCTGCCGCGGGATCTGCGGCGGGTACTGCGCTCGGCAAGAAGCGGACGCCTCCAGGTGCACATCGACCTGACGCGGCTCGACCGCTTCGGCAACCAGCTCGACCGCGCCGCCAGCCGCCTGACCGTGGGCGTGGTGACCGCGGCGCTCATCATCGGCTCTTCGATCGTGATGACGGTTGGGGGCGGGCCCGAGCTGCTGGGACTGCCGCTCTTCGGACTGCTCGGTTTCCTCGGTGCCGCGCTGGGCGGCTTGTGGCTGCTTTACTCGATCTGGCGCAGCGGCCGCGGCGAATGAGTCGCGCGACGCCGCGTGCCGTCAGGGCCCGACGCGGACGGACCGTCGTTTCCTCACCGCGACATCAGCACCGGTACGGTCATCGAATCCAGGAGCGTTCGCGTCACCCCGCCCATGACCAGCTCGCGAAGGCGCGAATGTCCGTAGGCGCCCATGACGATCAGGTCGATGCTGAGGTCCGCCGCCCGCGACAGGATCTGCTCGCCGACGTCGGCACCGGCGTGGCCCTGCCGCGAGGCAGTCGCCTTGACCCCGTGGCGCGCGAGGAACAGCGCGATATCGGCGCCGGGGGACTCGCCGTGTTCGGCGCCGCCTGCTTCGGGGTTGAAGGCCATCACCTGCACGCTGTCCGCCCCCGCGAGCAGCGGAAGCGCATCGGTCACCGCGCGCGCCGCCTCCGAGCTTGCGTTCCACGCGACCAGAATGCGCTTCCCGACCGAGGGAAAGCGGCCAGCGTAGGGAACGGCGAGCACGGGGCGCGCCGCGGAAAGAATGAGCTCGTCGACGAACCCGGGCGCGATTCCCGTGTCGCCCTCCGAATCCCGGTCGCGCTGGCCGACGATCACGAGATCGGCGTAGCGGGCGCTTATCCGCAGCGCCTCGAGCGCCTCGTCCCCGGAACTTCGCCATTCGGTCTTGACTCCGGGGTGCCTCGCCGCGGCCGCGCGGAAAGCTTCCGTCGCTCCGCGCTCCGCCTCGGAGCGGAAGCGCTCCTGCGCCTCGAGGATCTTGTCCCCGGCCTGGGCCAGGGCGAACCCCGGGATGTAGACCGGGCTCAGCGCGAACAGCCCGACGAGGTGCGAGTCGAACCGGGCCGCGAGCGAAAACGCCAGCTCGAGCCGTTCGGCGCGCCGCTCGTCGCGGCCGAGGTGCACGACAATCGTCTTGTATCCGGTCATGGATTCAAAGCTCCCCTGCGCCCGAACTCCCGTTTCGCGGCTTCGCTTGCTCGCGCGTTCTCATTGGATGCCCGCTTGCGGATCGCGCCGACTTTCATGTCGAGTTCCCGGTCAGCCTTTTCCATGGGAAAACACTCGAGCACATCGTCTCAGAAGTCGGGCGCCGGCGGTTGACCTAGATCAAACCGGGTACCTTGACCTGAATCAAGAGGCGCGCTTCGGCGCCATGGATAATCAGGCCTAAGGTCAGGTCTCAATACAAAGGAGTGTTGTCATGATTCGTCCATCTCTGATCTTCGCCGCCGTGTTCGCGATTTTCTCGGCGGCTTCCATCCCCCTTGCGGCCCAGGAACGCAGCCAGATTCGGGACCGCGACATATACGGCTCGCAGCTCATGACCGCGCAGGAACGCAACGAGTACCGGGCGCGCATGCGCGCGGCGAAGACTCAGGTGGAACGCGAACGCATCCGCGCCGAGAACCACGAGCGCATGCGGGAGCGCGCGAAGGAGCGGGGCGTCACGCTTCCGGACGCCCCTCCGGCGCGCGGGCGTGGGATGGGTCCCGGCCCGGGCATGGGTCCCGGCGGCGGCCCGGGCCCCGGCGGCGGGATGGGTCAGGGCCGCGGCCGTTGAGCGCGGGAGCCAGGACAGTCAAAGGAGATCGACATGACGACCGAACGTCTGGTGCGCATCATCGCCGGAGCTTTCGTGCTTGTTTCGCTCGCGCTCGGCGTCGAGGCGAGCCCCGTGTTCGTCAGCAAGCATTTCCTGTGGTTTACGCTTTTCGTGGGCGCCAACCTGTTTCAGAGCGGATT
>JBATEB010000143.1:0-2676 GCA_049663805.1 Burkholderiales bacterium | reverse complement strand
AATGAACCCTCCACTTCTCGCGCCAAATAAAAAGGACCCACATGGGGTCCTTTTTATTTGGCGGAGAGGGAGGGATTCGAACCCTCGTTAGGCTATTAACCTAAACACGCTTTCCAGGCGTGCGACTTAAACCACTCATCCACCTCTCCGTTCGACCCGGATTCTACGCGACCACGCGGCTCAGGTCGCCTGCTTCAACTGCTCCAGAATGGCCGGGTTTTCCAGCGTCGAGACGTCCTGCTTGATTTCCTCGCCCTTGGCGATCGAGCGCAGCAGCCGCCGCATGATTTTCCCGGAGCGCGTCTTGGGCAGGTTGTCGCCGAAGCGGATGTCCTTCGGCTTGGCGATCGCGCCGATTTCCTTGCCGACCCAGTCGCGCAGCTCCTGGGCGACTTTCTTCGCCTCGTCGCCCGTCGGGCGCGCGCCCTTGAGCACGACGAAGGCGCACACCGCTTCGCCGGTCATCTCGTCGGGGCGGCCGACCACGGCCGCCTCGGCGACCAGCCGGGTGTTCGCCACCAGCGCCGATTCGATCTCCATGGTGCCGAGACGGTGGCCGGAGACGTTGAGCACGTCGTCGATGCGGCCCATGATGCGGTAATACCCGTCCAGGTCGCGGCTCGCGCCGTCGCCGGCGAGGTAATACTTGCCCTTGAAATCCTCGGGGAAATAGTTCTTCTTGAACCGCTCCGGGTCGCCCCAGATGGTGCGGATGATCCCCGGCCAGGGGCGCTTGATCACCAGGATCCCGCCCTTGCCCTTCTCCACGTCGCGCCCGGTCTCGTCGACGATCGCCGCCATGATGCCGGGCAGCGGCATGGTGCACGAGCCGGGCTTGAGCGGATGCACCCCCGGCAGCGGCGTGATCAGGTGGCTGCTGGTCTCGGTCTGCCACCAGGTATCGACGATCGGGCAGCGCGAGTCGCCGACGGTCCGGTAGTACCACATCCACGCCTCGGGATTGATCGGCTCGCCGACCGTGCCGAGAATGCGCAGCGACTTGAGGTTGTACCTTTTCGGCAGATCGCCGCCCGCCTTGATCAGCGTGCGGATCGCGGTCGGCGCGGTGTAGAACACCGTCACCTTGTGGTCCTGGATCATCTTCCAGAAGCGCCCGGCGTCCGGGTAGACCGGCACGCCCTCGAACATGATCTCGGTCGCGCCCACCGCGAGCGGTCCGTAGGTGCAGTAGCTGTGGCCGGTCACCCAGCCGACGTCGGCGGTGCACCAGAACACGTCCGTGGGCTTGTAGTCGAACACCCACTTCATGGTGATGATGGTCATGAGCAGGTAGCCGCCGGTCGAGTGCTGCACGCCCTTGGGCTTGCCGGTCGAGCCGGAGGTATACAGGATGAACAGCGGATGCTCGGCGTTGACCCAGGTCGGCTCGCACTCCTCGGCCTGCCCTTTCACCGCGTCCTCCCACCACTGGTCGCGCGGCGCCTGCATCGCGATCTTCGACCCCGTGCGCCGGTAGACCACGACGTTCTTCACGCCCTCGCAGCCGCCCAGGCCGAACGCCTCGTCCACCACGGGTTTGAGGGGAATTTCCTTGCCGCCGCGCATCTGGCCGTCGGCGGTGAGCACCGCCACCGCGCCGGCGTCGATGATGCGCTCCTGCAGGCTCTTCGCCGAGAAGCCGCCGAACACGACCGAGTGCGTCGCGCCGATCCTCGCGCAAGCCTGCATCGCCACCACCACCTCGATCGACATCGGCATGTAGATGATGACGCGCTCGCCCTTGCCGATGCCGAGCGCCTTCAGGGCGTTCGCGAACCGGCACACCTTGTGGTAGAGCTGCTGGTAGGTGATCTTGGTGACCTTGCCGTCGTCGGCCTCGAAGATGATCGCGATCTTGTCCGGTTGCGTTTTCAGGTGCCGGTCGAGGCAGTTGTAGGAGGCGTTCAGCTCGCCGTCATGAAACCACCTGAAGAACGGCGCCTTCGACTCGTCGAGCACCCGGGCAAAGGGCTTGTGCCAGAGCACGTGTTCCTTGCCCAGGCGGCCCCAGAATCCCTCGAAATCGCGCTCCGCCTCGTCGCACAGCGCCTGGTAGGCGGCCATGCCCGAGACGTTGGCTTGTTTTACGAACTCCGGGGACGGCGGGAACAGCCGGTCCTCCTGGAGCACCGATTCGATGGTTGCGTCGGCCATTGGGGCGCCTCCTCTGAAAGGGTTTCTTCTCCCCGGGATGCCGGGAAGGGTGATATTACCGGCCCGGGCTCGGCCTTCGCAACAAGGCGGCGTGCTAATATTTCGGCCTGTCGGCTGCATCGGGGAGAAGCGCCGCGCGCTCCCCGGCGAGATTCTTCGCCGCGCCGGTCACCCGCCTTGCCGCCTCAGTCAAAAAACGGAGCATCCATGCCCGCCCCCGCCGTCACACCCAGGTTGAAACCCCTGCCCCGCTGGATCTTCGCCAGCCGCTGGCTTCAGGCGCCCCTCTACATCGGGCTGATCGTCGCCCAGGGCGTGTACGTGTTCCAGTTCTGGAAGGAGCTGATCCACCTGCTGCAGGTCGTCGGAGTGCGCGACATCGCCGAGACCGAAATCATGCTGATCGTGCTCGGCCTGATCGACGTGGTGATGATCTCGAACCTGCTCGTGATGGTGATCGTGGGCGGATGGGAAACTTTCGTCTCGCGCCTGGAGCTCGAACTTCACCCCGATCAGCCGGAG
>JBATEB010000142.1:0-2137 GCA_049663805.1 Burkholderiales bacterium | reverse complement strand
TCGGTCGCGCGCAGCACGTCGGTGAGCCCGACGCCCGGCCCTTTCAGCGGCTTGCCGAGGATGAAGGCGAGCTCGACCTCCACGCGCGGCACGCAGTAGTTCGCGTGCGGCACCTTCGCGCCGTCGGCGATCATCATGTAATCGAGCAGGTGCCCGTAGTCGGGCTCGTTGATCTGGGAAGAGGCCTGCATCGCCTTGGAAGTGAGGCCGACCTTGTGGCCGATCAGCTTCGCCCCCGCCTCGATCTTGTGCTGCGCCACCGCGGTCGAGATCGCGTAGGCGTCCTCGATGGTGATGTGAGGAAAGGTGACGGAGAGCTGCACCGCCTGCTTCTTCTCCTTTTCGGCGTTGAGCAATATTTCGACGGCCCTCTTGCGTTCGGCTTCGGAAAGCGGCATGGAGTCGTACCTTCTTTTCGGAATGCGGATTCTACGCTAGTGGATTTCCGGCTCGGGAGTGGGCGCGGTTCCCTCGAGGAAATCGAAATCGCAGCCCTCGTTCGCCTGGCGGATGTGCTGCGAGAAAAGGGCGCCGTAGCCGCGCTCGAACTTGCGCGCGGGCGATTTCCACGCGCGTTTGCGCTTCATCATCTCGACGTCGTCGATGAGAAGCTGCAGTCTGCGGCGCGGGACGTCGAGCTCGATCATGTCGCCGGTTTTCACCAGCGCGAGCGGCCCGCCGACCCAGGACTCGGGCGCGACGTGCAGCACGCAGCAGCCGTAGGCGGTGCCGCTCATGCGCGCGTCCGAAATCCGCACCATGTCGCGCACGCCCTGCTGCAGCAGCTTCTTCGGGATCGGGACCTCCCATTCGGGCATGCCCGGCGCGCCGATGGGCCCGGCGTTGCGCAGCACGATCACCGAATCGGGGTCGACCTCCAGCGCCGGGTCGTCGATGCGCGCCTGGAGGTCGTTGTAATCCTCGAACACCACCGCGCGGCCTTTATGCTGGAGCAACCGTGGCTCGGTCGCGGCGGGCTTGACGATCGCGCCGTCCGGGGCGAGGTTGCCGCGCAGCACCGCGAGTCCGCCCGAGGCGATGAGCGCCTTTTCGCGCGGCAGGATCACTTCGGTGTTGTAGATTTTCGCGCCCTCCAGATTTTCGCCGAGCGTCTTGCCGCTCACGGTCTTCGCCCCGAGGTCGAGCAGATCGCCGATCGAGGCGAGCAGGGCGGTGAGGCCGCCGGCGTAATAGAAATCCTCCATCAGGTATTTCCCCGACGGGCGCAGGTTGGCGATCACCGGGGTCTTGCGCGAGATCGCGTCGAAGCGCTCGAGGTCGAGGGCGATACCCGCGCGCCGCGCCATCGCGATGAGATGAATTGCGGCGTTGGTCGAGCCGCCGCAGGCGAGCACGCAGGTGACGGCGTTGTCGAACGAGGACGCGGTCAGGAGGCTCTCCGGGGTCGCGTCCTCCCACACCAGGTCGACCGCGCGCTTTCCGGTCGCGGTCGCCATTTGCGCGTGGTGGGAATCGGCCGCGGGAATCGAGGCCGAACCGGGCAATGCGAGCCCCAGCGCTTCCACCGCGGAGGTCATGGTCGAGGCCGTTCCCATGGTCATGCAATGGCCGGGGGAGCGCGCGATGCCTTCCTCGATCTCCTCCCAGTCGCGCTCGGTGATCGTGCCCGCGCGCAGCTCCGCCCAGTACTTGCGCGTGTCGCTGCCCGAGCCGAGCACCTGTCCGTGCCAGTTGCCGCGCAGCATCGGTCCGGCCGGCAGGTAGATCGCCGGCAGTCCCATCGAGAGCGCGCCCATGACGAGCGCCGGGGTGGTCTTGTCGCAACCGCCCATCAGCACGCAGCCGTCGGCGGGATACGAGCGCAGCAATTCTTCCGTCTCCATCGCGAGGAAGTTGCGGTACATCATCGTCGTCGGTTTCTGGAACGGCTCCGAAAGCGTGATCGCCGGCATCTCCACCGGGAAGCCGCCCGCCTGCCATACGCCGCGCTTCACCTCCTCGGCGCGCGCGCGGAAGTGCGCGTGGCAGGGATTGATGTCGCTCCAGGTATTGATGATCGCGATCACGGGCTTGCCGGCGTAATCGCTCCGGTCGTAGCCCATCTGCGCGCTGCGCGAGCGGTGGTCGAAGGTCTTGCGGCCGCTCGCGCCGTACCAGCGGTGGCTGCGGAGGTCTT
>JBATEB010000141.1:0-5189 GCA_049663805.1 Burkholderiales bacterium | reverse complement strand
GGACAAGCCCGTCGCGCGGGGCGTTCCAGTCGCGCGATGCGCGGCGCGGAGCGTCCGCTCGATCGCGTGGATGTATACCGGCGTCCGCAGCGGTGGGAAGCCCTCCCGCGCGATGAGCGGCGCTTCGCGTCCGCTCGATCGCGCGGAGGTAAACCGGCGCCGCCGCGCGGCGTCCGGGTTTACAGGTTGTAGCCCTGCTCGTTGTGCAGCACCGTATCCAGCCCCTCGTTCTCCTCCTCCGGCTGCACCCGCATCCCGACCACCGCGTCGCTCAGCTTGAGCAGGACCCAGGTGACCCCCCCCGACCACGCCGCGACGACGAGCACCCCGGTGAGCTGCACCAGCACCTGGCCGCCCATCGTCACGCCCTCGGGATAGCCCACCCCGCCGAAGGTGGCCGCGACGAACACGCCGGTGAGCAGCGTTCCGAGCAGGCCGCCGACCCCGTGCACCGGGAAGACGTCGAGCGAGTCGTCCATGTTGAGCGAGCGCTTCATGAAGTTGGTGGCGAAGAAGCAGGCGACGCCTGCGGCGCCGCCGATGACGAGGGCGCCGATCGGCCCGACGAAGCCGGAAGCCGGCGTGATCGTGCCCAGGCCCGCCACCATGCCGGTCACGATCCCGAGCACCGAGGGCTTGCCGAAGCGTACCCACTCGCACACCATCCAGGCGAACGCCCCGGTCGCCGCGCCGACATGGGTGACCAGCATCGCCATTCCGGCGGCGCCATCGGCGGCGAGCGCGCTGCCCGCGTTGAAACCGAACCAGCCTACCCACAGCATGCAGGCGCCGGTCACCGTCATCGCCATGTTGTGCGGCGGCATCGCCGTCTCGGGAAAGCCCCTGCGCCGGCCGAGCACCCACGCGCACACCAGCGCCGCCATGCCCGCGTTCAGGTGCACGACCAGGCCGCCCGCGAAATCCATGATTCCCATCTTCTGCAGCCAGCCGTCACCCCACACCCAGTGGGCGACCGGCGCGTAGACGAAGACCAGCCACAGCAGGCTGAACAGCAGCATCCCCGAGAACTTCACCCGCTCGGCGTAGGCGCCGACGACCAGGGCCGGCGTGATGATCGCGAAGGTGAGCTGGAACATCGAGAACACGGTCTCGGGAATGCTCCCCTTGAGCGACTTGAAGTCGACACCCGCCAGGAAGGACTTGGCGAAACCGCCGTACCAGGCGTTGTTCGCTCCGCCGTCGCCGAAGGCGATGCTGTAGACGAAGATCACCCAGGCGAGCGTCACCACGCAGGTGATCGCGAAGCATTGCATCAGTATCGACAGTACGTTGCGGGCGCGGACGAGCCCGCCGTAGAACAGCGCGAGGCCGGGCAGCGTCATGAACAGGACGAGCACCGACGCGGTGAGCATCCACGCGGTGTTCGCCGCGTCCAGCTTCGGCGGCTCGGCCGCCGCGGCGAACGGCGCGTGAACGAGCAACGAGGCCAGCAGCAAAATGATGGGGGAAAAACGACGGCGAATTCCGGTCATTGCATGCTCCTCCCTTGCGAGCTCCGCAGGCTGGAGTGCCTGTGGCTCTGCATTTTGCCCTAATTCGATGCCTCGCCCAAATCGTGCCCGATCGCAGGACTCGTCCTTCCGGAAAACCGGCGGGCCCGCCCGCCAGTTGACACGCCCACCCGCACCCATTAGCGTTTCGAGGACCGCCATGGAGAGACGCAATTTCATGTTCGCCTGCGCCGCGTCGGCGCTCGCCGGGTCGCTGCCGGCGGCGGCGGCCGATGCCCGGCCGCGCTACTATTCCCGCGCCCGGCTGGTCGAGCAGGACGGGCAGCCGCTTCGGGGGCGCGAGCTGGCGGCCAACCGCAACTTCATCTTCCACTACCCGTTCGCCGGAACGCCGTGTTTCCTCCTGAACCTCGGCAAGCCCACCAAAGCGTCCGCGCACCTGAAGACCGCGGATGCGCAGAGCTACGATTGGCCGGGCGGCGTAGGCTCCGGCCGCAGCATCGTCGCCTATTCCGCGATCTGCGCGCACCGGCTCACCTACCCCACGCGCGAGATCAGCTTCATCAGCTTCCGCGACGAGAAATCGGCGGGAAGCAGGTTCGCGCGAGTGATCCACTGCTGCTCGGAGCACAGCCAGTACGACCCCGCGGAGGGCGCCAGGGTGCTGGCCGGCCCCGCGCCGCAGCCCCTTGCCGCGATCCTTCTCGACTACGATGCGAAGAGCGACGGCCTCTACGCGGTGGGAACCCTGGGCGGAGAACTCTTCAACGAATTCTTCAGCAAGTACGATTTCCGCCTCTCCCTGGATTTCCGCGGGCAGGCGCGCTCGGCGGTCGCAGGCCGCTCGGTCGTGAGCGAGCTCACCGACTACTGCCGACAACAGGTGAAATGCTGACGGCGGCATCGGCAGGGCGGGAAATCCGCCCGCGCTTCGCGGTACCGACCCGGAACCCGCCTCCCGGGTTCTCCCGATGATCCCCTGGATGGAGCGTGGCACGCCCTTCCCGCCCATCCACACCGCGCTCAGGCATCCCAACGGACTGCTCGCCGCGGGGGGCGACCTGTCCGCGGAGCGGCTGCTCGAGGGCTACCGTCTGGGGATCTTTCCCTGGTTCTCCGAGGGCGACCCGATCCTGTGGTGGAGCCCGGATCCCCGCATGGTCCTGTTTCCGGACGAGCTCAGGATTTCCCGCTCGTTCGCGAAAGTCCTGCGCAACCGCAGCTACGAAACCCGTTTCGATTTTGCCTTCGATGAGGTCATGGCGGGCTGCGCGGCGCCGCGAAAAGGCGAAGCCGGCACCTGGATAACGGGCAGGATGCTCGAGGCCTACCGGGGACTGCACCGGCTCGGATACGCGCATTCGGTCGAGACCCGGATCGACGGAGCCCTGGCCGGCGGCCTCTACGGCGTCGCGCTCGGCGGCGTTTTTTTCGGAGAATCGATGTTCTCCCTCGCCCGCGACGCCTCCAAGATCGCCCTCGCCGCCCTGGTCGCGCACCTGCGTTCCGACGGATTCGGGCTGATCGACTGCCAGATGCGCACGCGGCACCTGGAGAGCCTCGGCGCGCGCGAAATACCGCGCAGGCGATTCTCACGCCTGCTCTCCGAGTTGATACACTATCCGCGCCCGCCGGGGAGCTGGTCCGGCGCTTCTCTCGTGCACGAGCCATGTCGCAGCTGAACGATCTGCCGCACGCGGTACTGCAGTTCTACGTGACCGCGCCGTACCCCTGCAGCTATCTGCCCGGCCGGATGGCGCGCTCGCAGGTCGCCACCCCGAGCCACCTGATCGGCACCGAGCTCTACGCGGACCTGGTGCGCCTGGGCTTTCGCCGCAGCGGAATCTTCACCTATCGTCCCTACTGCGATCACTGCCGCGCCTGCGTCCCGGTGCGCATTCCGGTGGAGGAGTTCCTGCCCTCGCGCAGCCAGCGGCGGGCGTGGACACGGCACAAGGCGCTCCAGTCGGCGGTCACCGGCCTGCGGTTTCGGGTCGAGCACTATGCGCTCTACCTGCGCTACCAGGCGAGCCGCCACGCGGGGGGCGGCATGGACCAGGACAGCCGCGACCAGTACTCGCACTTTCTGCTGCAGAGCCGCGTCAGCACGCGGCTGGTGGAATTCCGCGACCAGGGTACGCTCATGATGGTCTCGATCGTCGATCACCTCGGCGACGGGCTTTCCTCCGTCTACACCTTCTACGACCCCGAAGCCCGCGGCGCGAGCCTCGGCACTCACAACATCCTGTGGCAGATCGAGCAGTGCCGCCGCCTGTCGCTGCCCTACCTTTACCTCGGCTACTGGATCCGGGACAGCCGCAAGATGTCCTACAAGGCGCGCTTCGCGCCGATCGAGGGCTTCGTCGACGGTGCCTGGCGGCGGCTCCGGGCGGACGAAATCAGCGCATGAATATCGCGTCGCCAGAATAGCCGCTGCACGTGGTCGACGCCTTGGCGGCGCGACAGATTCCCAGGACCCAAAGCCAAAGGTCTTGCTCAAGCACCGAAACAGCATCTTCCCGAAAACATAGACGAAGGCGAGGCCTATCAGAATCGGCACGGCCAGCGACAACGCGTTTTTCCAGTAGAACTTTGGGGCGTCGAGCGCGGAGATCCGGGACTGGGCAATAGCGAACTGGGACGCGGCGCGGATACCCCGGCAAAAGGCGCTGCCGGCGGCAACCTAATTATTCCGGCCGCTCTTTCCGCAATCGCCCAACCCGGCGCGCTCGATTTCGCGGCCGGTGGAACCGCCGGGGGCGACTTCCCGTATGACGACGCTGTATATGCTGTCGACGTACCGGGCCCGCACGTCGTACCGACGGTCGCGCCGCGGCTGCAACAGCGTGTCGTATCGGACAACGCTGACGCTTGGGGAAAGAAAGGCTTTGCTCACGAAGAGGAAGTCGAGGTAATAGAGGCCATCGCCCGAGATGCCGATCTCGACCCGCGGCTTGTCGAGCGAGACTCTTCCCCGATATTCGGTTCGGCAATCGGCGTTGACGCGATAGATGTCCAGTTCCGCAACCGCGCCCTCGATTTGAGTTTGTATGTGCAAATTCCGTGGCGAGGGGTTCGGGTATGTCTTTATCCCGGAACACCCGAGCAGGAGAACTACGCTCAACGCGGCGATCGGCAGGCCTCTCATATCGCCTGGTGCTGTCCTTCGGCGCAATGTCCGGAAGATCAGAATTTCCTCGGATTGATGATCTTCGATTGGTCTGGGCAGCCCAGGTTCTCTCCGGACGCCCAGCCCCTGATCGCCTGCGGCAGCACTTCAACACGCGTCCGCCTGTAGATGTCCACTTTGGTACGGTCCTTGCCGACGGGGTAGGCGTCGGCGATCAGGTAATAGCTGCCGCCTTCCGGCTCCTTGCTCACCGTGTTCTCGAATTTCACCTGAAAGTAGAGCTCCGCTCTCGACGAAGAGACCAGTACGGTCTGCTTGGTCTTGGCGAACACGTGGGTCTTCGAGCCGAAGCCGATCAAAGGCTCCATTCTCTCTCCCAGGGAGAACCTCAGGCATTCCGGGCTCTTTTTCCGGAACGTCTGCGCCACTTCGGCAAAGGGGCGCCTGACCTCGAACGACTCGGATGCGTACAACGAGCCGCCCGCCTTGGCGGTCGTTCGGTATTCATCGGGCGTCATCGGCGCGCTGCCGCAACCGGACAATACGGAAACGAGAAGAACAGCCAGGACGGAAGCTTTATTCATGAC
>JBATEB010000140.1:0-9450 GCA_049663805.1 Burkholderiales bacterium | reverse complement strand
TGATCAGCGATTCGTCGACGTGGCTGCGGCCTTCGCGGATCTCGCCGTCGACCGGAACGCGCTCGCCGGGGCGCACCACGACCAGATCGCCGACGGCGACCGAGGCGAGCGGCACCTCGACGTCCTTGCCGCCGCGGCGCACCAATGCCCGGTCCGGCCGTAGCGCGTTGAGCGCGCGGATCGCCTCGGTGGTCTGGCGCTTGGCGCGCGCCTCGAGCCACTTGCCGAGCAGGATGAACGTGATCAACGCTGCCGCGATCTCGAAGTACAGGTCGTGCACCCCGGCCGCGCCGGCGAGCAGTTGATATACCGACAGCCCATAAGCCGCGCTGGTGCCGAGCGCGACCAGCAGGTCCATGTTGCCGGAGAACGCGCGCAGCGCCTTCCAGCCCGCGCGGTAGAAGCGCCCGCCCAGCCAGAACTGCACCGGCGTCGCCAGCGCGAGCTGCAGCCAGCCGGGCAGCGTCCAGTGCGCGCCGAGTGCGAGTCCCGCCATCGGCACGAGCAGCGGCAGCGTGAGCAGCGCCGAGACGGCGACGGGCCACCAGTCCGGAAGCGCCCGCGCGGCCGGCGCGGCGCTCTTTCCGGCAGCCTCTTCCTGAAGGTGGACGGGCTCCGCCTCGTAGCCGGCCGCTTTCACCGCTTTGCGCAATGCCTCGACTCCGATCCCCGCAACGGCAACCACGCGAGCGCGCTCGGTCGCGAGGTTGACCGACGCCGACAGCACCCCGGGCGTCTTGGCGAGCGCTTTTTCGACCCGCGCCACGCAGCTCGCGCAGCTCATCCCGCGGATCGCCAGGTCGAATTCCTGGTGCGCCACTTCGTAGCCCGCCTGCGCAACCGCCTTGGCGAGCGCCTGGGTCGTCACCGGGGGGGCGAGCTTCAGGGTCGCCGCCTCGGTGGCGAGGTTGACCGACACCGAGCGCACGCCGGGCACCTTCTGCAAGGCGCGCTCGACCCGCGCCACGCAGGAAGCGCAGGTCATTCCCAGGATGGGCAGGCGAAGATCGTGAGTCGGCGGCTCGTTGACGGTGTTTGCCGCCGCCGCCGCGATCGAGGCAGACATGGTCGTGCTCCCTTGCCTAAGAGTCAGGACCGAGCTTGAAGGTTCCCACGGTAGGAAGGTCAAGCGCTGGTCGATCGCAAGAAAGGGGGCTTGACATTGCCATCGTGGCAAGGTGGAGAGTTCCTCAACATTCTTCAACTCCATAGGAGCACGTTCATGATCGAGCTGCGCGTACAAGGCATGACCTGCGGTCACTGCGTGAGCGCGGTGACGCGTGCCGTCAAAGCAGTCGACCCCGAGGCGAGTGTCCAGGTTGATCTAGAGTCCGGCAGGGTCCGCGTCGACGGCCGGAACTCCGCCGATGCCCTGGGCAGGGCGATCGCCGAAGCGGGCTATCCCGCCTCGGAGGCCGGCGAGCACGCTCCGGCGGCAGCCCGGAGAAAGGGTGGTTGCTGCGGCGCGTGACCGATTCGCGACAGTGCGAAACGGGAAGCGTCTATCCGGTTATCCGAAGGTACCATTCGAAGGAGGGCAACATGAAAATCCTCGCGCTGGTAATGGCGGGCGGCGAAGGCTCCCGCCTTCACCCGCTTACCGCCGACCGCGCCAAGCCCGCGATTTCCTTCGCGGGCCGCTACCGCATCGTGGACTTCGTGCTCAGCAACCTCGTCAACTCGGGTATCACGTCGATCTATGTGCTGGCGCAATACAAGCCGCAGTCGCTGATCGAGCATATCCGCGCGGCCTGGGCGCCCGCGCTTCGCGGTCCGGGCCGTTTCGTGAGCGTGGTGCTTCCGGGCGCCGACTTGGCGCGCGGGCCTTTTCTGGGCACGGCGGATGCCGTCCGCAAGAATCTGCACCTGTGCGCGCGTCACGCGCCGGACCTGGTGGCGGTGTTCGCGGCCGATCACGTGTATCGCATGGACGTCGGGCAGATGGTGGAAGCGCATGTGCAAAGCAAGGCGGACGTCAGTGTCGCCGCGGTCCCGGTCCCCGTCGAGCGGGCGTCCCCCTTCGGTATCATCGCGGCACACGCCGATGGGCGCATCCACGAGTTCCAGGAAAAACCCGAGCGTCCGGCGCCGATTCCGCAGCGGCCGAGCCACGCCTATGCGTCGATGGGCAACTACTTGTTCGATCCGGGCGTTCTCGCGGAGCTGCTCGATAAGACCGCGCGCCCCGGCGAAACAGATTTCGGCCGGCACATCCTGCCGCGCGCGATGGCGACGCATCGCGTCTTCGCCTACGACTTCGCCTGTAACCGGGTGCCGGGAATCCTGCCGCACGAGGAGCGAAACTACTGGCGCGACGTGGGCACCATCGAGGCGTATCGGGCAGCGCAACGCGACGCATCGGGTCCCAGGCCGAAATTCAGCCTGGCGAACGGGCGCTGGCCGATCGGGGGCGGTTCGCGCGGCCGGGTCGCCGAGCGCACTGCGACCTTGCATTGATCTCTTATGCAAGGAGACGCGACATGGACTGGCTATCGAAGAACTGGCTTTGGGTTGTGGTGACCGGCATTCGCGGCCATTGCCCGCTGTACAAGCGGCTGGGCTGGAGCAGCGTCCCCACGTAGGAGGGATTTGCGATGCAACACGAGGCCGGCGACGGAAGGCAAGGCGGGTGGAAGAGCTGGTTCTGGATGGTCTTGTGCTGCGTGCCGATGGTCGCGATCGTCGTGATGATCGCGCTCGGCTATTTTTGACCATTCACTTTTGACCATCCAATAAAGGAGAGCACCCATGACCAAGGATCCTGTTTGCGGAATGACGATCGAGCCGACGAAAGCGGCGGGCCAGATGGTCCACGCGGGCAACACCTACTACTTCTGCTCTGCGCAATGTCAGCGGACTTTCAAGGAAAACCCGCAGAACTACGCGACGCCGCAATCGTCCTCGCCGGCGGGACACGGTTCTCATCGGTGATCTTGAACGTCTCAAGACAGAAAGGGATTGCAGCATGAGACGCCTCATCACAGTTGGAATACCTTTTGCACTGGTGTTGGCCGCCTCCGCCTCCGGACCACCGGCTCTGGCACAGGGCATGCCCGGAAAGATGGACGCCGGACGCACGACCGGCCCGGGCTACGAAGTGACGGCGGAAATGCAGCGCTACCGCGAGATGGCAGGCGTCATGCGCGACATGTCGCGTCAGATGAACAAGATGCAGGAAAGCATGGCGACAGGCGAAATGTTGCCGGAGAGGCGAAAGCGCATGCAGCAGCAGCTCAAAGAAATGTCGGACGTGATGTCACGGATGGCGGGGCTCGCCGATCGTCCGTCCATGAACGATCCCGATACAAGGAAGCAAACCGGAGAAATGCGCAAACAAGTGGATGACATGATGCGCATGCAACCGTAACGTTCCGTCGACGCGAATGAGCGAGGAATTCCCTTTATGCGCGATCTGCGGGCGATCGAGCCGGTGATCGAGCGATCATGCTGTCGCACGGTCTGGCGGAGCTTTACCTGTTCCAGGGATTGGCGGGCGCCTTCTTCGGCGCAGTGGCGCCCGCCGCCGCGCCGCTGACGCTGATCCTGATCGAAATGCAGCGGCGCACCGTCGCGGGCTTCCGTTCGAATCGATCGATTCGATAGTCATGCGGAGAAGATCGTGAGCTCCCGGGCCGAAACCCGCGATTTTCGCGATTCGGCGTCATAACGATCGAACGCTCGCAGGTCTCACCGCCGGGAGGGCTGTTGATCCACGTCAACAGGGAAAGCGCAGACGAACCAATAATCATCGAAGCGCCCGCAAGTGGGGAGAACCCGAAATCGACCGGAACCTGCAATTCCTCGGTGCGACCGGAACCGTCACCGGATCCAGGTATCTGCTCAGCGCCGGCGACGGCAAGGTCCTGATCGACTGCGGCCTGTTCCAGGGATTCAAGCAGCTGCGGCTGCGCAACTGGGCGCCGCTCGCCGTCGAGCCGGCGGCGGTGTCGACGGTCGTCCTTACCCACGCCCATCTCGACCATAGCGGATACGTCCCGCTGCTGGTGCGTAACGGTTTCGCCGGCAGGATCCACTGCACCGAGGCGACGTACGAGCTGTGCCGCATCCTGCTTCCCGATTCCGGCAGGCTGCAGGAGGAAGAAGCCGAATACGCCAATCGTCGCGGATTCTCGAAGCACAAGCCCGCGTTGCCGCTCTATACCGAAGAGGACGCCGAGCGCTCGTTGAAGCATTTTGCTCCGCTCGAATTCGACGGGGAGGTCGAGGTCGCCGGGCTGCGCCTGAGACTTGTGCCCGCCGGCCATATTCTCGGCGCGTCCATCGTCTGCCTGGACGACGGGGTGCGCACCATCGTGTTCTCCGGAGACCTCGGACGTCCGAACGATCCGATCATGGTGGCACCGTCGGCGGTCCGCCGCGCGGATTATCTCGTAGTCGAATCGACCTACGGGAACCGCCGCCACGATCCCGAGGATCCGGGGGAAAAGCTCGGCCGGGTGATCAGGAAAACGACGGCGCGCGGGGGGATCGTCCTCATCCCTTCCTTCGCCGTGGGGCGCGCCCAGTCGCTGCTCTATCGCATCCATCTGCTCAAATCGAAAGGGGCGATTCCTTCCGACCTGCCCGTGTACCTCAACAGCCCCATGGCGGTGGATGCGACCCGGATCTACCATGAGCATCGCGCCGAGCATCGATTGACGCCGGAACAGTGCCGGGCAATGTGCCGTGCGGCGGTCATCGTCAACACCGCGGAGGAATCCAGGCGCCTGAACGAAAAGTCCGGCCCGATGGTCATCATCGCGGCGAGCGGAATGGCCACCGGCGGCCGCGTGGTCCACCACCTGAAGGCGTTTGCGCCCGACCCGCGCAACACCATCCTGTTCTCGGGGTTCCAGGCCGGCGGCACGCGCGGTGCCGCGATCGTCGCGGGGGCGAATTCGGTGAAGATCCACGGCGCGTATGTTCCCGTCCGGGCGGAGGTCGCCCTCATCGACAATTTTTCGGCACACGCCGACTACGGCGAAGTTCTCGACTGGCTGAAGGGCTTCGAGCAGGCACCGCGCCAGACCTTCGTCACGCACGGCGAGCCGGCGGCGGCGGACGCCCTGCGCCACCACGTGGAGGAGAGTCTCGGCTGGCGTTGCCGCGTGCCCGATTACCTTGAATCGGCGCGCCTCGCATGACGTCCCGTTCCGGAAAGTCGGCGAAGGGGTCGCGCCACGGAAATTCGCTCGCGCTGCGCTATGTCGGCATCGACACCTATCAGCAGCACGTGGTGTTCATGCGCAGCGACTGCCACGTGTGCCGCTCGGAGGGTTTCAGGACGCAATCGCGCGTGCAGGTGGCGCTCGGAAACCGCTCGATCATCGCGACGGTCAACGTGGTCCATAGCGACCTGCTTGCGCAGGGGGAAGGCAGTCTTTCCGAGTCGGCATGGCGCGCCCTCGGCGCCCAATCGGGCGACGAAATCAGGCTCTCGCACCCGGCGCCGGTCGAGTCGCTCGGCCACGTGCGCGCCAAGGTCTACGGCAAGCCGCTCGACGACATGGCGATGCTCTCGATCATGCGCGACATCCAGGCGGGCCGCTACTCGGATCTCCAGCTTTCCGCCTTCATCACCGCCTGCGCGGGAAACCGCCTGGATCTTTCGGAGACCGTGGCGCTGACGCGCGCGATGGTCGCGGTCGGCGAACGCCTGAAATGGCCGGCGTCCCGGGTGATGGACAAGCATTGCGTCGGGGGCTTGCCCGGAAACCGCACGACGCCGATCGTCGTTTCGATCGTGGCCGGGTTCGGATTGACGATTCCCAAGACTTCGTCGCGCGCGATCACTTCGCCGGCGGGGACCGCCGATACCATGGAAACGCTCGCGCCCGTGGATTTGAGCCTCGAGGCGATGCGAAAAGTGGTCGAGCGGGAAGGCGGCTGCATCGTCTGGGGCGCGGCGGCCGGATTGAGCCCCGCGGACGACGCCCTGGTGCGGGTCGAACGCCCGCTCGAGCTCGACAGCGAGGGGCAGCTCGTCGCTTCGGTGCTCTCCAAGAAAGCGGCGGCCGGATCGACCCACGTTGTCGTCGACATGCCGGTCGGCCCGACCGCCAAGGTGCGCTCGAAGGAGGCGGCGGAATTCCTCGGCGGCCGGCTGGAAGAGGTAGGCCGCGCCGTCGGGCTCAATGTCCGCGTGGCGATCACCGACGGAACCCAGCCGGTCGGACGGGGAATCGGTCCGGCGCTCGAGGCGCGCGACGTGCTGGCGGTACTGCGCGGCGAGGCAGGGGCGCCGCCGGACCTGCGCGAGCGCGCGCTGACCCTGTCGGGGCTGATTCTGGAACTGTCGCGGGGCGTGCCGCGGGGCATGGGCAGGCATCAGGCCGAGCTTCTCCTGGACGACGGCCGGGCGTGGAGCAAATTCCAGGCGATTTGCGAGGCGCAGGGCGGAATGCGCGACCCGTCCCGCGCGCCTCACACCCATCCCGTGCCGGCTCCCCGCTCCGGGCAGGTGGAGGTCGTAGACAACCGGCGCCTCGCGCGCGTCGCCAAGCTCGCCGGCGCGCCGATGGCCCCCAGCGCCGGCGTGGAATTCCTCGCGCCCCCGGGGAGCGCCGTGGGGAAGGGCCAGCCGCTTTTCGTCGTGCACGCCGAGGCACCCGGTGAGCTGGAGTATGCGATGGAGTATGTACGCTCGCAGCCCGGCATCGTTTCGCTCGCGGAACCGCGGCGGTGAACGGATAATCGGCGGTACGCGCGAAGCCCACGGAGCCTCGGGAAGCGAGACAGAACATGGAAAGAAAGACCCTCTTCAACATCTGGTATCTCGTCATCGCCATCCTCGGCGTCCTTTGGCTGCGCGACCTGTGGGTGACCGCGACCCAGGTCGAGCCGATTCCCTACAGCGAGTTCCTTCATCACCTCAAGGAGGGGCGGATCAGGGAAATCTCCGTTTCGAACAACGCGATACAGGGTGCCTACAAGGAGCCGCAGACGGGAGGGCGCAGCCGCTTCGTCACCACGCGCGTCGACCCGGAGCTCGCGAGGGACCTGGCGGCGTACGACGTGAAATTCACCGGCGTGATCGAGAACACCTTCCTGCGGGACATCCTCTCTTGGATCCTGCCCGCGCTCGTGTTCTTCGCGGTCTGGATGTACCTCGCCAAGAGAATGGCGGGGCAGGGCGGCCTCGGCGGTGGACTCCTTTCGATCGGCAAGAGCAAAGCCAAGGTCTACATGGAAACCGACACCAGGGTGAGCTTCGAGGACGTGGCGGGAGTCGATGAGGCCAAAGAGGAGCTGAAGGAAATCGTGTCCTTCCTCAAGGAGCCGCAGCGCTACGGCCGTCTCGGCGGGCGGATTCCCAAGGGCGTGCTGCTGGTCGGGCCCCCGGGGACGGGCAAGACGCTCCTTGCGCGCGCGGTCGCGGGCGAGGCCGGGGTGCCGTTTTTCTCGATCAGCGGCTCGGAGTTCGTCGAGATGTTCGTCGGCGTCGGCGCCGCCCGCGTGCGGGATCTGTTCGAGCAGGCCCGCCTGAAGGCGCCGGCGATCATATTCATCGACGAGCTGGATGCGCTCGGCCGCGCGCGCGGCGCCTACGGACTCGGCGGCCACGACGAGAAGGAACAGACGCTGAACCAGCTGCTCGCCGAACTGGACGGGTTCGACCCGAGCAAGGGCCTGATCCTCCTCGCCGCCACGAACCGGCCGGAGATTCTCGATCCGGCGCTGCTGCGCGCGGGCCGCTTCGACCGGCAGGTGCTGGTCGACCGGCCCGACAAGAAGGGCCGCGTGCAGATCCTGCACGTGCACCTGAAGAAGGTGCGGCTCGCCGGCGGCTTCGACCCGGAGCAGATCGCGGCGCTCACCCCGGGGTTCACCGGCGCAGATCTCGCGAACCTGGTCAACGAGGCTGCCCTGCTCGCCACGCGGCGCGACGGGGACTCCGTGACGCTCGCCGATTTCACCGCCGCGGTGGAGCGCATCGTGGCGGGCCTCGAAAAGAAGAACCGGCTGCTCAACCCCTTCGAGCGCAAGGTCATCGCCCATCACGAGATGGGGCATGCTCTGGTGGCGCTGTCGATTCCCGGGTCGGACCCGGTGCACAAGGTCTCGATCATTCCTCGCGGCATCGGCGCCCTGGGCTACACCATCCAGCGGCCGACCGAGGACCGTTTCCTGATGACACGCGAAGAGCTGGACAACAAGATGACGGTGCTGCTCGGGGGCCGTGCGGCCGAGCATGTCGTCTTCCGGCACTACTCGACCGGCGCCGCGGACGACCTCGCGAAGGTCACCGACATCGCGCGCAGCATGGTCATGCGCTACGGCATGGACGAGAAGCTGGGACATGTCGCCTACGAGGGTGAGCGCGCGGCGTTCCTGAATGTCCCGCCGGCCTTCCAGGAAAGGCAGTACAGCGAGGACACGGCGCGCGAGATCGACCGCGCGGTCAGGGAGACGGTCGACAAGGCGTTCAGGAAAGCCGTCGGCATTCTCGAGGAACGGCGCACGACGCTCGAGGAGGGAGCGCTCGCGCTGCTGCAAAAGGAGACCCTGGTCGAGGAGGACCTGCGGCGCCTTGCCGGCGAGGGCTCCGGCGGCCGCGCCGCCCCCTGAGGGGCGTGCGGGGTTGTCCTCCCCGGTTGCCGTCCCCATCTAGAAAGCTCGATCGAACGCCCAGCAGGGACTCGAGGGAACATCGGATGAGATACCGCGAGCCGCGGTCATGGATGTGGGAGGAAGCACTGGAGCTGCTGCAGAGCGCGGAGCGGCTGCAGCGCCGCTTCTTCCATGTCGGACTGCAGCAGGGCACGCCCTGCTGGGAGCCGCCCATCGATCTCTACGAGATCGATGGCGAGGTGGGGCTGCTGGTCGCATTGCCCGGCGTCGCTCCCGAGGAGATCGAGGTGGCCATCGAGTCCGGCAGCATCGTGGTGCGCGGCGAGCGCCGGTTTCCGGCGGAGTTCGAGCGGGCGACGATACACCGTCTCGAAATTCCCTACGGCCGGTTCGAACGCCGCGTTGCGCTTTCCGCGGGCCGCTTTCGTGTGAACGAGCAACGGCTCGAAAACGGGTGCCTGATACTGAAACTGCGTCGACTGAAATGAGGCGAGATCAAGATGCAACTCGAAGGTAAGCGCCCGGGAGAGGAGGCGATCGGCGCCGTTCCGCAGCGCGAAGCGGCCGGCGGCGCGTTCGTCCTTCCCGAGGACGCGCTCATCATCCTGCCGGTGCGCCAGATGGTGCTGTTCCCCGGCATGATCATGCCGATCACCGTGGGGCGCGAAGCCTCCATTGCAGCGGCCCAACAGGCGGCCAAGACCAAGAGGCCGGTAGGCATTCTGTTGCAGCGGGACGCCGAGGCGGACCGACCCGGTCCGGATGACCTGCGCCCGGTCGGCACCGTCGCCAGTATCCTGCGCTACGTGACGACCCCGGACGGATCGCATCACGTCGTCTGCCAGGGGCAGCAGCGCTTCCGGGTGGTCGAATTTCTGG
>JBATEB010000139.1:0-11870 GCA_049663805.1 Burkholderiales bacterium | reverse complement strand
GCCCGGGTGTTCATCGATGGCGTCTTCGCCGGCGAGGTCGACACCTATTCTCCGATGCTGAGGCTGCAGGACACCGTGTTCCAGGCGACCGGGCTCACCGACGCGACCCACACGCTGACCATCCAGGTGACGGGCGCGAGGAACGGCGCCTCGTCGGGGGCCGCGATCTGGCTGGATGCGTTCGGTGTGACGCGGCCGGGCGCGCGCTTCCAGGAGGAGGATGCGGCGGTCGCCTACAGCGGCAGCTGGGTCCACGGCAACCTCAACCGGACCTGGAGCGAAGGGACAATTTCCGAATCCAACACGCCGGGCGCGCGCGCCACGTTCACTTTCACCGGGACCTCGGTCAGCTGGATCGGCTGCCGCAAGCTCAACATGGGGATCGCCAACGTCTATGTCGATGGAGTCTTCGTGAAGGAGATCGACACGTTCGAGCCCGCCCCGATCGAGGGCTACCAGAACACGATCTTCACCGCCTCGGGGCTGGCTCCCGGGACCCACACGCTGACGATCGAGGCGACCGGACGGCAAAACCCGGCCTCGCAATTCAACGTCGTGGTGGTCGACGCTTTTGACATCCGCCCATAGAGCAGGCCGGTTGCCGGAGCGGGCAGGCCGCGGTGGCCTGCCCGCTCCGCGTTGAAGCCTTTCGAGGTCATATGTTTGCCTCCTTCGCATACCGCTACAGCCCGATTTGGGCGCAGGAATTCCTCGCCTCGGTCCAGTCCTCGCTGCGCAACGTGATGCGGCAGGGCCGTGCGTTCGAGGCCGCGGTCGCGCAGGTTCACGACAGCCAGTGGTGGTCGGAGCGGGAATTGCATGATTTCCAGTCGCGGACATCACGCACGATCGTGGAGGCCGCGGTACGCGACATTCCCTACTATCGGGACCGGTATCGGCCGCTCGGTCTGGATTTCGGGAAACTGCGATTCCCGGAGGCGATCGGATGCCTGCCTCCGCTGAGCAAAGCGGACGTGCGCGAGGGCGGCAAATCGCTGGTCTCGGAAAAAATGCACGGGCCGCTCTTCTCCGGAAGCACGAGCGGCACGACGGGAGCGCCACTGACTCTCTATCAGGACCTCCCGGCGATCAGTCGGGAGAACGCCTTCGTCTGGCGGCAGCTCGGTTGGGCGGGCCTGCGCCGGGGCGACCGGCGCGCCTGGATGCGGGGGGACATGATCGTCCCCGCGACCCAGGACAGGCCGCCTTATTGGCGGGTGAACCGGGCCGAAAACATGCTGATGCTCTCTTCCTATCACCTGTCCGAATCGGCGGCGCCCGCCTATCTCGATTCGCTCGCGCGTTTCGATCCGGTGGTGATCCAGGCCTATCCGTCTTCCATCGGATTTCTCGCCGGCTGGATGCGGAGCGCCGGGTATCGTTACCGCGGGAGCTCGCTGCGCGGCATCGTGACCTCCTCCGAGACGCTTTCGGAAGCCCGGCGCCGGGAGATCGAGAGCGCCTTCGGCTGCCGGGTATTCGACTGGTACGGCCAGTTCGAGCGCGTCGCCGCCATCGGCACCTGCGAGCGCGGCCGCCACCATCTCCTGTCCGACTATTCCTACGTGGAAATGCTCCCCGCCGGTGACGGTCTGGCCGAGCTGGTGGGCACCGGGTTCCACAACGCGTCGATGCCTTTGATCCGCTATCGCTGCGAGGATCTCGTGCGTCCCGCGCCCGCGACGGAGCGTTGCGCCTGCGGACGGTCGTTTCCGCTGATCGAGGAGATCGTCGGCCGCGTCGATGATTCGATCAAGCTCGCCGACGGCCGTTCGGTCGGCCGTCTCGACCATCTCTTCAAGGGCGTGGAAGGAATACTCGAAGCGCAGATCCGCCAGGATCGGCTCGATGCCATCACGATGCTGGTGGTCCCCTCGGCGACGTTCAGCGACCGCACGCGGGAAACCCTGGAGAACAATACCCGCCACCGCCTGGGCGACGGGATTGCGCTGGAGATCCGGCTGGCCGAGGCGATTCCCCGGACCGGCAACGGCAAGTTCAAGGGCGTGGTATGCAATATCTGACGGACACGGAGTGACGCGGCATGTGCGGGATCGCGGGTTATCTGAGGCTGCGTCCGGAGAATTCCGCGCCGATCGCGGCTCACGTGGCGGGAGACATGCTGGCGGCAATGCGCCGGCGCGGACCGGACGGCGAGGGCGAGTGGCGTTCCGCGGACGACCTTTGCTGGCTCGGCCACCGGCGCCTCGCCATCATCGACCTTCACACCGGCGATCAACCGATGTGCAACGAAGACCGGACGATCTGGACCGTCTTCAACGGCGAGATCTACAACCATCATGCCCTGCGTGCCGAGCTCGAGGCATGCGGCCACCGCTTCAAGAGCCGCAGCGACACCGAGGTCCTGGTGCACGGCTACGAGCAGTGGGGTATTCGCGGGCTGGCCGAGCGCCTGCAGGGTATCTTCGCCTTCGCTGTATACGATGCCGTCGAGCGCACCCTGTCGCTCGTACGCGATCCCATGGGGGTCAAGCCGCTCTACTGGTGGAGCGACGGCAACGCATTGCTCTTCGCGAGCGAGATGAAGGTCCTGCTGCGCCATCCCGCCTTGCGCAACCGCAAGGTCAACCGGGCCGGCGTGGCCCAGGTTCTGGTCACCCGCTACGTGTCGCGCCCGAACACGATGTTCGAGGGAGTGTCGCGCCTGCCGGAAGGATGCTGCATGGCGATCGACGTAAACGGCCGCATGCCCCCGGCGCCGCAGCGCTACTGGGACGTGCGCTACCGGTCCGGGCAACTCGGCCTCGAGGAGGCGACCGGGCAGCTGGATGCCATGCTCAGGCGGACGGTGGACCTGCAATTGATGTCGGACGTGCCGCTGGGCGTGCAGCTCTCCGGAGGCGTCGACAGCAGTCTCGTCGTCGCGCTGATGGATTCGCTGCGCCGGGAGAAAGGAGACCTGGCGCGGGTGAAGACCTTTTCCGTCGGCTTCGATGTCGCCGAGTTCAGCGAGCTCGGCTACGCGCGCAAGGTGGCGCAACGCTACGGCACGGAGCACCGCGAGATCACGGTGGGGTTCAGGGATTTCGCCGAGGAGCTGCCCTTCCTCGCCTGGATCTACGACGAACCGATGGGGGAGCCGCCGGGGATACCGACGTACTTCATGTGCCGCGAGGCGAAGAAGCACGTGACCGTGATGCTGTGCGGGGAGGGGGCCGACGAGCTGTTCGGCGGCTACTCCAAATACATGTTCGACCAGTTCTCCACGGCGCTCGACTGGATGCCGCCCGGAGTTCGCAACGGTCTTCTGCGCGGCGTTGCGAGCAGCTTGCCGTTCAAAGGCCGGCGTCTGCGCAGCATGGCGGAGATCCTGGCGATAGCCGATGCTCCGCGCCGCTTCGCGTCCTGGTACGGGGGCTTCGATACGGACCTTCAAGCCCGCGTGCTCTCCCGCGCGCTGCGAAACGAAATCGGCGACGGCGGCCTGGCGCGGGCTTTCGGCGATATCGCCAACGGCTGCGACAGCGAAAACGCCCTCGATCGCTTCCTCTATTGCGACATCCACACCCGGCTGGTGGACGACATCCTGGTCAAGGGCGACCGCATGAGCATGGGAGCGGGCATCGAGGCGCGCGTTCCCTTCCTCGATCACAAGCTCGTCGAGTTCGCCGCGGGCCTGCCGCAGCATCTGAAGGTCAGCGGCCTGAGCTCGAAGATCGTTCTGAAGCGCCTCGCCGAGCGCTATATCCCCCGCGAGACCATCTACCGCCGCAAAGTGGGCTTCACCGTTCCCCTGAGCCGCTGGTTCGCCGGGCCCTGGCGCGGGCTGATCGACGACGTGCTGCTCTCCGATCGCTGTCTGGACCGGGGCTACTACAACGCCGATGTCGTGCGCGGCATCGTGGGAGATCATGTGCGGCGCCGCGTCGACCGGGAACAGGGGATCTGGCTGATGCTCGTGCTGGAAATCTGGCACCGGCTGTTCGTGGACGACGACGGCAGCGAAGCGGCGGTCGGCAGGGTCAGGACGGACCTCGCCCCTTCCCTGGACGCGCTGGGCTTGGCGGCATGAACCGCTTGTGCGTCACGGCGTACCGACGGCTGATGCCGCAATGAGCAGGCAAAAGATCGTCCTGTTCGGTCCCTCTTTGAACGCGCTCAGCGGCGTCTCGACGCACCTGCGCACGCTGCTTGCCTCCGATCTGGCCCGGGACTACGACCTGCTGCATTTCCAGGTCGGCAGCGAGGGACGCCGGGAGAACGTCCTGCAGAGGCTGATGCGGTTCATCTTCAGCCCTCTCCGCCTCGCGCTGTTCCTGACAGTCACGGGTGCCCGGGTCGTTCACATGAACGTTTCGCTCAATCCCAAATCCTATTGGCGGGATCTCGTGTACTCGATCGTTTCCAGGTCGCTCGGCCGGCGCGTGGTGACGCAAATCCACGGAGGGGCGATGCCCCAGGATTTCTTTCGAGGGCATGCTCTCCTGACCTGGATACTGCGGCGCTTTCTCGTCTCGAGCGACGTCGTCACCGTGCTGTCGAGCGCGGAACTCGAGGCCTACCGGAAGTTCGACGCGCGAATAAACGCACACCTTGTTCCCAATGCGATCGATCCTGCCGGGCTCACCGATAGGCTGCGTTTCTATAACACCCATGCACCTCTCAGGCTGGTCTATGTCGGACGGCTCGTGCGTGCGAAAGGGCTGTTCGAGATCGTCGAGGCTCTGTCCGAGCTGAAACGCGCCGGGCGGGAGTTCGTGTTCTTCGTGGCCGGTGAAGGCGAAGACCACGGCGAATTGATGGCCGCTTCGGAAAAGGCCGCGCTGCAGGATCGGGTGCGGTTTCTCGGCAGCGTGTTCGCCGCGGAGAAACGCCGGCTCTGGCTGCAATCGGACGTGTTCGTCTTCCCGTCTTACATGGAAGGACTGCCCTATTCCCTGCTGGAAGCGATGGCGGCCGGGTGCGTTCCCATAGCGACTCCGGTCGCGGCGATTCCCGACGTGATGCGGGATGGGGAGCACGGCCTGTTCGTGCCGGCGAGAGATCCCGGTGCCCTGGCGATCGCCGTGGCCACGCTGGACGACGACCGCGAGCGCCTGATTCGATTGGCCCGGGCGGCACGTCGACGGGTGCTGGAGCAATACACGGTGGCACGCCTCGCCGGCGATTTCCGCGCGCTCTACGAGGGCTGCCTCGCCGGACGCCCACGCGGCCTTCGCGAAGCCGGCACCGATGGCCGCCGTACCCGCGCGGCAGCACCGATGCCGAAGAAGCGACCGGGCAAGGGCGAATCCGGCCCGGTGAAAGTGGTATGAGATGAACGCGACGCTCGCTTGGAAATGGAATCGCCTCAGGACGATGCAAGCGGCGGAAGTCCGCTGGCGCGCGCGGCGGGCCATTGCAAGCGGACTCGAGCGCTGCGGTTTAGGGCTTGCGCGCGATATCGACGCGGGCACCGGAAACGCCGGCCCCGCGTGGGTTTCCCCCTTGCCCAGAGAGCTGGAGGCCGCGCCCTACATTGCGGCGGCCGAGCGCCTTCTCGCCGGCCGGTGGAATCTCTTCTCATTGTGCGATCGCCCTCTCGGGTTCCCGCCGCGCTGGAATCGCGATCCCAAGACGGGCGCGGAAGCGCCCCTCTCTTTCGGAAGAGGAATCGACTACCGGAACGAGTGCATCGTCGGCGACATCAAGTATCTCTGGGAGTTGAACCGCCACCTGGAGCTGGTGACCCTGGCGCAGGCCTGGCACCTCACCGGCGAGCCGCGCTTTGCCGAAGGCGCGCGCGATTTGCTCCTGTCCTGGCTCGAGCAATGCCCCTACCCGCGCGGCCCCAACTGGACGAGCTCCCTCGAGCTGGCGGTGCGCCTCGTCAACTGGGCCTGCGCCTGGATTCTCCTGGGCGGCGAGGCCTCGCCGCTGTTCACGGCGCAGGAGGGCCAGGCGTTCCGGCGGCGCTGGCTCGGCTCCGTCTACCGGCACTGCCATTTCATATCGGCCAACCCGTCGCGTCACTCCTCCGCCAACAATCATCTGTTCGGCGAGCTGATGGGCCTGTTCGTGGCATCGGTGACCTGGCCCTCGTGGCCGGAGTGCGCGCGCTGGCGGGAGCGTTCCCGGACCGGGCTGGAAGCCGAAGCGGTGAAGCAGAACGGCGCCGACGGCGCCAATCGCGAGCAGGCGTTCTGGTACCACCACGAGGTGGCGGACATGATGCTGCTGAGCCTGCTGTTCGCTCGGGCCAATGGAATCGATTTCTCAAACGGCTTCAAGACGCGGCTCGAATCGATGCTCGAATTCATCGCTGCCGTCATGGATTCGGGCGGACACGTGCCCATGATCGGCGATGCCGATGACGGCGTGATGGTGCGCCTTTCGCGCGAGCCGGGCTTCTGCCCCTACCGGTCGCTCCTCGCTACCGGAGCGGTGCTTTTCGGGCGCGGCGAGTTCAAGGCCGGAGCCGGGCGCTTCGACGACAAGAGCCGCTGGCTTCTCGGCGATGCGGCCTCCGCCCGGTTCGACGCGTTGCCGGTGGCCGCCGCGCGGCCCGCGAGGCTTGCGTTCCCCGAGGGCGGGTACTACATCCTGGGGCGGGACTTCGGCACGCCCCGCGAAGTGAAGGCCGTGGTGGATGCAGGGCCCCTGGGCTACCTCTCCATCGCCGCGCACGGGCATGCGGACGCGCTCGCCTTCACGCTGTCCGTCGGCGGCAACGAGGTTCTGGTCGACCCCGGCACGTACGCGTATCACACCGGCAGGCGCTGGCGCGATTATTTTCGCGGCACGTCCGCGCACAACACCGTGCGGGTGGACGGCAAGGAGCAGTCCGAGCCCGGCGGCAATTTCATGTGGCTCGTCCATGCGCGCACCCGGCTCGAGCGTTTTGAATCCGGCGCGGAACGGGACGCGTTCGAAGGCGTGCACGACGGTTACCGGCGCCTGGACGATCCCGTGCTGCACCGCCGGCGGATCGAATTCGACAAACGGAACATGCGCATCGAGGTCGCGGATGCGCTGGAGTGCGCCGGGGAGCATTCCGTGGAAATCTGCTGGCATCTGGCGGAAGACTGCAGGGCGCGGGTTTCGGGACATGCGGTGGAGGTGGGCCGCGCGGGCGCGCGCATACGGCTCGAGTGTCCGCGCGAACTGGGCGCACCCAGGGTGGTCGTCGGCCGGGACGACCCGCCGCTCGGCTGGATATCGCGGCGGCTGGACGAGAAGATCCCCGCTCCCGCGATCGTCTGCGCGGGGCGCATCGCCGCGAATACCGAACTCCTCACGGTGATCGCGATTGCACTACCGGGGGATTAGCGTGAACCGGCAGAACGGCGTCCTTGCGCAGGAGCGCGTCCGGGCCTACTGGAACAGCAGACCTTGCGATTCCGACCTGAGCGATCGAGATTGGCTGTCGCGGGAGTACTTCCTCGACATCGAGCGCAGGCGCTACGGGCTCCAGCCGCATATTCCCGAGATCATCTCGAGGATCGACTGGTCGGGGAAGCGGGTTCTCGAGATCGGGGCCGGCGTGGGCACCGACGCACGCACGATCATCGGCAAGGGGGGCGTCTACACGGGTATCAACGTCGACCGGGGATCGACCGACGCGGCGTCCCAGGCCCTGCGCGCCTTCTCGCTTCCCGGAACCGTCCTGGAATGCGATGCGACATCGCTCGTCTTTCCGGACAGCACCTTCGACTTCGTGTATTCGTTCGGTGTTCTGCACCACATTCCGGAAGTGGGAAAGGCCGTCTCCGAGATCCACCGGGTTCTAAGACCCGGAGGAGAACTGCTGGTCATGCTCTATAACCGCAGCTCGATCAACTACGCCGTCGAAATCATGTTCGCGCGCAAGGTCGGCCTGCGCATGCTGTCGCTGCCGGGGGCAGCGGCGCTGCTCCAGTGGATGGGATTTCCGCGCGAGAAATTGGAGCGCCACAAAGAGCTGGGCAGGCGACAAGGACGTGTGACCCGCGAGGAGTGGCTCAGCCGCAATACGAACGGTCCCGACAATCCGTATGCCCGCGTATACGATTCGGCCGGGGCAACCGACCTTCTTTCCGCGTTCCGGATCGAAACGAACGAGGTGTACTTCTTCGATCACCGGCACTGGGGCGCGCTGGGCCGCTTGTTGCCGAGAAGCGTGTGCGGGGCGCTGGGCCGGCTTTGGGGCTGGCACCGCGTCGTGCACGCGAAGAAAACCTAGGCCTGCGCATTCCTACGACACCGTCTGTCGATCCGACCGGACTACGTGCCGCCGGGCAGAACGTCACAGCGGTGTCAACAAGCCTGCCGGCTGGCTCGACGCGCCTATTGGATGGGATGCTCAAATCCCAGAGTTTGAGAGAGTTTCCATATCCGCTGATCCGATCGGACTACATTGCGCCTTGCCGCCGCAGCACGGGCGTCAACAACCCTTCCTATTCTGTGATCGGTGCTTGCGCAGGCTGGTCGGCGCGCAGCCGAAGCGAAGGTTTGCTTCGTGCAGAGGCTCTTCCGGTCGATTCGCCGCAACCCTAAGAGGCGGTCATGGTGCATAACGTGTGGGGTCTCGGGTAGGCAAATATGGCAACTGAGAAGATGGACCTTGCTTGGGCGGAGGCCGAACTGCCCGAAACGGAAATCTGGGTCGGGCAGGTCATGGGACGTCTTGCACACTTCGCCCCCCCCGCTCCCCTGGAGGTGTTGGAGATTGGATCGGCCCAGGGCCGGGCATTGATCGCGCTCTCGCGCGTGGGCCACCGCGCCGCCGGCGTGGAACCGTGGGCTCCCGCCATCGAAGTGGCGCGGCAGCTGGCCACAAAGCACAACGCGGCCCTGGACATCCGGGAAGGCCGTTGCGAAGCGCTTCCCTTCGAAGACGGACGTTTCGATGTGGTGCTGGCGTTCAGTGTTCTGGAACACGTGACCGATCTGGATGCCTCTCTGCGGGAGATCGCCCGGGTGCTGAAACCGGGCGGTCTTCTGTATTTCAACACCGCCAGCGCCATGAGCCCATTTCAAGAGGAGATTCGCTTCTTTCCGCTGTTCGGCTGGTATCCCGACCGCTGGAAGAAGGCGATCATGCGCTGGTGCGTCACGCGCTGGCCGACCGCGGTCAACCATACGCAGGCGCCGGCGCTGTGGTGGTGGACTCCGGACCGGGCGCGCCGATGGCTCGGGGCGGTCGGCTTCGAGCGAATCTGGGACCGGTGGGAGTTGCGCTCGGGCACCGACGGATTAAGGGGCGCGCTCATCCGTGCCGCCGTGGCCGTACCCTGCGCACGCTGGGTGGCGGACATGCTCGTGCCGCACTGTGAATACGCGGCGCGTAAGGAATCCTGAGCGACATGAAAGTCAACCCGCGAATCGCATCGTGAATCGAGAGAGGCATCCATGAAGCTCAGCGTCTGGGGTCTCGGATACGTCGGGACCGTTTCGGCGGGATGCCTTGCCCAGGAAGGTCATGAAGTCATCGGCGTCGATTCGGAGCCGACGAAGGTCGATCTCATCAATGCCGGCAAGAGCCCCATCATCGAAAAAGACATCGGCCAGATCATAGGACGGCAGGTCGCGGCGGGCCGGCTGTCGGCAACGACGGACGCCGCCGTCGCGGTCCAGCAGACAGATCTGTTCCTGGTGTGCGTGGGAACGCCCAGCCGCGGCAACGGCGACATCGAGCTGAAATACGTGCGCCGCGTCTGCGAGCAGATCGGCACCGTCTTGCGCGACCATCCGGGCGCGCCGGTCGTCGTGATCCGCAGCACCATGCTGCCCGGAACCATGCGCGAGGTGGTGATCCCGACACTTGAGGCGTGCTCGGGCCGGCGCGCCGGCGCCGAATTCGGCGTCTGCATCAACCCCGAGTTCCTGCGCGAGGGGACCGCCGTGCACGATTTTTTCAATCCGCCCAAGACGGTGATCGGCGAGCTCAACCCGGCAAGTGGCGATCTGCTTGCGAATCTTTACGCGCGGATCGCGGCGGCCCTCATCCGCACCGACATCGAGACCGCCGAGATGGTCAAGTACGCGGACAACGCCTGGCACGCGCTCAAGGTCGGTTTCGCCAACGAGATCGGCAACCTCTGCAAGGGACTCGAGGTGGATAGCCATCGCGTCATGGACATCTTCTGCCAGGACACCAAGCTCAATCTCTCGCCGTACTACCTCAAACCCGGTTTTGCTTTTGGCGGCTCGTGCCTGCCCAAGGATCTGCGCGCGCTGCTGTACAAGGCGAAAACGCTCGACCTTTCGCTTCCCATCCTCGCCGCGATCCTGCCGAGCAACGAGCTGCAGATCGAGCGCGGAGTGCGGGCGGTGATCGAGAAGGGCAGCAGGAAAGTCGGCGTGCTCGGCTTCAGCTTCAAGGCGGGAACGGACGATCTGCGCGAGAGCCCGGTCGTGGAGCTGACCGAACGCCTGATAGGCAAGGGTTATGACCTGCGCCTGTACGACAGCAACGTCAGGCTCGCCAGCATCCATGGAGCCAACCGCGATTACATCCGCAACCACATCCCGCACGTTTCCCGGCTGATGGTCTCCACCATCGACGAGGTGCTCGATCACGCCGGCACTATCGTGATCGGCAACGCCGCACCGGAATTCCGCGATGTCGTGAAGCGTGCGGGCGACGGCCAGAGCATCATCGATTTTGTACGCATTACCGACTCGCGCAGCGCGTCGGGCGTCTACGAAGGGATTGGCTGGTGATCCCCGGTACGACCGTGAAAAGCAGCGCGTACCGGGCGGGGCGCGTCCTGATTCTGGTCGAAAACCTTCCGAGCCCGTTCGACCGTCGCGTCTGGCAGGAAGCAACGACGCTGCGCGATGCCGGCTACGTCGTGTCGATCATCTGCCCTACCGGGCGCGGGTGCGAGCGCACCTTCGAGGCGATCGGGGGCATCCACGTTTACCGCTACAAGCTTCCCGTCGAAGCGTCGGGTGTCGCCGGCTACGTCGCGGAGTACGCGATCGCTCTGACATGGACCTTCATTCTCTCCTTTCGGGTGCTGCTGACCCGGGGCTTCGACGTCGTTCACGCCTGCAATCCGCCCGATCTGCTGTTCCTGATCGGTGGATTCTTCAAGCTGTTCGGGAAGAAGTTCGTCTTCGATCACCACGATCTCAACCCCGAGCTGTGTGAGGCGAAATTCGGCCGGCGCCATTGGGCGTACGGACTGATGCTGAAGCTCGAGCAGTGGACCTTCCGAACCGCGGACGTGTCGATCGCGACCAACGAGTCCTACCGGCGCATCGCAACCGGGCGCGGCGGCATGCCCCCGGAACGGGTCTTCGTCGTGCGCAGCGGGCCGAGCCTGGAGCGCCTGAAGGTCCTGCCTCCGGACGGGCGGCTCAAGCGCGGTCGCCGCTATCTGGTCGGCTACGTCGGCGTGATGGGCAAGCAGGAGGGCATCGAATACCTGCTGCAGGCGGCGCGTCACGTCGTGAGCTACTTCGGGCGCAACGACGTCCATTTCGGACTGGTGGGCGGCGGTACTTCGCTCGAAGAGATGAAGGTTCTCGCGCGGCGCCTGGGCGTGGCCGACTGCGTCACCTTCACGGGGCGCGTACCGGACGGCGAGCTGCTGGCGATGCTCAACACGGCGGACGTCTGCGTCAATCCCGACCCCGCGAACGAGCTGAACGACAAGTCCACCATGAACAAGATCATGGAATACATGGCGCTGGGAAAGCCCATCGTGCAGTTCGATCTCACCGAAGGCCGCTACTCGGCTCAAGCGGCGTCCCTGTACGCGAGAAAAAACGACGCCTTGGATCTGGCGGAGAAGATACTCGAGCTGCTCGACGATCCCGCCCGCCGCCAGGCGATGGGAGAATTCGGGCGCAGGCGCGTCGAGAACGAGCTGGAGTGGCGCCACGAGGCGCCCAGGCTGCTCGCCGCTTACGAGGCGCTCCGGCACGCCGCCGGAATGTCG
>JBATEB010000138.1:0-3931 GCA_049663805.1 Burkholderiales bacterium | reverse complement strand
TCCAAGTTCAATGGACGTCACCTTGGTCGACTAAAGCCGCATAACGTCTTGGTGAACGGCGGGCCAGCACATACGGTTGACGAAGCACCGCGCTGGCGGCCCGTCCGTTCGACCTAAAGTTATGCCTTGGTTGCGTCAATTGCCTTCGATAGCGCCGCTTTGGCATCTTGTATCTTCTTGTTTCTTTCTTTCCGTTCAAGCTTCTCGTCAAGAATTAGCTCAATTCCTATGCGCAGAGTATCAAAATGCTTGAGGCATTCCTGCTCCGAAAGCTCATGTAACCCTTTGCTCAAAAGAGAGTACATCTCGGGATGCTCTACGAGGAATGTCGGCAAATGACTCTTAAGCAAAGAAATCCTTTCGGACATTCGCGATCGGCCGTAATGCGCCTCGTCCCAAGCGGCGTCACTCACCGCCAACCCGTGAGCTTCTTCAATGAGAGCCTCGAACACCCTTCTAAGGTAGATGTACGCTCCCACTCCAACATCGTGCGAAGCCAGTCCCACAGCTCTGTTAAGTTCTCCGAGCAATGCCTTATCGAGTACCGGTGTGTACTTCTTCAATTTAGGTAAATTCAGGTCACCGTACGAAGGATGTTGACCGATCTTTTGAATAGAGTATATCGTTCTGGAAATCTTTGATTCATCAGAAATCACGCGTTGATCAGTCAAGAACAGAAAGACCTGCAAGTGACCTTTTTCCCTAGCGCACTGCCCGACCACCCGATAGACGTCCGGCTCGATAGACGGGCGTTCTGGAGTCAGGCCCTGCTGGCGCCACAATTCCTCTCGCCCTATGTTCCTCACAAATTGGTTTGGCTTAGCTGGCGTGATTGCTCGAAACGTTGATTCTCTCCCGCATCTCGTGCAGAAAGAATCGTACGTACCTGTGAAGTAAAGAACGTCGATGATCTTCCAGACCTCCTCACCTTGGTACTGAATCTCCTCGTACATAGGCACAGTAAGCAGAAAATCACGGGGAGACGGGACGACCTTCGCATTCATCGTGGAGATTTCCGGATCAAGACATAACAAGAAATCGACCCCCTAAGTGGGGCGTTGTGAGACCCCCAAACCGGGGCCTAGTCCGGGCAGGCTACGGCAAAACCTCCAATTGATCAAGGACGCTCTGCGCGGGTATGGTACTGTACGTATATACACGTTATGCCCCGGCCGGGAGGTTGCCATGTCCACTCCGCGATTGCTCGATCAGGCACGCGAGCGTTTGCGCGTGAAGCACTACAGTCTGCGTACCGAGGAGGCGTATCTGCATTGGATCCGGCGCTTTGTTCTGCATCACGGCAAGCGGCATCCGCGGGACATGGCGGCGGCGGAGGTCGAGGCCTTTCTGTCGCACCTGGCCACCGAGGCGCGCGTTTCGGCTTCGACGCAGAATCAGTCGCTGGCGGCATTGCTGTTCCTCTATCGCGAGGTGCTCGGCGTCGAGCTGCCGTGGATGGAGGGCATCGTGCGCGCGAAGCGTCCCGCTCGATTGCCGGTGGTTCTCACCGAGGCCGAGGTGCGCGCGTTGCTCGCGCGGTTGGAGGGCACGCGCTGGATCGCGGTGAGCTTGCTCTACAGCTCCGGGATGCGGCTCCTCGAAGGGTTGCGGCTGCGGGTCAAGGACATCGATTTCGAGCGGCGCGAGATCACGGTGCGCGACGGCAAGGGGAATGCGCGACCGGCGCACGATGCTCGCCGAGCGGCTGATCGAGCCGCTGCGCTCGCACCTTGCGCGCGTGCGCGCGCTGCACGAAAAGGATCTGGCGGAGGGCTTTGGCGATGTTTATCTGCCCTTTGCCCTGGCGCGCAAGTATCCGAAGGCCGGGCGGAGCTGGCCGTGGCAGTACGTCTTTCCCTCGGGCTCGCGCTCGACGGACCCGCGCGGCGGCGCGGTGCGCCGCCATCACCTGGACGAGAAGGTCGTGCAGCGTGCGGTCGCTCGTGCCGCGGCGCGCGCCGGCATCGCGAAGCCGGTTTCGCCCCACATACTGAGGCACAGCTTCGCGACCCACTTGCTTGAGGCGGGCTACGACATACGCACCGTCCAGGAGCTCCTCGGGCACAAGGACGTATCCACCACGATGATCTACACGCATGTGCTCGACAAAGGAGGCGGCGGAGTGAAGAGTCCTCTGGACCGGATCGAGCAGGCGCGCGGGGAATACCGGCTGCGCGGAACAGCCGGCGGGACGGGATTCGACCGCAAAGCTTTCGCGTTTGATCCAAGTCAAGTCGCCAAGTGCTGCTCGGGGTAGGTTTCGCCGGAGGGTAAGACCTGCCGAAAGGGATGCAGCCATGACCGAACGAATCCAGGACGTCGCCCATCTGGGCCGGCTCGAATTGCTCACGCCCAGGCTCGAGCGCACGCGCTGGTACTTCGAGACGCTCCTCGGGATGGAGGTTGCGCATATCGCGGGAAAGTCCGTGTATCTCCGCGGCTACGGCGACTACGCCGCGAGCACGCTCAAGCTCACCGAGTCGGAGAAGCCCGGGGTCGGGTTCGTCTCCTGGCGCGCGGCGAGTCCCGAGGCGCTCGAGCGCCGCGTGAAGGCGATCCAGAAGGCGGGCCTGGGCGATCGCTGGCACGACGGGGAGTTCGGCCGCGGCCGCGCCTTCCGCTTTCGCGATCCGGACGGGCACCGCATGGACATCTACTACGAGGAGCAGAAGTACCGCGCGCCGCAGCACCTGCGCTCGACGCTCAAGAACCTGCCGCAGAAGTACACCGCGCGCGGGGTCAACGTGCGGCGCATCGATCATCTCGCGCTGCTGTGCGGCGAGGTGGCGCAGAACCGGAGCTTCGCGCAGGCGACGCTCGGTTTCGATCTGCGCGAGCAGGTGCTCTTCAACAAAGGCGCGCTCGAGCTCGGCTCGTGGCTCAGCCCTTCGCCGGTGCACCATCAGCTCGCCTACGTCCTCGACGCGAGAGGCGGGAGCGGCCGCCTGCATCACATCTCGCTGTGGGTCGACAACCGCGAGGACGTGCTTCGCGCGGCGGACATCCTCGCCGAGAACGGCGTCTTCATCGAGGCCGGGCCCTCGAAGCACAACAACTCGCAGGGCTTCTACCTCTACTCCTACGAGCCGGGCGGAAACCGGGTCGAGGTCTACTCCGGAAGCTATCTGGTGTTCGCTCCGGACTGGGAAGTGGTCACCTGGAACGAGCAGGAGCGCGGCACCGGCGTCTACTGGGGCTCGCCGCTGCCCGAGAGCTTCATCAACTACGGCACCCCGGACCTCGCCGCGGGCAAGGTCGCGGCGAAGAAGGTGCCGGTATTCGATCCCATCTAGTTCTTCCCACAGGAGACGCACCGTGTTCAGACGCATACTCATTCCGACCGACGGCTCGAAGGTCGCCGGCAAGGCGGTCCGCGCCGGCATCCGTTTCGCCGGGGAGACCGGTGCCGCGGTCGTCGGCTATTGCGCCATCGAGCCGGTCATCGTCTATTCCGTCGGCGAGAGCGTCAGGTCCGGCAACCGTCGGGTCGCCGAGCTCGAACGCCAGACGAAGGCGGCCGCGGAGGGGTACCTGGCGGCGATGCGCAAGCAGGCCGCCGCGGCCGGGGTGCGCTTCGAATCGCTGTGCGACCGGGCGGCCACGCCCTACGACGGCATCGTCGCGGCGGCGCGAAAGAAGAAATGCGACACGATCTTCATGGCTTCGCGCGGCCGCAGCGGCCTGGAGAAGCTGCTCATGGGCAGCGTCACCAGCAAGGTCCTGGTCCGGTCGAAGATCCCGGTGCTGGTGTACCGCTGAGCCAGCGCCGCGCCGCTCACAGGCGGACGGCGGGCCACACCGCGCCCGCCGCGAGGCCGGCGATGTACATCCAGCCGAACAGCCGGTTGTGCGCGAGGCACGCGCGGTGGTACCAGAGCGGCCAGCCGACGTAGCCCTTCGGCGCCGCCTCCGGCCGCGGGCGGCTCATGAC
>JBATEB010000137.1:0-2357 GCA_049663805.1 Burkholderiales bacterium | reverse complement strand
GCCGAGCCCGAGTCCGGCGGCGCCTCCCGCCGCCGCGAGCAGCGCCGCCTCGCCGAGGAAGATCATGAGCACCGCGCGCCGGGTCGCCCCGACCGCGCGCAGCAGGCCGATCTCGGAGGTGCGCTCGGCCACCGCGATCGTGAGGATCGTGAGGATGCCCACGCCTCCGACGAGGAGCGACACGCCTGCGATGGCGGCGACCGCGAAGGTGATCGCGCCGAGCACCGTGCCGAACACTTCCAGCATCTTCTCCTGCGGCGTGATGGTGAAGTCCTCGCTGCCGTGGCGCGCGCTCAGGATCTGCCGCAGGCCCTCGACCACCTCGTCCAGCGGCGCGGTCGGCTCGTAGATGACATCGACCTCCATCAGGCTCTCGCGGTTGAACATGTCGAGCGCGCGCCCCGTGGGGATGTACACCGTGTCGTCGAGGTCGAACCCCAGCACCTGCCCCTTCGACTCCATCACGCCGATGACGCGGTAGCGCTCGCCGCCGACGCGGAGGCGCGCGCCGAGCGGGTTCCCGGCGCCGAACAGCTCGCGCGCGACTTTTGCTCCGAGCACGACCAGGGCGCGCGCCGCGCGCGGATCGTCGTCGGGCAGGAACTCGCCCGCGGCGATGCGCATGCGGAAGGCCTCGGAAAAGTGGTGTCCGACCCCGTACAGCGTGACGCGTCGCGATTTCCCGGCGATCGTCACTTCGCCGTTGCCCTGCACGACCGGCACCGTGAGCAGCGCGTGCGGCGCGCGGGCGAGCGCGATCGCGTCGTCGATCGAAAGCGGCCGGATGGTGTTGAACATGCCGAGCGGCGCGCCGCCGTGGGTCTGCGTGCGCCCGGGCGTCACCCCGATGATGTGGGTGCCGAACTGGGTGAATTCGCTCAGGACGAAACGGTGCAGCCCCTCGCCGATCGAGGTAAGCAGGATCACCGCCGCGATCCCGACCGCGATCCCGAGCGCGGTGAGGAAGGTACGCAGCCGGTGCGAGGCGAGCGAGGCGACGGTGAATCGGATGAAATCGCCGGCGAGCATGGGCTAGCGTCTCGAGAGCGCAGCGACCGGATCGAGCCGGGCCGCGCGCGACGCGGGCGCCACGGTGAACAGGGCGGCCGTGACGACCGCGGTGAGCGGCGCGGCGGCCATCGCCCACCACGGGGCGGCGAAGGGGATCTGCGGGTAGATCTGGGCGATGAGCCACTCGCCCGCCTTGCCCGCACCGAGCCCGAGCGCCGCGCCCCCGAGGGCGAGCAGCACCGCCTCGGTGAAGAACGTGAGCTTGATCTGGACGCCGGTGGCGCCGATCGCCTTGAGCAGCCCGATCTCGCGCCGGCGCTGGGTCACCGCGATGAGCATCACGTTCATGATGAGGATTCCCGCCACCGCAAGGCTGATCGCCGCGATCCCGCCCACCGCGAGCGTGAGTGCGCGCAGGATGCGGTCGAAGGTCGCGAGCACCGCGTCCTGCGTGACCACCGTCACGTCGCGCTCGCCCTCGTGGCGCTCGCGCAGGATCTCGATCACGTCCTCCTTGGCCGCGGGCACCTGCTCCCGGCTCTTCGCCTCGATGAGAATACGGAACAGCGACTCCGAGTTGAACAGCGCCTGCGCGGCCGAGACCGGCACGATCACGATCTCGTCGGTATTGAAACCGAGCGACTGGCCCTGGCTCGCCATGATCCCGATGACCCGGAAGCGCCGGTCGCCGATGCGCAGCCACTCGCCGAGCGCGGCGCGCGGGCCGAAGATCTCCTCGCGCAGCCTGGCGCCGATGACGCATACCGGCTGCGCGTGGCGCGGATCCCCCTGGGGCAGGAACCGGCCCAGCGAAACCGACATGCGGCGCACCTCGAGCAGCTCCGCGGTCGAGCCGAGCACCGGCGACTCGCGCAGCTTCGCGCCCCAGCGCACCTCCCCCGCGCCGACGATGAGAGGCGCGATCGTCTTCACCGCGCGGCTGCGCGCGAGCGCGAGCGCGTCCTCGAGCGTCAAGTCGCGCGGCGTCTCGCCGGTCAGAAACCCGGGCATCCCGCCCGAGGTCTCGGAACGGCCGGGGAGCACGATCACGAGGTTCGTTCCGAGCGCGCCGAACTGCTCGAGCACGTAGCGCCGCGCGCCCTCGCCAAGCGCGCTGACGACCACCACCGCGGCGACACCGATGCCCATCGCGAGCAGGATCAGGGCCGTGCGAGCGCGGTTGCCGGCAACGATGGTCCAGGCGAAGGCCAGGAGGTCGGTGGGGCGCATGGTGTTTTCTCGATTTCAGCGTTCTTTCACGGCTGGCTCGGGTTTGGCTTTTCAAAGAATCTCCTCGTTTTTGCTCGCTGCAAGAATCACGCAGCGAGCAAAAACGAGGAGACCTG
>JBATEB010000136.1:0-30389 GCA_049663805.1 Burkholderiales bacterium | reverse complement strand
AGCTTCCTCATGGACAGCTTCTTTCTGTGCCTGCCGCTGGTGCGCAAGCGCCGCGTGCACTTCCATCACTTCATGCGCGACGTGCACCGGGAACTCGAGGGGCTCAAGGGCCGGGAGGATCCGCTGGGTGCGCTCGCCGAGCGCATCGCCAAGCGCTACCGCCTCATCTGCTTCGACGAGATGCACGTGAACGACATCGCCGATGCGATGATCGTCGGCAGGCTGCTCGGGCGCATCATGGATCTGGGCGTCGTCTGCTGCATGACCTCCAACTATCGTCCCGACGAGCTCTACAAGGACGGCCTGAAGCGCGAGAACTTCCTGCCGACGATCGGGCTTCTCAAGGAACGCCTGGACGTCCTGCAGGTCGAGAGCGGCATCGACTACCGGCAAAAGATGCTCGAGGGCGTCAAGACCTATCATGCGCCGCTGGGCGCCGAATCCGACCGCGCGCTGATGGACGCTTTCAAGCGAATCGCGGAGGTGGAGGAGGAATTCCACGAGCTCGATGTCGAGGGGCGGATCATTCCCTACCGGCATCGTGCCGGCGGCGTGGTGTGGTTCGACTTCAAGGTGATCTGCGGCTGGGGCCGCTCGCAGCACGACTACCTCGATCTTTCCCGCCGCTTTCATACGGTGAGCGTTTCGGGGGTGCCGCGAATGGGGCTCGCCCTCGCGGAGGAGGCGCGCCGCTTCACGCTGATGGTGGACGTGTTCTACGACAATCGTGTCAAGCTGATCGTGTCGGCCGAGACCTCCTCCCCGCGGAAATTGCTGAAGATCGAGGAAGATCCCGGCGATCCGCGGCTGCGCGCCATGGTGTTCGAGTTCGATCGCACCGCGAGCCGCCTGGTGGAGATGCAGTCGCGCGAGTACCTCGCGGAGCGCCGGCGCGCCCCGGAATAGGCCGGGAACCGAGGGGGGCGCTGGGCGGCCGGTATAATCAGCGACCATGGAAAAATTCAGGGCGTATCGCATCCGGGAGGTCGAAAAGAAGGTCGTCGCGCGCTTCGAGGAGCTCGCACTCGACGAGCTCGACCCCGGCGAGGTCGTGGTGCGGGTCGCCTACTCGAGTGTCAATTTCAAGGACGCGCTCGCGGCGACCGGCGCGGGGAAGATCATCCGGCGTTTCCCCTGCGTGGGTGGGATCGACCTGTCGGGTACGGTGACGGAGTCCTCCGACGAGCGCTTTCGGCGCGGGGACGCGGTGATCTGCACCAGCTACGACCTCGGTGTGGCGCACGACGGCGGTTACGCGGAATACGCCCGGGTGCCGGCCGGCTGGGTGGTTCCCATGCCCAAGGGGCTCTCCCTGTTCGAGGCCATGGCCCTGGGGACCGCGGGCTACACCGCGGGGCTCGCGGTCCTTCGCATGGAGGTGAACGGGCTCAAGCCCGGCAACGGCCCGGTCGTGGTGAGCGGGGCATCGGGGGGCGTCGGATCGATCGCGATCGACCTCCTCTCCGGCCTGGGTTACGACGTCGTGGCGCTGACCGGCAAGGAGAATGAGGCCGGCTACCTGAAGAAGATCGGAGCGAAGGAGGTGATGCTCCGAAAAGACCTCGATCTCGCGAAGATCAAGCCGCTCGACCGCGCGATGTGGGCCGGGGCGGTGGACAATCTCGGGGGAGAAGTGCTCGCCTGGATGGCGAGCACCATGATGCAGGGCGGCGCGATCGCCTCGATCGGGCTGGCCGCGAGCATGAATCTGAACACCACGGTCGCCCCCTTCATCCTGCGCGGGGTGAGCCTGCTGGGCATCGACTCCGGCGCGACGCCGATGCCCCTGCGGCAGGAGGTCTGGACCCGGCTCGCCGGCGCCATGCGTCCCGCCCACCTGAAGGAATTGACCCGGACCATTCCGTTCGACGAGCTCCCGCAGGCCTTCGACATCCTGCTGAAGGGCGCCGCCAAGGGGCGCATCGTGGTCGACCTGGCGGCTTGACATGAGCCCGACCCAGGGCGCCGCCACGCCCTCCCAGCTTCCCAACCAGCGCGTCCTGATCATCGACGATTCGAGGATCGTGCGCACCACGATTTCGCGCCTGATCCGCAAGAGCTTCGACGTCCTGGAAGAGGCGAACGGCGAGACGGGCTGGAAGGCGATCGCGAGCGACCCGTCGATCGTCGTCGTGTTCTCCGACATCCAGATGCCGGAACTGGACGGATTCGGGCTCCTCGAGCGCATCCGCAAGTCGGAAGACGCGCGCATCCGGGGACTGCCGGTGATCGTCATTTCGGGCGACGAGGACGACGCCACGAAGAAAAGGGCCAAGGCGGCGGGGGCGAACGATTTCATCACCAAGACGACCGACGGAACGGAGATTCTCTCGCGCATCGACAACCTGCTTCGCCTCATGGAGACGAAGCAGCAACTGGAGGCCACCCAGGACTCGGTGTCCAGGAAGGCGACCCACGATCCCGTTACCGGCGCTTTCACGCCGCATTTCCTCGCCACGGAAGGCGGCAAGCATTTCGCCCACGCGCGGCGCCACGGCGGCGCGCTGTCGGTGCTGGTGTTCCGGGTGGATACGTACGGCGAGATCGCCGGGCAAGTCGGGAAGAGCGTGGCGGACCAGCTGCTGGCCAGAATCGCCAAGCTCGTCATGGGGACGCTGCGTGCCGAGGACTCGATGGGGCGCATCGACGAGGCGACTTTCGCGGTGATCTTCTCCGGGACTTCGTCCCAGCAGGCGCTCGCTTTCGCGCGGCGGATGCACGATCAGCTGGAGAAGGCCCAGGTCAATTACCGCGATCAGGTGCTCAAGATCCGCTCGAGCATCGGCCTTGCCGCCCTGGATGTCGACGCCGCCGGGTCGATCGAGGAGTTGATGAAGCTGGCTTCCCAGCGGCTGCAGGAGGCCGCGGCGCGCAAGGCCCAGCAAACCGTCATTAGAGGAGAGGCGAGCCCGGTCAAACCGGCCGCCCTGCCGGAGGAGATCGACCGGGCGGTGCAGGTGATCGCACATTCGAACGCCGAGCAGTTGGGCGATGTGGCGAACGAGGTGCTGCGGAGAATCCTGCCGTTCGTCGTGGCCGTCTGCCGGCGCCTGAACATCGAGCTTCCGGCGGAGAGAATCGCGCAGGCGCTCAAGGACCGGAACAAGTAGCGACGCAATCGGGGGAGTCATGGCAACGTATCGCGATTTTTACCGCCGTTCGATCGAGGACCGGGAGGGTTTTTGGGCGGAGCAGGCGCGGCTGGTGCATTGGGAGAAGCCGCATTCGAAGGTGCTGGACTACAGCCGGCCGCCTTTCGCGAAGTGGTTCGTCGGCGGCGAGACCAATCTGTGCTACAACGCGCTCGACCGGCACCTTGCCGCCCGCGGGGACCAGGTGGCGCTCGCCTACATTTCCACCGAGACCGGCGAAGAGAGGAACTTCAGCTTCCGGGAACTCCACGCCGAGGTGCAGCGCGCGGCGGCGATGATGCGCTCCCTCGGCGTCGAAAAAGGGGATCGGGTGATCGTCTACATGCCCATGATCCCGGAGTCGGTGTTCGTGATTCTCGCCTGCGCCAGGATCGGCGCGATCCATTCTGTCGTTTTCGGCGGCTTCGCGGCGGCCAGTCTCGCCGCGCGCATCGACGACGCCCGGCCGAAACTCATGATCACGGCCGACGGCGGCAGCCGCATGGGCAAGGTCGTGACCTACAAGGCGCTGGTGGACGAGTCGATCAGGCTCGCCGCGCATCCGCCGCGGAAGGTCCTGATTTTCCGGCGCGGGCTGGACCCGTCGATGCGGTCGATCGCCGGGCGCGACCTCGACTACGCGGAGCTGCGCGCCGGGCACCTCGATGCGAAGGTACCCGTCACCTGGCTGGAGTCGAACGAGCCGTCGTACATCCTCTATACTTCCGGCACCACCGGCAAGCCGAAGGGGGTGCAGCGCGACGTCGGCGGTTACGCGGTGGCGCTCGCCGCGTCGATGCGCCACATCTATTGCGGCAGCGCGGGCGAGACCATGTTCACCACCTCGGACATCGGCTGGGTGGTGGGGCATTCGTACATCATCTACGGGCCCCTGATCGCGGGGATGACGAGCATCCTGTACGAGGGCGTCCCCGTCCGTCCCGACGCCGGCGTGTGGTGGAAGATCGTCCAGGACCGGAAGGTCAGCGTGATGTTCTCGGCTCCGACCGCGATCCGGGTGCTGAAGAAGCACGACCCGGCCTGGCTGAGGAAATACGACCTCTCCTCGCTCAGGCACCTGTTCCTCGCGGGAGAGCCGCTGGACGAGCCGACGCACGCCTGGATCGCGGAGGCGCTCGGGAAACCGGTGATCGACCACTACTGGCAGACCGAGTCGGGCTGGCCGATCCTGTCCTCGGTCCCGGGGGTCGAGGACACGCCGATCAAGCACGGCAGCCCGAGCTTTCCGGTGTTCGGCTACGACCTGAAGCTCCTGCGCGAGGCGGACGCCGCCGAAGCGGGGATCGACGAAAAGGCCGTGGTCGCCATCGCGCCGCCCCTGCCGCCGGGCTGCATGACGACGGTGTGGGGCGACGACGAGCGCTTCGTCAAGACCTATTTCGGCACCTTCCGCAACAAGCAGGTGTACTCGACTTTCGACTGGGGCATTCGCGACAAGGACGGCTATTACTTCATCCTCGGGCGCACCGACGACGTGATCAACGTCGCGGGGCATCGCCTCGGCACGCGCGAGATCGAGGAAGCGGTCAATATGCACTCCGGCATCGCCGAGTGCGCGGTGGTGGGGGTCGCCGATTCGCTGAAAGGGCAGATGCCGCTCGCCTTCGCCGTGGTGAAGGACGCCTCGAAAATTTCCTCGCCGGAGAGCCGCAGGCAGCTGGAGAAGGAGGTGATGGAGACCGTCGACCGGCAGCTGGGCGCGATCGGGCGGCCGAGGGCCGTCCATTTCGTCACCCTGCTGCCCAAGACGCGCTCGGGCAAGACCCTCAGGCGTTCGATCCAGGCGCTCGCCGAGGGGCGCGACCCGGGCGACCTGACGACGATAGAAGACCCCTCCGCCCTGGAGCAGATCCGAAGTGCGTTGAAGGGATAGAACCGCCCGTTGTCATGGAGATCCGATGAAAACCAAGCCCTGCCTGACCCTGGAGGACTGCAAGAGAATCGGCGCCGCCTGCGAGGCCGAAGCGCGCCGCAACAACTGGAACGTCGTCATCGCGATTCTCGATGACGGCGGCCACCTGCTGTGGCTCATTCGCATGGACGGCGCGACGCCGGCGAACGCCCAGATTGCGATCGAGAAGGGCCGCACCGCCGCGGTGTCGCGGCGCACCACCAAGAACTGGGAAGACCGGGTCGCAGCCGGCCGCAACGCGCTCCTCAACATGCCGGTGCTCCCGGTGCAGGGCGGGGTGCCCATCATGGTGGCCGGCGATTGCGCCGGCGCGGTCGGGGTGTCCGGCGTGCAGTCGCACGAGGACGAGCAGATCGCCAACGCGGGGATCGCGACGTTCGGCTGACGCGGTCTACGTCTTCCGAGCCGTCATGCGCAGGAGCCTTTGCGCGTTTTCGAAGTAGATCTTGCGCTTGTCGGCCTCGGGGAGTTTCAGGTCCTCGACCGAGCGCACCCCCTCGCGGATGAACATCGGTCCCCCCTCGGGATCGAAGGGGCAGTCGCTCGCGAACACGACGCGCTCGGCGCCGAAGAAATCCAGGCCGCAGCGCAAGGCGGACGCCGAGCCGCCGAGAACGGTGTCGCCGTAGAACATGCGGAAATACTCGATCGGCTTCTTCGACATGCGCTTCAGGACTTCCTCGTAGTTCTCGTCGGCGGTGCGGCTGCCGAGCTGCGCCCACAGCGTCTCGGCACGGCCGGCAAAGTAGGGGATCATGCCGCCGCAGTGGTGGGTGATGAGCCGCATGCCGGGGAGCCGGTCGAAGAATCCCGAAAACACCATGCGCGACATGGCGACGCTGGTCTCGTAGGGCCAGCCGAGCACCTGCCAGATCTCGTATTTCGACTTCTGCTCGCTCACGTAGTCGGCGCGAGTCCCGGGCCGCGCCGGGTGCATCCAGATGGGGAGGTCGTGCTTCGTCGTCGCGCGCTCGAATACCGGGAAATACTCGGGATCGTCGAGCGGCTTGCCGGCGACGTTGGTGCAGATCTGGACGCCTCGCGCTTCGAGCTTCGCGATCGCCCGGTCCATCTCCTCGAGCGCCGCCGGGACGTTGTTCATCGGCAGCGAGGCGACGAATGCCGGGAATTTTTTCGGCCACTTGCGCACCATCTCCGCCATGCCGTCGTTCGCGATGCGCGCGAGCTCGGGCGACAGGTCGGGCCCGCCCAGGAGTTCGGGCGAGGGCAGGCCGAGGGTGAGGATCTGCTGCACGTCGGGGAATTTCGTCTCGAGCATTTCGACCCGGGCCTCGATGTCCCAGAGCATGCGCAGGTTGCTCATGCGCTTGACGATCCCCTGGTCCCTGGAGTGCTGCTTCATCATCTCGAGGTAGCGCATCGGCATGACGTGGTTGTAGATGTCGATCTTCATGTCACCCCTGCTCCCGCTCAGGTTTGTCGGAGTCCGATTTTAGCGTAGCATTGTCGCCCGATATATCGCACCAAGGGCGAATCGCGTCCGGCGGGAGGCGGGGCACATGAACGCACTGTTTGCGAAGTTCGGCAGGGGAATAGCCGGTTACCTGTCGCGTCCCGTGCGCCAGGGCACGCAGGTCGCGACGCACAGCCACGAGTTTCTCGCCGCGACGCTCCGACCGGGCGACGTGCTGCTGGTCGAGGGCAACGCGCGCATCAGCGTCGCGATCAAGTATCTGACGCAGTCGACCTGGTCGCACGCGGCCCTTTTCGTGGGCGAGCGGGCGCTGCCGCAGGCGCCGGGCGCGGAGCCGCGGGTGCTCGTCGAGGCCGACATCGCGGAGGGCGTGCGCGCGGTGCCCTTGAGCGCCTTCCGGGGGATGCACACGCGAATCTGCCGTCCGCTCGGGCTCGCCCCCGAGGACCTGAGGAAGGTGATCGCCTATTGCGTCGCCGCAATCGGTCACCGTTACGACCTGAAGAACGTGATCGACCTGGCGCGTTACCTCTTGCCGACGCCGCCGGTGCCGGTGCGCTGGCGGCGACGCATGCTCGCCTTCGGCAGCGGCGATCCCTCCCGGGCGATCTGCTCGACCTTGATCGCGCAGGCGTTCCAGTCGGTGCGCTATCCGATCCTGCCGGAGATCACGCGGGAGAAATCGGATGCATGCGAGGACTGTTATCGCGAAATTCTCCATATCCGGCACTTCAGCCTTTACACGCCGCGGGATTTCGACATTTCGCCGTACTTCGAGGTGGTGAAGCCGAGCATCGCCCGCGGATTCGACTACCGCAAGCTGGAATGGGCCGACCGGTCCGCCGCCGTCGCGGCGGGAACGGGTTGAGGGGCGGGTTCATCCAATCCCGAAAGGATGGAAGGAAGTCATGGGAACCTTCAGAACGCGGCTCATCGGAAGCGAGGAGGTCGCCGAAGGCACGGTGGCGTTCCGCTTCGCGCGTCCCGCGGAATTCGAGTTCAAAGCAGGCCAGTCGGTAAACTTGGGCTTGGTCGACCCGCCGGAGACCGACGCCAAGGGGAACCGCCGCACTTTTTCCCTGGTCAGCGCCCCCTTCGAACCGGAAATCGTCTGTGCCACCCGCATGCGCGACACGGCCTTCAAGCGCGTGCTGAAGGCGATGCCGAAGGGGCAGGAGGTCGAGCTGCGGGGGCCGGCGGGGCAGTTCACGCTTGCCCCGGGCGAGGCCACCCCGGCGGTATTCCTCGCGGGCGGCATCGGCATCACCCCGTTCGTGAGCATGCTCAGGCAGGCGGCGAAGGACCGGCTGGCGCGCAGGCTGACGCTGTTCTACTCCAACCGCCGGCCCGAGGACGCGGCCTTTCTCGATGAACTGAGCGGGCTGCAGCGGCAAAATGCGAACTACGAGTTCGTCGGAACGATGACCGAGATGCAGAAGTCGGTCCGGACCTGGAAAGGCGAGACCGGGTTCATCGACCGCGCCATGCTCGAGCGCCATCTCGGCGACGCCCCGGGAGCGATCTACTACATGGCCGGGCCGCCGGCGATGGTGGAGGCGGTGCAGAAGATGCTTGCCGGCGCCGGGGTGAAGGACGAAGCCATTCGCAGCGACGAGTTCTACGGGTATTAGGAGGCGGTCGCCGCGAGTCCGTATATCATGGTCGGGCCTGATTCACCGGGAGCCGATCATGACCGAACACCGCATCGAGCACGACAGTTTCGGAGAAATTCGCGTCCCCGCGGACCGGCTCTGGGGCGCGCAGACGCAGCGCTCCCTGGAAAACTTCCGTATTTCCGGCGAGCGCATGCCCCTCGAGCTCGTCCGCGCGCTGGCGCTGGTCAAGCGCTCCTGCGCGCGGGTGAACGCCGAACTGAAGGCGCTTCCCGAGGACAAGGCGAAGGCGATCGCCGCCGCCGCGGACGAGGTGCTCGCGGGGAAACACGACGGAGAGTTTCCGCTCGTCGTCTGGCAAACCGGCTCGGGCACGCAGAGCAACATGAACATGAACGAGGTGCTCGCCAACCGCGCGAGCGAACTCCTCGGCGGGGAGCGCGGCGAGAAGCGCCGCGTGCACCCCAACGACGAAGTCAACCGCGGTCAATCGTCGAACGACGTCTTTCCCACCGCGATGAACGTTGCTGCGGTGCAGGGCTTGCATGACCGTCTCGTGCCCTCGCTCAAGCGCCTGCGCGACAGCCTCGCGGCAAAGTCCGACACCTTCAAGGACATCGTCAAGATCGGCAGGACGCACCTCCAGGACGCGACGCCGCTGACTCTCGGTCAGGAGATCTCGGGCTGGGTATCGCAGCTCGACCACGGCGTCGCCCACGCCCAGGCCTCGCTCACGCACCTGTGCGAGCTGGCCCTGGGGGGCACCGCGGTCGGCACGGGTTTGAACGCCCATCCCGAATTCGGAGCGCGGGTGGCCAAAGAGCTGGGGAAGGCGACCGGCCTGCCTTTCGTCTCGGCGCGCAACAAGTTCGAGGCGCTCGCGGCGAACGACGCGCTGGTGCATGCGCACGGGGCGCTCAAGACCCTCGCCGCTTCCCTCGCCAAGATCGCCAACGACGTGAGGTGGCTCGCGAGCGGGCCGCGCTGCGGCATCGGCGAGATCTCGATTCCGGAGAACGAACCCGGCAGCTCGATCATGCCGGGCAAGGTCAATCCGACGCAGTCCGAGGCGATGACGATGCTGTGCGCCCAGGTGCTCGGCAACGACGTCGCGATCAACATCGGCGGCGCCTCGGGGAATTTCGAGCTCAACGTATTCAAGCCGCTCATCATCCACAACTTCCTCCAGAGCGTGCGGCTGCTCTCGGACGGCACGGAAAGTTTTCGCGAGCACTGCGCCGCGGGAATCGAGCCGCGGCGCGAGCGCATCGCCGCGCTGCTGAAGGATTCACTCATGCTCGTGACCGCGCTCAACCCGCACATCGGCTACGACAAGGCGGCGCAGATCGCCAAGAAGGCCCATGCCGAAGGCACCACGCTGAAACAGGCGGCGGTGGCGCTGGGCGTAGCTGCCGAGCAGTTCGACGTCTGGGTGCGTCCCGAGAAGATGGTTTGAGGCCGAGTCACGGGCGAACCTGTCGAGGAACGCGGAGGCCGCGCCCAGGACCGCCGGGAGAATCGTCGGGCCCGTTTCAAGCCCCGATTGTGACATATTCCACTGTCATCGCGGGGTAGCGTGCCCGCAGCGGCGGATTTTCGCGCGGCGCGAGAAATACTTCAGCGTGTTCCCGGCGTTCCCGGCTCCACAATGCTCCCCAGTAGCAACGGGGGAGAAGAGTCATGCGTGCGGGAGACTTGGCGTCTAGGGTGATTTCCGGTACCTGTGTGCTCGCGCTCGCGCTGCTGCTCGCGTCGTGCAAGGGTCCCGTCAAGGAGAAGTACACGGTCGGCGGCAGCGTCTCCGGACTTGCCCGCACCGGGCTCATGCTGCAGAACAACGGCACGGGCAATCTCGCGATCCCGGCCGATGGCGGCTTCACCTTCCCCGGTCCTATGGAGAAGGGCGAGACTTACAAGGTCACGGTGCGGAACGAGCCTCCGGGCCAGAGCTGCAGGGTCGCCAACGGCAGCGGGACCGTCACCGCGAATGTAACGAACGTCGCGGTCAATTGCGGAGGGAACACCGTCACCATTGGCGGCACGGTCTCCGGACTCGCCGGCGCCGGGTTCGTGCTGCAGAACAACGGCGGCGACGACCTGGGGATTTCGGCCGACGGGCCTTTCACCTTTCCGAGCGCCGTGGCGGGCGGCGCGACCTACAGCGTGACCGTGCTCACGCAGCCCAGCACGCCCAGCCAGACGTGCACGGTCACCGGCGGGGACGGAACCGCCGGCGCGAACGTGACGAGCGTCGCGGTCAACTGCATCACCGACACGCATACCGTCGGCGGCACGGTTTCGGGCCTTGCCGGCACGGGACTCGTGCTCCAGAACAACGGCGGGGACAATCTCTCCGTCCCGGCCGAGGGCGCTTTCACCTTCGCCACCCCGGTGGTGAGCGGCGGCACCTACAACGTCGCGGTGTTTGCCCAGCCTTCGGGCCAGGCCTGCACGGTCTTCGACGGCAGCGGCAGCATCGGCAGCGCCAACGTCGCCAGCGTCTCGGTCGCCTGCATGGGACCGCCCGCCGCCCCGGCCATGAATCTCAGCTTCGGGGTGAAGGAGCTGCGTTTCACCTGGCTCGCGGTCAGCGGCGCCACCCACTACCGGCTGCTCGAAAACCCCGACGGTGTTTCCGGCTACACGCAGGTGGAGAGCGATGTCACGACCACGAGCGTCAACCACAGCATCCCGGTACACCTGCGTGCCAACGCTTCGTATGTCCTCGAGGCGTGCAACTCCGCCGGCTGCACCGCCTCGGCGCCCCAGAGTATCGGGGCCGGCCTCACGCAGGCGATCGGCTATTTCAAGGCCTCGAACACCGGGGCCGGCGACCAGTTCGGATTCGCGGTCGCCCTCAGCGGGGACGGCAATACCCTCGCGATCGGGACGCGGAATGAAGACAGCGGCAGCACCGGCATCGACGGCACACCGGATGAGTCCGCCCCCAATAGCGGCGCGGTGTACGTTTTCGTCCGCTCCGCCGGCGGCTGGTTGCAGCAGGCGTATGTGAAGGCCTCGAACGCCGCGACCAGCGATCAGTTCGGCAGCTCGGTCGCGCTCTCGAGCGACGGCAATACGCTCGCCGTGGGAGCGGTGTTCCAGGCGACGAGCGGCGCGGCTTACGTCTTCACCCGCAGCGGGGCCACTTGGACCGAGCAGGCGCAGATAAAGGCTTCCAACGCGGGGGCAAGCGATCTGTTCGGCAACACGGTCGCCCTCTCCGGCGACGGCGACACGCTTGCGGTCGGAGCGCCGGGGGAGGACAGCAATACCACCGGAATCGACAGCACGCCGAACGACCTCGCTTCTATCGCGGGCGCGGTCTACGTGTATACGCGAGGCGGCGGGACCTGGACGCAGCAGGCTTACGTCAAGGCGTCGAACGCGGGAGCGGGCGACTTCTTCGGCATCTCGGTCGCGCTTTCCGGCGACGGCAACACGCTTGCGGTCGGCGCGACCGGTGAAGACAGCAACACCACGGGCATCAACAGCACGCCGAACGACCTCGCTTCCAGCGCGGGCGCGGTTTACCTCTTCGTCCGCAGCACGGGTGCGTGGTCCCAGCAGGCGTACGTGAAACCCCTGAACACGGGCGGCAGCGACCAGTTCGGCATGTCGGTCGTCCTGAGCGGGGACGGCGATACGCTGGCCGTCGGATCGCCTCTGGAAGACAGCTCGACCTTCGGGATCGACAGCGTGCCGGACGAGAGCGCGCTGAACGCGGGCGCGGCGTACGTCTTCGTCCGCAGCGCCGGCGCGTGGTCGCAGCAGGCCTACGTCAAGCCCTCGGACACCCGGAGCCCAGAGCAGTTCGGAGCGTCGGTCGCGCTCTCCGGCGATGGCAACGCGCTTGCGGTTGGCGCCCCGTTCGAGAACCTGAACGCGACGGGGATCGGCGGCACGGCGACGCTCGTGTCGAAGGACGCTGGCGCGGTGTTTTTCTTCGCGAGGAGCGCGGGTATTTGGTCGCAGAAGGCCTACATGAAGGCCTCGAACACCGAGGCCTCGAATACCGCCGGCACCGGCGACCACTTCGGCACCTCGGTCGCGGTCTCCGGAGACGGGAACACCGTCGCGGTCGGCGCCCAGCTCGAAGACGGCAACGGTACCGGCGGCGTGCAGACCGACAACAGCGCGCTGGACGCGGGCGCGGTGTACCTGTACTAGGGAAGCCGAACCGCGAATCGAAAACGCGCCCGGGCCGCGCGCCTCGGGCGTGGTAGGCTTCGCCGATGGGGATGCTCCTCGGCGGAAAATGGACCGACCAGCGTCCGGCCTTCGTCGCCGGACGCTTCGTGCGTCCGGAGAGCCAGTTCCGTAATGTCATCACCGCCGACGGCTCCTCGGGCTTCAAGGCGGAGCCCGGCCGCTATCACCTCTATGTCGCCTACAACTGCCCCTGGGCGCACCGCACGCTGATCTTCAGGAAGCTCAAGGGGCTGGAAGCGATGGTTTCGGTCGCCTCGGCGCGGCCGGACGACCGCGCTCAGGGGTGGCGTTTCCATGACGGTTTTCCCGGCGCGAGCCGCGACGAGGTGAACGGCTGCGAGTGGCTGCACCAGGTATCTGCTCGAGCTCTACCAGGTGCCCGGGGTGGCCGAGACCGTGCGCCTCGATCACATCGTCACCGGCTACTACAACATCGACCGCGTGAATCCCAACCGCATCGTGCCGAAGATCGCCAAGCTGGATCTCACGCGGCCGCACAACCGGGCGCGCTTGGGCAGGGCGAAGTCCGCGGCTTGAGCCGCGCGCCGGTTACATCCGCCACTCGATATAGGTGTAGAGGTAGTTCGAGCCGCCGTTGACGTTGGCGAAAAGCTTCGCCATGCCGAAGATGCCCGAGCGGTGGCTGACGCCGACGCCGAAGTAGGTTTCGCGAAGCGCCTTCGATCCGACCAGGTCGCCGACGCTCACGTCGATCGTGGGATCGAGGTATTGGAGGAGCCTGGAGACGTTGCGCCCGCGCTCGGCCTGGTCGCGCGCCTCGACGAAGGGCACGGCCCCGGCGAAAGACAGTCCCCCGCCGAAGCCGATCCGGGTGCGCACCCGATCGCTCCAGGGAAATCCCCAGTAGAACGCCTTGAGATAGACATCGAGCTGCCAGAAATCGTCTTGCTGACCGCGCTCCTCGTGGCGCAGGATCCCCGCGTACCAGGCGATCGCCACCGGCCAGCCGTGGGGGCGCTCGATGAAGGGCCAGCCGACGTGGACGGCGTCGACGCCAGTACGGTCGTCCGTCGCGATCGAGCGGCAGCGAAGCTCCATGATCGGCAGCAGATTGCAGTCGGTCGAGCGTCCGCGGAGGATCTTGATCGTCAGCGGACGGTGTTCGGCCTCTTCCTTGCGCGGCGTCGGAACGAACTCGTAGGCGAAGGCGCCGAAGGCGGAGAGCAGCACCCGGTCTTCCACGATCGGGCTCGCGCGCACGCCGGAAGACCAGCGAGTCGCCGAAACGCCGGCGAGGAAATGCCAGCGCTCGGTGAGATCGTAGCGCGCATTGAGCCCCAGGGTCGCGTTCACGCCGCCGCCGGGGCTGTAGGCGGGACGCACCGCCGAGACCTCCGAGGGGAGGACGCCGTAGTAGTAGTCGTTCAGCCGCGCGTCGCGTGCCGCGAGCATGAAGTAGGGGACCAGCCCGGAGCGCCCCAGGCGGCGTTCGTGGCTGACACCCAGGCGCAGCTCGGCTCCGCGCGAATTGCCCGATACGTCGCGCAGCGCCTCGGCGAAGACGCTGCCCCAGCCGAAGCGCTCCTCGAAACCCGCGCCGAGATCGGTCTGGGGCACGCGCGCGGACATTCCGGAAAGCACGGAGGGAACGCTGTTGACCGGATGGCTCTCGAAACGATGCGAGAGAAAAAGCCCGAAGCGGCGATGCCCTGCGGAGTCGAATTTGAGCCCCGCGCGATCGGCGTGCAGATAAAGATGCTCGCCCTCGTAGAAGTAAGCGGGCATGAGGTCGAAGCGCACGCCCGCGCCGCGATAGGGGGAGCGCTCGGCGCGCAGGAGGGCGCCCACGGCCGAATCGCCGGGTTCGATCAGTCGGGCGAAAAATTCGCCCGTCGCGAGCGCCGGCGGCGAGGCGAAGAGTGAGAGCACGAAAATCCCCCTGACGAAGGCGCGCGGACTTTTGCTCGAGCAGGGTATTTTCGGCTGTTCGATGATGGGTCCGGACCGGGTGTGCGCGAAGAGCCGCGGTATTCTAATATGAAAGCCCGGCGGAAAATGCGACTCCCCGCCGCTCCGAGGAGAAATTGTGGACGATCCGCGGCGTGCGTCGACTGTTCTCATCACCGGGGCGAGCCGCGGGCTCGGGCGCGAATTCGCGAAGCAGTACGCAAGAGACCGCTGGAAGGTCATCGGCACGGTGCGCGACGACAAATCGGCGGCGGCGCTCGCGAAGCTGGGCGCCGAGGCGCTTCGGGCGGATGTCGCCGACCGGCAGTCGCTCGAGCGGCTCGCCGCGCGCCTGAAGGATGTTCCGATCGACGTCCTCATCTGCAACGCCGGCATCTACGGCCCGCGCCAGGCGCGGCTCGGGCGGCTGGACTACGCCGGCTGGGAGGAGGTCATGCGTGTCAATGTCTTCGGCCCCGCGGCGACCGTGGAGGCGCTGCTGGAGAACGTTGCCGCGAGCAACAAGAAGATCATCGCCTTGATCTCGAGCCGACTGGGGTCGATCGCCGGGAGCGACGGCGGAGAATATCTCTACGCCTCGAGCAAGGCCGCGCTCAACGCCATCGGCAAGGCGATGTCGCTCGATCTCGCGCCGCGCGGGATCACCGTCGTCTCGCTCACCCCGGGCTGGGTGCGCACCGACATGGGGGGGAAGGGCGCGCCGCTCGACCCCGAGACCTCGATCGCGGGCATGCGCGAGGTGATCGAGGGTTTGACGCCCGAGAAGACCGGGCGGTTCATCAGCTACGACGGGTCGGTGGTGGCCTGGTAGCGCGAGCGCACGGGAAGGGCCGGAAGACCTGGAGAGGCTGGTTTCCTATGGACCCAGTTTGCGGTGGTCCCCCGCGCCGAACCACTTTTCACGGATGCTCTTCATGTTGTCGGCCATCTTCCGGGCGAGCCTGGTGGGGCGCGCCTGGCCGGTATTCTGGACCAGGTGCTCGCGGGTGAGCTCGGGCGCCTCCATGAAGGTGAGATAGCGCTGCAGCGCGGCATGCATGTGTTTCTTCAGCAGCCGCACGTTGACCGGCTTGTTGAGGAAACGGAAGATCTGCGCCTGGTTGATCAGCTCGATGATCATCTCGGCATCCGAAGTCCGGGTGATGACGATGGTGAGGATCTGCGGGTTCTCCTGCTTGAGGAGCTTCACCATCGCCGTCAGCTCTTCGTGCTCAGCTTCGACGTCGGTAACGACGACTGCGATTTCCTGCGTCTGCATCACACCGAGCGCGGTGTCGAGGTCGGTCGCGTACGACACGGGGCACAGGCCGCCGATCAGTTCGCGCGCGACGCGGAAGATTTCCTCCTCCGTGTCGATTACCAGCACGCCTGCCTGCATTCTTTCCGGCAGCTCGACCGCTCCGGGCTTGGTATCGGCGAGCTCGAGGGCGATGGTCACCGCCTCTGCGATCACCTGTTGCAGCTCGTTGTTGTCCCATGGCTTGCTGATGAAGCGGTACACCTCGCCGTCGTTGATCGAGCCCACGATCGCGGCGAGATCGGAGTAGCCGGTGAGCAGGATGCGCACGCTGCGCGGCGAGACCTCGCGCGAGCGCCGCAGCAACTCCACCCCGGGCATCGCCGGCATGCGCTGGTCGCTGACGACGACGTGCATCGGGTAGCGGCTCATGAAGTCCAGCGCCTTGCCGCCGTCGGTCGTGGTAAACACGTGGTAGCGGTCGCGGAAACGCGACTTGAGCGCGGTGAGGATCCGCTCCTCGTCGTCGATGAACAGCAGCCGGGCTTTTTTCACGCTGGTGTCCAGGCTGATCGCGCTGTCGCCGCTGAGCGAGGGCAGCACGTGCTCGGCCGGGCTCGCGGCCTTCGGGGAGGGGCCGGCGTGGAGCAGTTTCGCCGCGTCGAGCAACGCCGCGCCGTCGAACGCCGGGGCACCCCCGGGGGCGGCGGGCGCCTGCGCGGGGTCGGCGGCCGCGGGATTGAGCGAGGCCTCGATGGCCGCCCGGAACGCCTCGGAAAACTCGCGGGCGGACTGGAACCGTTCCTCGCGCTTCTTGGCGAGGGCCTTGTGCAGCACCGCATCCATCAGCGGCGAGAGGCGCGGATTGAGTTTCGAAGGGTCGGCGGGACGCTTGTTCAGGACCTGCTGCATGACCGTCGCGGAGTTGCCGGCGAAAGGCTTGATGCCGGTGAGCAACTCGTAGGCGATCACCCCGATCGAATAGAGATCGGCGAGCGTGTTGACGTCCTGGCCGAGAAACTGCTCCGGTGCCATGCAGTAGGGCGTCCCGAGGATGTCCCCCACCCGGGTCAGGCTCGACGATTCGATGCGGGCAATGCCGAAATCGCTGATCTTGATGCGGCCGTCGCTGTTGATCATGATGTTCGACAGCTTGATGTCCCGGTGCACCACGCCTTCGGAGTGCGCGTGGCCGATCCCGTCGAGCACCTGCCGGATGATCTCGCCGACCTCGCGGATCTCGTAACTCGTTTCCTGCGAGAGATGCTGGTGCAGCGTCTTGCCGTTGACGAGCTCCATCACGATGTAGGCGATCTCGTCGTCCTCGCCGTAGTCGTAGATCTGCACGATGCGCGGGTGCACGATGCGGCCCACGGCCTGGGCCTCGTGCCTGAACCGTTCGGTTACGTGCTGGATCTCGGCGTCGCCGAGCGAGGCCTTGGCGATCACCTTGATCGCGACGCTGCGCGCGATACCGCGGTCGTAGCCCTTGTAGACGACGCCCATCGCGCCCCTGCCGAGCACTTCCTGGATTTCGTATTTGGCGATTTTTTCCGGGGTCGGCATGTTCAGGCGGCGATTTCGGCAGCGGGCGGGCGGCAGGGAAACCAGACGGTGAACCGGGTGCCCTTGCCGGGATGGGATTGTACTTCGATGCGGCCGCCGTGCTGCTCGACGATTTTATAGGATACCGAAAGACCGAGCCCGGTTCCCTTGCCGACTTCCTTGGTGCTGAAGAACGGATCGAAGATCTTGGGCAGCACGTCCTCCGGAATGCCCTTGCCGGTGTCGGCGACATCGACCGCGACGCCGGCGCCTTCGCCTCGCGTCGTAAGGGTGATCGTGCCGTTGCCCGCCTCCATGGCCTGCGCCGCGTTGGTGATGAGGTTCAAGAACACCTGATTGACCTGCGACGGAGAACACACGACCACGGGGATGTCGCCGAACCTTCGTTCGACTTTCACCGACTTGAGCAGGTGCCTGGCGAGCGTGAGCGTGCTGTTCAGGCCCTCGTTCAGATCGAAGCTCGTCACCTTGCTGCGGTCCAGCCGGCTGAAGTCCTTCAGGTTGCCGACGATCTCGGTCATCTGTCCCGTGCCGTAGAGGCCGTCCTTCACCAGCTTGCCGAGCTCCTCGGTAACCCCCCGTTGCCTGAGCCGTGCGATGGCCGCGGAGGCCGCCGCGAACTGACGCGTCAGCTCGTCGCGGTCGGCATTGTGGCCGGCCTGCAGAAGCGAGAGCAGTTTCTCGGAGTGATCGACCGCGTCGCTCAATTCCGCGAGCCGGTCGGCGACCGTTCCGAGGCTATTCTTGACGTAAGCGAGCGGCGTGTTGATCTCGTGGGCGACCCCCGCCACCATCTGGCCGAGCGAAGACATCTTTTCGGACTGGATCAGCTGGGCCTCGGATTCCTTGAGATGCTCCAGCGCCTCGGACAGCTCGCGAGTGCGGTCCTGGACCCGGTGCTCGAGGCTCACATTGGCGGCTTTGAGCCGGGCTCCCAGCCAGGCGATCAGGATCAGCAGCGCGCCGGCGTAGGCGATGAGGTAGACGCGGAAGCGCTCTTTGTCCGCGAGTGTCGACTCGAGCTCGCGGTTGAACAGCGACGTCAGCGTATCCAGCCGCGGTCCCGAGGTGAGGAACGACAGGGTGTCGAAAAGCTGTTTTTCCGCGGCGCGGCGCCTGAGCAGCGACTCTCCCGCGGCGTTCGCCTGGTCGACCTTCAGGCGCAGGGGCTCGGGCAGCGCGGCCGAAGCCGCGCGTACCTCTGCGATCGCGGATTCCACGCCCTTGAGCTGCGAGTCCTGCGCAAACCAGAAGTACTGCGAGGCGGCGGCGATCAGGCGCAGGAGCGCCGCGTCGAGGGCAACCGGGGCGGGCTTGATCCCCATGGCCTGCGCGCGCACCTCGGCGGCGTTGCCGAAAACGGCCTCCAGCGCGGCCTTCGCCGCCGCATTTTCGAGTCTGAATTTCTCCATCAGATCGGCTTTTTGCTGGATCGCCTTGCGCAACTCCGGCATCCCGGCGCCCACGGCAGGGCTTGGAGTCTTCTCCAGCGCCGAGGCCAGATCCCCGAGGGCGCGGTTCGCGGCTTCGGCGCGATTGACGGCGGGCTGTGGGGAAGCGCCGGGCTCGACCCGGGCGCGCAGCGCCTCGAGATCCCAGCGCGAGTCGATCTCCTTCAGCACCTTCAGGTAGGCGAGGACCTCACCCCGGTCGCGCAGGTCGATCGCCTGGGTTCTGTCGTAGAGGAAAACCAGAGCCGCCACCAGCGCGAGGGCGCCGACGCCGAGCAATACGTTCCGGAGGACTTCACCTGTTTTCATGGTTTTTTTTTGCCGGGACGAGCGTCGCCCGCGACGGGTCGGCGGCCCGCGCGGCCTCGGTCACCTTTTTCGGAGTGTGCCTGAATCCGGGGACGCTGCGGAAAGGGCGGGCCCCGGGCTCTCCCTGCTCCCGCGCCGCCGGGCGCTCAGCATTCGAACTCCTCGACCTGGGCGTCATGCAGCCGGTAGAGGCGATCCTGGAAATGGGAGCGGAGCAGGGTCTGCGCCGGGGGCAGCCCGGCATAGGCTCCCTGGAGCACGCGGCTGACCATCCTGTGGGTCACGGCGATCGTGACCTGGGAGCGGCGCGTGCCCGCCAGCCATTCCTCGGCGCGGCCGTGCACGCGGGCGTAGCTTTCGCCCCCCGGCACGACGTAGCGCCATTTGTCCGCTTCGCGCGCCCGCCGCGCGCCCGGATACCGCGCGTCGATCTCCTCGTTGGTGAGCCCCTGCCAGGCGCCGAGGTTATGCTCGATCAGGAGCGGCGCAACGGCCATTACGCTCGCGTCGAGGTCGAGCGCGGCGCACAGCAGCGCCGCGGTGTGCCCGGCCCGGCCCAGGGGACTGATCTCCATGGAGACGGGCTGGCCCGCGGGAAGCAGCTTGCGCAGGGCGCGGCCGGCGGCGCGCGCCTGCTCGATGCCCTTGGGCGTGAGCGGCGAGTCGAGGTGTCCCTGCTGCCGCCCGTCGCGCTCCCAGGTCGTCTCGCCGACCCGAACGACATAGATGGTTGAGAGGCTCACCGCCGACGCGTCCCGTTTCACGACCGAACTCCGGGGACGGAGTGCCCGGAAACGGCGCGAAGCGCCGCTCCCGTCGAGCTCGGCGGGACGGGCGGGTTGGGCGGGCGACATTCGCAGATCCAGCAAGATTTGACCGGCACGGGGGCTCTCGAATTGGGGCCTCAGGCGCGATTCTATACCCTGAGGCGCGGTTCTCCCGCACGATCGGTCGGGGGGTGCCGGACGCCTCCGGTCCCTCCCGGAGGGGAGGCGCGGCGTGATCCAACGGTGCTCTTGCCCTTCAGGTGACGCGCAGGCCCACCAGGCGCTCGAGCGTTTCGATGTCGTGAGGAAGCTCGCTCGACTGAGCGCGGTGCGCGATCCGGCCGCGCTCGATGACCACCGCGGTCCTGGTGAGAGAAAGCGCGATCTCCGCGTGCTGCTCGACCAGGATGGCCGCGGTGCCCTGCTCGGCCACCATGCGCCCGATGGCGCTCGCGAGCTCCTCGACGATCAGGGGGGCGAGACCTTCCAGGGGCTCGTCAAGGAGCAGCAGCGCCGGATTGGTCATCAGGGCGCGCGCGATCGCGAGCATCTGCTGCTCGCCGCCGGAGAGCTGGTTGCCCATATTGCCCCTGCGCTCGGCAAGGCGCGGGAAGAGGTCGTAGACCGCCCTCAGGTTCCAGGCTCCCGGCCGTGCGGCAACGGTGAGGTTCTCCTCGACGCTGAGCGAGGGAAAGATCTCGCGCTCCTGCGCGACCCAGCCCAGGCCCAGCCGCGCGCGCCGGTGCGGCGGCAGCGCGGTGATATCCTCGCCGCGCCAGCGGACGGTTCCGCGCATCACGTTCGTGAACCCCATGAGGGTGAGGAGCAGCGTGGTCTTGCCGACGCCGTTTCTCCCCAGGACGGCGAGGCTTTCGCGCGCGGCAACCTCGAACGAGATCTCGTCCAGCACCACCGCGGCGCCGTAGCCCGCGCGCACGCCCTCGAGGGCGAGCAGCGGCTCAGACATGGCGCGCCGCCCCCAGATAGACCGTGCGCACCCGGGCGTTGCGCGCAATCTCCTCCGGGGCCCCTTCGACCAGGATCCGTCCTCCCACCATCACGATGATGCGGCTCGCGAAACGGAACACGACGTTCATGTCGTGCTCGATGAACAGCACCGTCAGCTCGCTCGAGAGGCCCGAGATCGCCTCGAACAGCTCCGCGCTCTCGTCTCTGGGCACCCCCGCCGCCGGCTCGTCGAGCAGCAGGACCCGGGGATGGGTGGCCAGGGCGAGCGCGATCTCGAGCAGCCGCTGCTGGCCGTAGGCGAGCTCGCGGGTCGCGCGGCGGCATTCGCGCGCGAGCCCGAGCGAGGCGAGGATGCCGTAGGCCTCGTCGACCGCATCCCGGCAGGAGGACAGAGGCCGCCACCAGGTGCCCGCGTAGCCGGCTCGCTCGCACACGGCGAGCGTGACCGCCTCCAGCGCCGAGAGCTCGGCGAACAGCGTGTTGATCTGGAAGGTGCGGGCAAGGCCTCTCTTGACCCGGGCGTCGGGGGCGAGCGCGGTGACCTCGTCCGCGCCGAGAAAGATCCGCCCGCCGTCCGGGCGCAGCATTCCCGTGAGCAGGTTGATCAGAGTGGTCTTGCCGGCCCCGTTGGGACCGATGAGGGCGTAACGCACGCCCCGGGGCAGTTCGAGATCGATGTCCTTCGCGACGACCAGGGAACCGAAGGACTTGGCCAGGCCGCTGGCCGAGAGCGCGCTGTGCAGGGGCGCGGTCACCGCCGCCCGCCGCGCCATCGGGAAGCGATCCGGGCCAGTCCGCCGAGTATTCCGTTGGGCAGGAAGCTCACCACGGCGACCAGGAGCAGGCCGATCCAGAAATACCAGAACTGAGGGTTGATTCCGGAAAACTGGTCGCGGGCGACCATGTAGATGATCGCGCCGACGATCCCGCCGTAGAGGCGGCCGGCGCCCCCGAGAATGAGGATCACCAGCACGTCGGCCGAGCGCTCGAAAGAGAGCACCTCGAGCGCCACCGTCTCGGTGGTCTGCGTGAGCAGCGCGCCGGCCACGCCGGCGAGGACCGCGGCGATGGTGTAGACCTTCCGGATATGCGCGCGGCTGGGCGCGCCGATCGCCGGCATGCGCAGCGCGTTTTCCCGGATGCCGCGCAGGGCCAGACCGAAAGGCGAGTGGATCAGCCGCCGCGCGAGGAGGAAGGCGAGGAACAGAACCGCGAGCGCGTAGACGTAGGCGGTGCGCCCGTAGAGATCGAACTTGAATCCGAACAGGGGTGCGATGTTCACGCCCTGGAGGCCGTCGGCGCCTCCGGTCAGCCAGCTCGCGCTGTTCGCCGCTTCGTGTAGCAGCAGGCCGAGGCCGAGGGTGATCATGATGAGCGCGAGATGCCGGAAGCGGGCAATGATGAAGCTCATGGCGAATCCGGCCAGTCCGGCGATCGCCGCCGCGGCGGCGAGCCCGGAGAGCGGCTCGCTCCACCCGAACTTGGAGATCAGCCCCGCGGCATAGGCGCCGATCCCGAAAAACGCGGCGTGCCCGAGTGAAACGATGCCGGCATAGCCGAGGATCAGATCGAGCGAGAGAGCGAAGAGGGCCGTGATCGCGATCTGGCTGGCGAGCGAAAGATAGGTGGGCGCAAGGATGAACGGCGCGAGGCTGGCGAGCCAGAACGCGATCTCGATCCGGCGCCACCGGCGCTGCGCCTCGAAGTACCGGTGCGGGTCGGCCGCGCCCTGAGCCGCGTCGCTCATCGCTTCCCGAACAGGCCGGACGGGCGCCACATCAGGATGCCGACCATGACCAGGTAGATGAGGAAGGCGCCGAGCTGGGGAACGTAATACTTGCCCGCGACATCGCTGATCCCGAGCACCGCGGCGGCGGCGAACGAACCGCCGATCGAACCGAGCCCGCCCACCGAAACCACGATGAGCACGTAGATCAGGTAGGTGAACGCGAAGCTCGGCTCCAGCCCCACCATGCCGATCGCGAGCGCCCCGCCCAGGCCGGCGAGCCCGCTGCCCAGGGCGAAGGTCAGCGCGAACGCGGCGTCGACGTTGATGCCGAGTCCGCGCGCCATGCGCTGGTTGTCGACCGCCGCGCGCACCTGCGCCCCGAAGCGCGTCCACTCGAGCGAGGCGACCAGGCCGAGCGTGATGACCAGCGCGACGCCGACCAGAAACAGCCGGTACCAGGCGAAGTTGACCCCCAGGAGTTCGACCGATCCGGTGAGGTAGGCGGGCAGGCGCACCGGCTGTTGCACCGTGCCCCAGAGCCAGGCCGCGGCGGCGACGGCGATGAAGACGATGCCGATGGTCAGCAGGCACTGGTCGAGATCGCTCGCGCGGTACAGGCGGCGATACAGCGCGCGCTCCAGCACCACGCTCATCAGCGCGGCGGCGACGAAGGCGAGGGGCAGGGTGGCGAGGAACGGCCATCCCAGCCGGTCGATCAGGGTGACCGTGACGTAGCCGCCGAGCATGCCGAAGGCGCAGTGCGCGAGGTTGATGAAGTTCATCATCCCCAGCGTCACCGACAGGCCCACCGAGAGCAGGAACAGCAGCATCCCGTAGGCGAACCCGTCGAACAGCACCCCCGCCACGGCGCTCAACATGGTGTCCGCATTTCCAAGGTCACGAAAAAGTCGCGCGCGTTGAACGGCGCTTCAGCGTCCGTTCGAACGCGCGCAGCCGGGGCGGCGCGGCTTTACCGCGCCGGCTTCCGGCTACTTCTTCATCATCTTTGCCTTCACCGGGTCCTTGACGTGTTCCACCTTGTCGATCTCGACGTTCTTCAGCTCGCCGCCGACTTTCTCGACGCGCTGGATGTACACGGTCTGAATGATGTCGCGCGTTTCAGGATCGATCGAGATCGGCCCACGCGGGCTTTCCCAGGACATGCCCTTCGCGGCCGCGATGAGGCTCTCGCCGTCGGTCTTGCCGCCGGCCTTCTTCAAGGTCTCGTAGATCAGGTGCATCCCGTCCCAGCCGCCGATCGAGAAGAAGTCGGGCGTGCGGTGATAGTCCGCGACGTAGGCCTTTACGAACGCATGGTTCATGGCAGAGTTGTGATCCGGGTCGTAATGGGCTGCCGTGATCATGCCGAGGGAAACGTCTCCCATTGCCTTGCGGGCCGACACGTCGGTCAGCTCGAGCTGGCCGAAGACTTTGATCTTCCGTGCGTCGATGCGCCGCTCGGCGAGCGCCTTGCCCAGCGCCGCCGGTTGCGAACCGCCGGGGATGAAAACATAGATTGCCTCGGGGTTCAGGTCTTTGGCGCGCTGCACGAAAGCGGAGAAATCGGGATTAGCCACCGGAAATCGTACCGAGCCGATGATGTCCCCGCCCGCCGCCTTGAAACCGGCCTGAAAGGATCCCTCGGCGTCATGTCCGGGACCGTAGTCCGACACCATCGTATAGGCCTTGTGCACGCCGCCCTTCTTGACCGCCCAGGCGCCCAGGCTCTCATTGAGCTGCGGTATGGTGAGCGAGGTCCGCGCCATGTAGGGCGATTTGTTGGTGATGATCGCGGTCGCCGCGTTCATCACCACCATGAACTTCTTCGCCTCCGAGGACACGTCGCCCGCAGCGAGGGCGTTGGGCGTGAGCACGAAGCCGGCGAGGATATCCACATTGTCCCGAACCACCAGCTCCTGCGCGAGCCGCTTGGCGACGGGGGGATTGATGCCGCCGACGTCCTTGCGGATCAGCTCGATCTTCCTGCCGGCAACGGTATCGCCGTGCTGCTTGACGTACAGCTTGACCGCGTTGTCCATCTGGGCCGCTGCGTCGGCGAACTGGCCCGAATAGGGCATGATCAGGCCGATCTTGAACGATTGCTGCGCGCCTGCAGATGCGGCGAAGACGAACGCGAGCGCGCCGAGGATTGCGGGGATGCGGGTTTTCATGATTTTGATCTCCTCCGGTTTAGGCCGCAGCTACCATAGCAAGCCGGCCCTCGCGTCGCAAGCTTGGGACGCGTCCCACTGTTCGCGCCCCGGGGAGACCGAGGCCCGGTTCACTTCTTCCGGCCGAATTTCCCGGTGAGCTTTGCCCTGCCGATCGCGTTGGCGTTGACCATGTAGCCGGCAAGCGAGGCGCTCGCGCCGCCCACGTCCAGGCGCTCCACCTTGAGCGCGTACACGGTGAAGTGGTAGCGGTGCGGCTTGTCGCCCACCGGCGGGCAGGGGCCGCCCCAGCCGGGCGGGCCGAAATCGGTCGCGATCTGAACGCTCCCGGCGGGAAGGTTCGAGCCCTCCGCGGTTCCCGCGTTTTTCGCGAGGCCCGTCGTGTCCGCCGGAATGTTGACCACGAGCCAGTGCCACCAGCCGGCGCCGCCGGTGGGCGCATCGGGGTCGTGCACCAGCAGGGCAAAGCTCCTGGTTTCCGCCGGGGCGCCCGACCATTCGAGCGCAGGCGAGATGTTGCGGCCGGAACAGCCGAAGCCGTTGAAGACCTGCTCCAGGGAGATGGGGCCGTTGCCGCGGATATCCGGGCTGGTCAGGGTGAATTTCGTGCGTGCCGCTGTCTTCTTGCGCGATTTGCGTGCCATGAGGGCCTCCATGCGGGGCGGGATGCGGCAATTCTAGCCGCATCTATAATGAGCCCCTCGAATCGATCCACCCGGAGGACGAATGTCGAAGCTCACGCTCAGGCAGGCCAACACCATCATCGACAAGGCGCTCGAAAAAGCGAGAACCATGAAGATCAAGCCGCTCGCGGTGGTCGTGCTCGACGATGCGGGCAACGTCAAGGCGGTGCAGCGCGAGGACGGCGCGAGCATGTTCCGCTTCGACGTGGCGCAAGGGAAGGCCTGGGCGTCGGTGGCGATGGGGGCCTCGAGCCGCGCACTCGCGAAGCGCGCCAAGGACAACCCCAACTTCTTCATCACCCTGTCGGCGACGGCCAAGGGGAAGTTCCTTCCGCAGACCGGAGGCGTTCTGATCAAGGACGACCAGGGTGCCGTTCTCGGGGCGGCGGGAGCGAGCGGCGGCACGGGCGAGGAGGACGAAGAAGCCTGCGTCGCGGGCATCCAGGCTGCGGGGCTCATCGCCGACGCGGCGGCCTGAGCCTTCGCCGCCGCTGCGTCCGCTCGCCGACGCCGGACCGTGCTCGTTCTCGAACGCATCGTTTCGGTCATCGGGCCGGTCTTCCTGATCATCGCGATCGGCTACGGCTACGGGCGCCGCCACAAGCCCGACCTCAAGACCTTCAACCACGTTTCGCTCAACGTGCTCGGGCCGCTGCTGGTGTTCACCTCGCTCGCCGGGGAGGACTTCCGGCTCGCGGGCAACGCGGCTTTCGTCGCGGGCGGGGTGGCGGTGGTGCTGGTGTCGGGCCTTCTCGCCTGGCCGGTGGCGCGGCTGGCGCGGGTCAGCCCCCGCACCTTCGTGCCCTCGATGATGTTCAACAACTGCGGCAACATGGGCCTGCCGCTCGCGGTGCTCGCCTTCGGCCGTCCGGGGCTCGCCGCGATGGTGCTGATGCTGGTCGCGAGCACCCTGCTGCAGTTCACCCTGGGCAGCCGCATCGTCAGCCGCCACGCCGAGTGGAAGGCGCTCGCCGGCTCGCCGATGATCGTCGCCAGCGTCGTCGGTCTGGCCTTCAGCGCGTTCTCGTGGAAGGTGCCGGGGGCGCTGATGCCGGGCCTCAAGATGCTGGGCGATGCGACGCTGCCGATGATGCTGTTCGCGCTCGGGGTGCGGCTGATCGACCTGTCGCGGCAGGGCTGGCAGCTGGGCGTGCTGGGTGCGGTGGTCGGCCCGGTGGCGGGGTTCGCCGGGGCCTATCTCGCGCAGGTCCTGTTTCGCTATCCGGCCGAGCAGTTCGCGCAGCTGATGCTGTTCGCGAGCCTGCCGCCCGCGGCGCTCAACTACCTGCTCGCCGAGCGCTACAACCAGGAGCCCGAGCGCGTGGCCTCGCTGGTGCTGATCGGGAACGCCTTCGCCATCGTGTTCGTGCCGCTCGGGCTGACGCTGGGGCTGCACCCGATTTGATGGTCGCGCGGCGACTCAGCGGGGCCTGCGCAAGGCCGGGTTGAGCAGCTCGATATCGGCCTCGACCTGGGCGCGGCTGCGCTCGTAGACCAGCTCGCGGCCCATGATGCTTCCGGCGTAGGACAGTCCCATGCGGGTCGGGGTCAGCTCGCACTTCACGTTGTGAATCCCTTCCCCGATCACGACCTGGATGGCGCTGGCGCGTTTGCTCAGGACCACGACCTCCAGGGTCTGCCCGTTCTCCATTCGCAGCCTGATTTTTTCCGGGTTCATTGGAGCGGGAAACTATTGGAGCAGCGGCGAGCTCGCGGCGAGGAGATCGACGCCGCGAATGTCCGCGCCGGCGGCCAGCAGGCGGACGTACTGCTGGAGCGCCTTTCGCCGCACGCATTCGGAGAGATGGGCGGCGATGCGCTCCGCGCCGAGCTCGAAGGGGACCTGCCGGCCTTCGATCCTGCGGTTGACGAGGACGACATGAAAGCCGTAACGGGTGTTGACCAGCCGTGGCAGGACGCCGGCGGCGTTGCCTTCGAACAGCGCCGACTCGAACTCCGGAACGGTGTCGCCGCGTCCGAGCTGGCCGAGGCTGCCCCCTTGAGCGCCCGAGGGGCAGTTGGAGAGCTTCCCGGCCAGATCGCCGAAACGTCCGGGCTCCGCGAGAGCCTCCTTCAGCGCCGCTTCGGCCCGCGCCCGGATCGCGGCGAGCGGCGCCTGGGGCGTGACCGCGAACAGGATGTGGGAGGCTTCGACCAGATCGCCGCTGCGGAACCGCCCGCGGTGGGCATCGTAGTAGCGCCGGCATTCGGCCTCGGTCGGCGAGGGCACCGGCGCCTCGCGCTCGATCAGCGCGTCGATGGCGGCGTCCGCCGATTCACGCTCGGCCGCCAGTCCGAGAGCGCGCGCGCGCTGCAGCAGCAATTCCCGGATCGCGAGGGCGCACGCGGCGGCCTCCCGCGGGGAGGGGGCATCGCGGTGATGGGGCGTCTCGGCCTCGATCTGTTCCTCGGAAATCGCCACGCCGTTGACCGCCACTTCCATCGCCGCTCGAGACGAAGGATCGGCGCCCGCCGCGGTTGCGCGCGCGCTCATCTCCTGGTGCGCACGATCTGGTAGGGCCGGCCGAGGTACGCCAGCGCGCCGAACCCGCTCCATACGTGCACCAGCCGCGAGAACGGGAACAGCAGGAACAGGGTCATGCCGAAGACGAGGTGAATCTTGTAGATCCAGTGCACGCCCGCGATGTATTCGGCCGCGCCGCCGCGCAGGGTCACGATGTGCTGCGCCCACAGCCCGAGCACCACCATCACCGAGCCGTCGCGGTGGCCGAGCGAGACGAAGATGCTCGCCAGCCCGATGAGCAGCGTCGCGAGAATCCACAGCAGCACGACGATGTCCATGGGGGTGCCGGTCGCGCGGATGCGGGGCTCGGAGAGGCGCCGGTGAACCAGCAGGACGAGGCCGGCGAGGCACATCGTTCCGAACACGCCTCCGGCCGAGATCGCGAGCAGCTGCTTCGCCTCGGTCGAGAGGCCGAGCGCGTGATACGCCTCCCTCGGCGTGAGCAAGCCTGCGAGGTGGCCGAAGAACAGCGCGAGGATTCCGATATGGAAGAGGTTGCTTCCCCAGCGCAGCTGCCCGCGCTTGAGCAGCTGGCTGGAGTCGCTCTTCCAGGTATATTGCTCGCGATCGAAGCGGATCAGACTGCCGAGCAGGAACACCGCCAGCGCGACGTAGGGGTAGATGCCGAACAGGAACTGGTTCGCGTAGCTCATCGTGCTGCTCCCTTGGGATAGAACCGCACCGGCGCGACCTGCGCGTCGCCCGGGCGCCCGCCGAAGGCCGGCGGCTCGGCCCAGGATTCATCGATCGCGGCGGCGCTTTCCGATTCGGGCGAGGTTCCGCCGCTCGCCGGATCGAACGCCGGCTTCTCCCCCGCGAGCCGGACCAGCGCGGCGAGCACGGCGCTGTAGGCGTTCGCGCGCCGCGCCAGGCGCCCGCCCAGCACCTGGAGGATGTGCGCCATGTCGGCGAGCAGCACCTGCGCTTCGGCTGCCGGCCGGTACGACAGGTACTCGAGCACCGCCGGCAGGAAGTCCGGCAGCTCGTTGCCCTCGAGGGCGAACCCGTGGGACGCATACAGCTTTCCCAGGTCGACCATCGCCTGGCCGCGCTCGCGCGATTCGCCGTGGACGTGCTCGAACAGGTGCAGCGACAGCTCGCGCGAGCGGTCGAACAGACCCACGTAGCGCTCCTGCAGCGTCATCAGCTCGGTCTGCGCCAGCTCCGCGATGAGCGCTCCCAGGGCTTTCCGTTCCCGGGGCGGAACGAGTTTCTCCGAGTCGAGCGCGGCCGCCAGCTCGGGCAGCGCGTCGACGAGCTCCTGCTCCGGGTAGGAGAGCAGGGCGGCGAGCGCCTTGAAGGTCAGCGCGCGGGGCATTCACGCCACCTGCTTGATGGGGATGCTCTTGCGCTTCTTGCCGCCGAACAGGCTCGCTTCGGAGGCGCCGTCGGAGCAGCCGTTGCCGAAAGAGAAGCCGCAGCCGCCGCGCAGGTCGAACGCGTTCTCGGCGTACTCGCGGTGGGCGGTGGGAATCACGAACCGGTCCTCGTAGTTCGCGATCGCCAGGTATCGATACATCTCCTCGACCTGCGCAAGCGAGAGCCCCGCGCGCTCGAGCACCGAGGCCTCCTCGCGCTTCTCGACGTGGCGGGCGCGCATGAAGATGCGCATCGCGAGCATGCGCTCGAGCGCCTTCGCGACGGGTTCCTCGTCGCCCGCGGTGAGCAGGTTGGCAAGGTAGCGCAGCGGAATGCGCAGGCTGCGCACGTCGGGCAGCACGCCGTCGTTTTCGATGTGGCCGCTGTTGGCCGCCGAGCTGATCGGCGAGAGCGGCGGCACGTACCACACCATCGGCAGGGTGCGGTACTCGGGGTGCAGCGGGAAGGCGATTTTCCAGTCCATCACCATCTTGTAGACGGGCGAGGCCTGCGCGCCCTTGAGCCACGACTCGGGCACCCCGTCGCTGCGCGCCTGCGCCAGCACCTGCTCCGAGAACGGATCGAGGAACACGCCGAGCTGCGCGTCGTACAGGTCCTTCGTCTCGGCGACGCTCGCCGCGCTCTCGATCTTGTCGGCGTCGTAGAGCAGCACGCCCAGATAGCGGATGCGCCCGACGCAGGTCTCCGAGCAGACGGTCGGCTGGCCGACCTCGATGCGCGGGTAGCAGAAGATGCACTTCTCGGCCTTGCCGGTGGACCAGTTGTAGTAGATCTTCTTGTAGGGACAGCCCGAGACGCACATGCGCCAGCCGCGGCACTTGTCCTGGTCGATCAGCACGATGCCGTCCTCCTCGCGCTTGTAGATCGAGCCCGAGGGGCAGGAGGCGACGCACGAGGGATTGAGGCAGTGCTCGCACAGCCGCGGCAGGTACATCATGAAGGTGTTCTCGAACTGGCCGAGCATGTCCTTCTGGACCTGCTCGAAGTCTTCGAGGTTCTTGTCCTTGCTGCGCTTGGCGAACTCGCCGCCGAGGATCTCCTCCCAGTTCGGGCCCCAGACTATTCTGTCCATCTGCTTGCCGGTGATCAGGCTGCGCGGGCGCGCCGTCGGCGTCGCCTTCATCTCGGGCGCGGACTGCAAGTGACCGTAGTCGAAGGTGAACGGTTCGTAGTAGTCGTCGATCTCGGGCAGGTTCGGGTTCGCGAAGATGCGCATCAGCAGCTTCCACTTCGCGCCCTGGCGCGGCTCGATCCTGCCGTTGGCCAAGCGCTGCCAACCGCCGTTCCACTTGTCCTGGTTCTCCCACTCCTTCGGATAGCCGATGCCGGGCTTGGTCTCGACGTTGTTGA